>JANNQK010000299.1:0-15011 GCA_031400715.1 Actinomycetes bacterium | reverse complement strand
CGTGACGGCCCAGGGAGCACTCGGTGGCAATGACAGGTCGATCGAGGCCAGCGTCAGCGGTGACGGCGACCGCATCGCCTTCATCTCCCTGGCCATCAACCTCGTCAGTGGCGATACCAACGCCGTTGCGGACATCTTCCTCTACGACCGTCCGTGATCATCTAGCGACGTCACATCACGAACATCGCTGACCCGTCCTCGGGGCGACGACCGGCGGAGGTCGTCGTCACGAGCAGCCAGAGACATCAGTGAGTCGATGGCCCGCCTCTTCGGAGGCGGGCCATCGTCGTTTTCTCTTGGGCGTCGTTTCTCTCAGGCGTCGTTTTCCCAGGCGACGTTTTTCCAGGCGACGTTTTTCCAGGCATCGTTCCCAGCCGCGTTCTCGGGCGTCGCGTTCGCTGAGGCTTCCGACGGATGCGAAGCTGGGGCATGGCCATCGACCGCTCGTTCACGCTCGCCAACTGGATGGAACCGCCCTACAACCGCCAGGCGTTCCAGAACATGCGCGAGTTCGTCCCGACCGCGTTGATCGCCCGTGGCGACGGGCCCCCGTCGCCCCTGACCCGCCATCCGATCGATATCTCGAACGTCACCTTCGAAGGACGCGACGGCGCCTCGATCACCTGGACCGAGCAGCTGGAGAGCTCGTGTTGCGACGCGGTGTGCGTGGTGCACGACGGGCGCATCGTCGACGAGCGCTACTTCAACGGCATGCACGAGCGCACCATGCACCTGCTGATGAGCGTGTCGAAGTCGTTCTGTGGCGCGGCGCTCGGCATCGCGATCGACCGGGGCCAGTTGTCGATCGACGACCTCGTGACCGACGTCGCCCCCGAGTTCGCCGGCACCAGCCTCGATGGAGCGACGGTGCGCCACGTGATCGACATGACCGCGGGCACCGACTTCATGGAGGACTACGACGTCTATGACGAGGCCGGCAACGACGAGATCCCCCTCATCGCGTACGAGATGCACGCGGGCTACCGGCCGCTCGATGGCCGGGCACCGCTCGGCACACTCGGCCACTTCCGCACCTACGGCACCGCGTACGCGCACGGTGCGAAGTTCCAGTACCGGTCGCCCCTCACCAACATCGCCGCTCGCCTGCTGGAAGTGGTGAACGACCTGCCGTACCCGCAGATCGTGGCTCGAGATCTCTGGGGCCCGCTCGGCATGGAGCACGACGCCGACATCATGCTCGATCCGCTCCGCAACTCGGTGGTGGAAGGCGGCATGAGCTGCACGCTCCGCGACCTCGCCAGGTTCGGCGTGGCCTACCTCGACGACGGTGCGATCGATGGTCGCCAGGTGGTGCCCGCCACGTGGGTGGCCGACACCCGCGATGGCGACGACGCAGCCCTCGCCGCGTTCGAGGCCCAGGACGGTGGTGCACATGACGGATGGGCGATGTACCACAGTGCGTTCTGGGTGATGCAGCGCGGTCAGGAGTACAGCGGGCTCGGCATCTTCGGCCAGTACTGCTGGGTGCATCGCCCATCGCGCACCGTGATCGCCCGGTTCTCCACCTATCCGCAGGCATTTCCCGAGGACCTGTCGCTCGAGACCATGCGGGGTTTCACCGCCATCGCCGAACACCTCGCCGCGACCTGAGCCGGGGCACACGATGCTCATCGGACGGCAGACAGAACTCGCACGCTGTCTCGCCCTGCTCGACGACTGCCCCCATCAGAGCGGTTCGATCGAGTTCGTGGGAGATCCGGGCATCGGCAAGACCGCCCTGACGACTGCCGTGATCGAGGCGGCACGATCCCTCGGATTCGCAACGCTCACGAGCCGACCGACGATGGCCGAGGCTGGTCTCGACGGCACCGTGTTGGGCGATCTGCTCGGTGGCCTCGAACACGTCGACGAGTTGCCGGACCACGTGCAACGGCACCTCCGCGTGATCCTCGGAGCGGAGTCGGCCGATGAACCACCGACGATCCGTGAGCTCGGCATGACGACGATCGAAGCCCTGAGCCGGGTGTCGACCCATCGCCCGGTGCTCATCGTGATCGACGACGCCCAATGGATGGATCAGACCAGTAGGAACGTGCTCGGGTTCGCGCTCCGCAGGTTGCCGACCAGCAGGGTGTGCGCCGTCATCGCTCGTCGGAGCGAGAGCGAACCGGTGCTCGATCATCGGTCCGATGAACTCGGCCCACTCGGTACGAATGCACTCGCGGCCATCGTCACTGCCGCGTCCGCCACCCCGCTGCAGACATCCACCATCGATCGCGTGGCCGAGACGGCAGGAGGGAATCCGCTCTTCGCCCTCGAGCTCACCCGCGGGCTCGGCGCCACCGGCGTTCCATCACCCGGGCCGATGCCGGTGCCGTCGTCGTTGAACGACCTCGTCGCCCAGCGGGTCCAGCAGATGCCGCCCTCGACCATCGAGGCCCTCGCATTCGCCGCACTGATGGCACGGCCCACCGTCGAGCGCCTGTCGGCGCTCGTGGCGATCGATGCACTCCGGCCGGCCGAACACGCCAACATCATCGAGATCGTCGATCGGAACGTCCGCTTCACACACCCGTTGCTGGCGTCCGCCGCGCACGACGCGATGTCCGGCTCGGAACGCCTCGAGCTCCATCGCCGGCTCGCGACGATCAGCGACGGTCTGGAGCGCTGGATCCATCTCGGTCGCGGGACCGAGCGTGCCGATGCGCTGGTGGCCGCCCAACTCACCGACGCGATCGCCACGGTCATCGGCCGCGGCGCGACTGCTGAGGCAGCCGACCTGGCGTCGTTGGCGCTCTCGGTCACCCCGGTCGACGATCCCCTGCGCGACGAACGAGCCCTGCTGTGTGCCGACACCCTCTTTCGAGCGGGCCGTACGCAGCAAGCCCTCGACGAGCTCGATCGCATTCGCACCACGTCCGGCGACGTGTCGGTCGTCGTTCGGGCGCTGTTGGCGTCGGCCACGATCGAGTACTCCCACAGCGACAGCTCCGCCGAAGCCGTGCAGCTTGCCGAGCGCGCGCTCAGCCTGACCGACGACCGTTCTCTGCGGATCGAAGCCCACACGACCCTGGCGAGGGTGCTCTACACCGACTTCGCGGCGGCTGCCGATCATGCCGAGGCGGCGCTCGACCTGATCGATGGCACGGGCGACCCAGATCCACGAGTGCTCGCCGGGGCGCTCACCGCATCGGCGACAGCGAGCTTCATGGCCGGCCGCGGTCTGGATCGATCGATGTTCGACCGGGCGATCGCGCTCGAGCATGGCTCGAACGTTCCGACGGCCGATTCGGCGCGTGGCACTCTCGCGGCGCTGCTGAAGTACGCCGATCAGATCGACGAAGCGCGATCGATCCTGGTCGATCTCATCGACGTCGCCGACGAAGGCTCGCTGCCGTACGTGATCGGTCACCTGCCCCAGCTCGAGCTGTGGAGCGGCAGGTGGGCGGAAGCCGAGCGCTATGCACGTCTTCAGCTCGATCTGAGCCAGGCCGCCGAACAGGACAGCCAGGTCCAAGCGGCGCTGTTCAACATCGCGATGATGGGTGCATATCGCGGCGACATCGAAGCCGCCGCTGCCACCGCGTCTCGCCTGATCGAGGACGGCCGGTCGTCGGGGTCGCCGTGGAGCGAGCGCAACGGCACCGGCGTCCTGGGTTTCATCGCGCACGGGTGCGGCGACCCGGTCGAGGCCATCCGCCAGCTGCGACGATACGACGAGATCGGTGAAGCGATCGGCCTTCGCGAACCGGGGTACGTGAGGTTCCACGCCGACCTGCTGGAGGCGTACGTCGCGGTGGGAGACATCGACGCCGCGAGCGAACTGATCGAGCGGCTCGCTCCCCGTGCCGAGCGGCTCGGTCGCCCATCGGCTCAGGCGACCGTGCTCCGCGGCCGGGCGTTGATCCTCGCCCACACCGGCGACCCATCGGCTGCGGTGAGCGCGGCCCGGCAGGCGGTCGAGATCTATGAGCGAACCGGTCTGCGCTACGAGCGCGCGCGCACGCTGCTCACACTCGGGATCGTCGCCCGCCGAGCAAAGCAGCGAGGGGTGGCGCGACAGGCGTTCGACGAGGCGTCGGTCGAGTTCGCTGCGATGGGGGCGCGGTTGTGGGAGGAGCGGGCCGATGTGGAACTGGCACGGGTCGGCGGGCGAACCGCGTCGAGCCGTACCGACCTCACCCCGACCGAGCGACGGGTGGCGGAGATGGCGGCCGGCGGTCGCAGCAACAAGGAGATCTCGGCGGAGCTCTTCATGAGCACCAAGACGGTCGAGGCGAACCTCACCCGGGTCTTCCAGAAGCTCGGCGTCACGAACCGCGCCAGCCTGGCCGCCGGGTGGTCGGCACGGTCGACCGACACGTGATCGAGCATCGAGGGTTTTCCCCGATTCGCTGACCGCCGCATGAACGTACCGTCGATCTCGAGCTCAACGCCGCACCCGCTGGCTCAGGGAGGTCGAGATGTTCGGACGAATCGCACCGGAACCGGGAGAGCACGGTCGCAGCGTCTACGGGGCACAGGCCACGAGCCGACGCCTTGCTCGACGACGGTCGGTGAGCCGGCGAGTCGTCAGCTTGGCAGCGCCCGCCCTTGCAGGTGCCAGTTGGTTCATTCGTCGTCGGGTGCCTTGAGCGCGAGGTAGGCCAGCAGCAGGCCCACGAGCACGGCGACGAGCACGACGCCACGCAACATCCAGTACAGGGTGCCGATCAGGATGCGCAGCAGCACCCATCCGACCACCAGCACCAGCACCCATCCGACGACGGTGGCCAGGCCAGATCGGCTGGAGGCGCGCAACGACATGCCGTGAGTCTGGCACCGCTTGGCGGTCGCTGATGCGCGACGCTGCACGCATGACGGTTGCGCTCCACCCTGACATCTCCGCCCTCGGTTTCCTGATCGGCACCTGGAACGGCCGCGGGCACGGTGAGTATCCGACGATCGACCCGTTCGACTACCTCGAGTCGATCACGTTCAGTCACGTGGGCAAGCCGTTCCTCGCCTACGCACAGCGGACCAAGCACGCCGACGACCAGCGTCCCCTTCATGCCGAGAGCGGCTACCTGCGCATGCCACGGCCGGGCCTCGTGGAGTTCGTGATCGCACACCCGACCGGCATCACCGAGCTGCTCGAGGGCACCTTCGACGGGACGACGTTCCGGATGAAGTCGTCCTCCATCGGTCGTTCGTCGACGGCGAAGGACGTGGCCGCCGTGGAGCGCGACGTGTCGGTCGACGGTGACATCCTTCGCTACGACGTACGAATGGCCGCCGTGGGCGAACCGCTCACGCACCACCTGCGCGCGACCTTGCGCCGCGAGCTACCCGACACGCTCGAGTGATCGTTGCCTCGTCGGGGTTCGATGCTCCGGTAGAGCGTCGGCGCGCGCCGGTCGGTATGGTGATGAAACGCACGGCAGTGCGGGGGCCAGTGTCTCCTTCTTGCATCGACACCTGATCCCCGCCGTGCTCTGGCACAACTGATCATTTCCCGATCACCCCGTACCGGAGGTCTGTCATGTCGCGTCGTCTTTCCCGTGCAGCAGTGCTGCTCGTTCCCGTTTTCCTGTTCGCCGCATGCGGCGACGACACCGAGTCCTCGCCGGCCACCGACGGCGACGCCGCCTCGGTCACCTCGGTCACCTCGGTCACCACGGCCGTGCTGCCGACCGCCACCGAGGTGCCCGGCACCGAAACGCCCGGCACCGAAACGCCCGGCACCGGGGCAACCGCTGGCGACGTGGTCGCAGGGGAGCCGTTCCCAGAGGCACGCTGCGAGGCCAACAAGGCAGCCGGCACCATCACGTACCTGTCGAGCTTCGACTTCGCGGCCACCGCATCGATCGTCGAGGTGTTGGTCGCGGAGGAGAAGGGGTACTTCGACGAACTGTGCCTCGACGTGGAGGTGAAGCCCAGCTTCTCCACCGCCAACTACCCCGAACTCGCAGCCAACAACGCTCAGTTCTCCTCCGGCGGATCGTTCAGCGAGGTCGTCGACTTCGCCGCGAAGAACGAGGCCCAGTTCGTGGTGGTCGCCGTGGAGGGCAAGACCGGCATCGACGCCTTGATCGTGAAAGACGGCGGTCCCACCGACCTTGCGGGCCTGAGCGGCTCGACGATCGGCGTGAAGGGCAAGATCACCCCGAGCGTGGCTGCGATGCTGAAGCAGGCCGGCCTCACCGAAGGCACCGACTACACCACGGTGCTGCTCGATGGCTTCGATCCGAAGGTGCACATCGAGGTGCCGAACATCGTCGGGTTCCCCGGGTACAAGAGCAACGAACCCAAGCAACTCGAGGCCGCCGGCATCCCGTTCACCCTCTTCGATCCGGCCGCCAACGACATCCCCGGCAGCTTCGGCATCCTGTACACGAACGCCGAGTTCCTGAACGAGCACCCGACCGCGGCCCAGGACTTCGTTCGGGCGGCGATGCGGGGCCTCGCCGACTCGGTCGCCGACCCGGCTGCCGCCGCCGAGATCGCACTCGGATTCATCAATGCCAACGGCAACGCGATGTTCCTGTCACCCGAAGGTGAGACCGCCCGCTGGGCCGTCGAGTCGAAGCTGGTCACCGACACGAATGTGAACACCGCCCTCGGAGTTCCCGAGCTCGACCTGTTGAACGACGAGGTCTCCACCTACGCGGAGATCGGTCTGTTCGACGGCAAGGCGCCCGACATCACGGCGTTCGTCGACACGACGCTCATCGGTGGGGTGTACGCGGCCGATCGCACCGTCATCTGGCCCGCGAAGTGACCGCGGTGTCGGCGATCCGGCACGAACACCTGATCCATCTCTCGCTCGACGAGACGATGGCTCGAGCCCGTCGAGTGCGCAATGCGGCTCACGGCACGCGTGTCACCTACTCGCCCAAGGTTTTCATCCCGCTGACCATGCTGTGCAACGACACCTGCGGCTACTGCACGTTCGCCCAGCCGCCTGCGCGTCTCGAGAAGCCGTACCTGCTGCCCGACGACGTGTTGAAGATCGCCCGCCAGGGTGCCCGCAAGGGGTGCCATGAAGCGCTGTTCACCCTGGGCGAGCGACCCGAGGATCGCTACGAGGTCGCCCGCACGTTCCTGCGCGACCACGGCTACGACTCCACCGTTCACTACGTGGCCGCGATGGCCAAGCTGGTGCTCGACGAGACGGGTCTGCTGCCGCATGCCAACTGCGGTGCGCTCACCAAGGACGAGCTCGCCCGGTTGCGACCCGTGTCGCCGAGCCAGGGAATGATGATCGAGAGCATGCGCGATGACCTCGAGTGCCATCAGTCGGCACCCGACAAGGTGCCGGCTCGCAGGCTGGCAACGCTCGAGGCCGCAGGCGAGCTGCAGATCCCGTTCACCACGGGCATCCTGGTCGGCATCGGCGACGACCGCATCGACCGCATCGCGGCGATGGAGGCGATCGCCGAGTCGCACGTCCGGCACGGTCATGTGCAGGAAGTGATCGTCCAGAACTTCCTGCCGAAGCTGCGCACCGGCATGCAGAAGGCGAAGGCGTGCCCGCCCGACGAGTACCTGTGGACCGTGGCCATGGCCCGCCTGGTGCTGCCCGCCGAGATCCACCTGCAAGCTCCGCCGAACCTCAGCGATGACTTCGGCGTGTTGCTCGACGCCGGCATCGACGATTGGGGCGGCGTCTCCCCTGTCACCGCCGACCATGTGAACCCCGAGCGCCCATGGCCCGACCTCGACGTGCTGCGCGAGGTCACCGAGCAGCGTGGTTTCGCGCTCGCACCGCGGCTCACGATCTACCCGGAGTTCGTGCGCCGGCCCGAGCGCTGGCTCGATCCGGCGCTGCACTTCCCCGTGATGGACCGCAGCGACGCCGAAGGCCTGGGTCGCGACGATCCCGGTGCGGTCTGGCCCGAGAAGGTCACCGCTGCCGACGTCGTGCAGGACGGGGCCGAAGTGGTGCTCGTCGGGCATCGCAGCACCCAGTGGTACAGCGGCGCGAACACCGAACCGATGACGCTCGTCCCTGGCCGTCCGGCCACACGGCCCGGCTCACGCATCGACGAGATCCTCGACGGTGTACGGATGGGCCAGGAGGTGGGCTTCGACGAGATCGTCTCCTTGTTCCGCGCCCGTGGCCCCGAGGTCGTCGCGATCGCCGAACTCGCCGACGAGTTGCGTCGCGACGTGGTCGGCGACCCGATCACCTGGGTGCACAACCGCAACATCAACTACACCAACGTGTGCACGTTCAAGTGCAAGTTCTGCGGGTTCAGCAAGGGCAAGCTCAGCCTCAACCTGCGCGGCACGCCGTACCTGCTCACCCTCGACGACATCGCTGACCGCGCTCGCGAGGCTGCCGACCTCGGCGCGACGGAGGTCACCCTGCAGGGCGGCATCCATCCCGACTTCGACGGCGACTACTACATCGATGTCACCCGGGCCGTGAAGCAAGCCGTGCCCGACATGCACGTGCACGGATTCACCGCACTCGAGGTCACGGAGGGAGCACGCCGGCTGGGCGAGGACCTGCGCACCTACCTGTTGCGGCTGAAAGACGCCGGCTTGGCCTCGCTGCCCGGTACGGCCGCCGAGATCCTCGACGACGAGGTGCGCGCGATCCTGTGCCCCGACAAGGTGAACACCGAGGAGTGGCTCGAGTGCCACCGGCAGGCGCACGGCATCGGTCTGGGTTCGAACGTGACGATCATGTTCGGCTCGGTCGAGCATCCCGAGAGCTGGGCCCGGCACATGTTGGTCACACGTGATCTGCAGAAAGAGACCGGTGGGTTCACCGAGTTCGTCGGGCTGCCGTTCGTGCACATGGCTTCGCCCATCTACCTGCAGCGCAAGTCGCGGCGTGGCCCCACGTTCCGCGAGACGCTGCTGATGCACGCGATCGCCCGCATCGCGTATCACGGCTGGATCCCGAACATCCAGGTGTCGTGGGTGAAGATCGGCCTCACCGGTGCCGTGCAGCTGCTGAACGCAGGGTGCAACGACATGGGCGGCACGCTCATGAACGAGAACATCTCGCGAGCAGCAGGTGCCGCGCACGGCCAGGAGATGACCCCGCAGCGCTTCACCCAACTGGCCGAGCAGCTCGGCCGCCGCGCCGAACAGCGCACGACGTCCTACGGACGAGTCGATGCAGGCCTCGCGGGAGCAACGGCCGGCGACTGACGGACGCGCGACTCGCTCAGACGTCGAGGACGCTGCGGGCGTGCTCGACGTCCTGCTTCAGCTGAGACACCAACGAGTCGATGCCGTCGAACTTGCGCTCGCTGCGCAGGAAGTTCGTGAACTCCACACGGGCGGCCTCGCCGTACAGGTCGTCGTTGAAGTCGAGCAGGTGCGCTTCGAGCAGCGAATGATCGGCATGCTCGTAGAACGTGGGCCGCCGACCGAGGTTGATCGCGCATGCATGACGGACGCCGTCGGGACGCATGTACCACCCCGCGTACACGCCATCGGCGGGGATGCAGATCGCATTGGGCACCTCGACGTTGGCGGTGGGGAAGCCGAGCAGCCGGCCGCGCTGGTCGCCCTGTACGACGCGACCACGGGCCTGAAACGGCCGGCCGAGCATGGAGCTGGCCAACTCGACCTGGCCGCCCGCCATCGCGCGGCGGATCGCGGTGGAGCTGAGCGGTTCGTCGACGCCGTCGCCGCGATCGATCAGCGGCAGCGGCTCCACATCGAAGTCGTGCCGCGCGCCCAATTCGCGCAACAGCGCGACGTTGCCCGAGCGCCCCTTCCCGAAGTGGAAGTCGTCACCCACGACGATGCGCTGAGCGCCCAGGGCGCCCACCAGCACCCGTTCGACGAACGCATCGGGCGACTCGGCGGACTGCTCGAGGTCGAACCGCACGAGCACCGTCGCGTCGACGCCGGTGGCTTCGAGCAGTTCGAGCTTCTGGTCGAGATCGGTGAGCAGCTTCGGCGCCGATTCCGGTCGAACCACCGACGCCGGGTGGCGATCGAAGGTCACGACGACGGACTGCGCCTGCAACTCGGCCGCCTGCTGACGCACGGCGGCGATGATCGCCTGATGACCTCGATGCACGCCGTCGTAGGCGCCGATGGTCAAGACGCTGCGTTGCGAGCCGTCGCTGGCCCAAGGCGAGCGGGAGAGATCCGTGATCACCTGCACGACCAGCGACGATATCTGGCAGCGCCCACGAGCACGCAGTTCACATGTGTCACAGGTCGAACGACCTACTGCCACATCGTTCAGGCCACCGGTATCACCACATCGGGTTTGGCTGTCGAGGCGTCCACCCGCTCGTACATGGCGATCAGTTCGCCGTCTGGGTCGAGCACCGCCCAGGGACCGTCGCCCGCCCACCGGTCGTCCGTGGGCAGCTTGCGACCGTTGCGCACGAGCGCCGCAGTCGCGGCATCGACCGAGACCGACCGGTAGTCACGCATCGCTTCGGCCATCGTGATCAGCACTGCCTGATCGGGGGCCAGCGCCTGCGACTCGTCGAAGCTGCCACACGCCGTGCGTCGCAGCCGGCGAAGGTGGGCGCCGCCGCCGAGGAGCGTACCGAGGTCCGCCGCCAGCGTGCGCACATAGGTGCCCGACGAGCACGTCGCCTCGATGCGGTAGACGAGAGGATCGTCGGTGGCTTCCACCTCGAACCGGTGGATGGTGACCGGACGCGGTCGGCGTTCCACCTCGATGCCTTCACGGGCGAGTTCGTGCAGCCGCCGACCGTCGACCTTCAGCGCACTCACCATCGGCGGCACCTGCATGATCGGGCCGGTGAGGTGTTCGGCCACCACGGCTCGAACGCGATCGAGGGTGATGCCCGGCATGTGGTGGCGGGCTGTCACCTCGCCCGAATCGTCGAGGGTCGACGTCTCGACGCCGAGCACCACTTCGGCGGTGTAGGTCTTGCCGAGCGCGGTGAGGAACCGCAACAGACGGGTGGCGTTGCCGACACCGATGAGCAAGACGCCGGTGGCATCGGGATCGAGGGTGCCGGCATGGCCGACCCTGCGCTCGTGGAGATGCCTGCGCAACATGCCCACCACGTCATGACTGGTGACCCCGGCTGGCTTGTCGACCACCGCCAGGCCGTGCACGAGTGCCGGCTTGCGCCGCGCCATCAGCGGTGCGGCTCGTCGCCCGAGCCACCCGCGTCGTCATCGTCCTGGTCGTCATCGTCCTGGTCGTCATCGCGGACCCGAGGCGAGACGTACGGATCGTCGTCCGACACGGGCCGCTCGGGAAGGGTCTCGGTCGACAACAGCACCCGCTCGATGTGTTCGGCCGACCGGATGACCTCGTCGGGACGGAACTGCAGGATCGGCGTCTTCTTGGAACGCACCTGGCGAGCGATCGACCCCTGGATCCTGACGCGGTGACCGTTGAGCGCCTCGAGGATCTCTGGATCGCCTTCCTCGCCGCGGAGCGAGTCGAAGAACACGATGGCACGGTTCATCTCGGCATCGACATCGATCGCTGTGATGGTGACCAGGTCGAGACGCTCGTCGTCGATGCGGGTGAGCTCTTCCGCGATCACCTCGCGGAGCGACTCGTTCAGGCGCGCGGTGCGGGGGTAGCGGTGCGTCGACGGCGCAGGAGAACGACGGGGGCGACTCATGGCGAGCACCCTATCTGGGCAGCCTCACTCGAAGATCGGGGCCGATCGCAGACTGCGCTTCAGCTCGGCGAAGCCCGGGCTGGTGGCGATCAGCTCGATCGCATCCCACAGCTTCACAGCGTCCTCGCCGGTCGGGGCCTTCGAGATCACCGGCCCGAACAAGCTGTTTTCGTTGTCGGCCCCTGGGCGGAACGTGATGATCGGCGTGCCGACATCCTTGCCGGTGCGTTCGAGGGCGAGCGCCGTCTCGGCACGGATGTGGGCGTCGTGGGTGTCGTCGAGATGGTGTTCGGCGTACCCGCGATCGATCCCGGCACGATCGAGCGAGTCGGCGATGAAGGCTGCCGTGTCGCTGCGAAGGCCCTCACGCTGCCGTTCGACGTGGATGCCTGTGCCGAGCGCCGTGTAGAGGCGACCCACCGCGTCGTTGCCCTCGGCCAGCCGCACCGCGTCGGCGACGCGTAGACACTCGAGTCCGGCCACGTGGCCACGCCGGTACTCAGGCGTGTACCAGTCGGCGGTCTGCTGCTCGTTCAGCACGGCGAGCGAGATGAAGCGCCACGTCACGTCGTAGGCGCGCTGCCGTTGTACATCCACCACCCAACGGGAGGTGATCCACGCCCACGGTCAAACGGGATCCCAGAAGAAGTCGGCATCGGCCATGCCGGCAACCTATCCGGCCATGTCCGCGGATCAACGTCCGCGGATCAACGACGCAACAGGCGGTCGACGCGCCGTGCGCCGAGCGCCAGCGCGACGGTGGACAGCACCACGAGCACGGCAACGTGAACGACGAGTGAGCTGCTCCACACCCCGGCATTGCACGCCCGAACCAGTGCAACACCGTGATACAGCGGCGAGAGCTGCACGATCCATGCCCAGTCGCCGTACGACGAGATCGGGAAGAACGTGGCCGAGAACAAGAACAGCGGCATCATCACGGTGTTGACGATCTCCATGTCGGACCAGCCGCGCATGTAGGTGGTGCCCAGGAAGCCGATGCTCGCGAACGTGAGGCCGATCAGGGCGCACACGGGCAGCGCCATGAGGCACCACCACGACTCGGCGAGGCCCATCGCGGCCATCACCGCCAGGAAGCCGACCGCATAGATCTGCCCGCGGATGAGCGCCCACGAGATCTCACCGACGGCGACGTCGGCCGGCCCCATCGGCGTCGCCAACGCGGCGTCGTAGATGCGGGCGTACTTCAAGCGTTGCAGCACGTTGCCGGTCGAGTCGAAGATCGCGCCGTTCATCGCCGACGACGCCATCAGCGCCGGAGCGACGAAGGCGGCATATGGCACCGACCGACCACCGACGGACACATCGCCGACGAGGTCGCCCACTCCCGCTCGCATCGACAACAGGTAGAACAGCGGCTCGAAGAACCCGCTCACGACGATCAGCCATTGGCGGCGATACGCCATCAGATGACGTTCGATCATCCGCTGGAGCCGCCGCACGCCGAGCGCAGACAGATACGAGGCCGGCACGATGCGCAGCACGTTGCTCACGGATACAACCGCCTGGACAGCCGGGTGACCGACACCGCGGTCCCGACCACCGCCCACAGCACCATGTAGGCGAGGTGACCCGCGACGCCGACCCAGTCGACCGAACCGGTGGTGAACCCGCGAGCCACCACGACGCCGTGCCACAACGGGAACGCACGGGCGAACCACTGCACGACATCGGGCAGTTGCGCGAGTGGATAGAAGGCGCCGCCGAAGAGGAACAGCGGGATGATCACGAACCGCTGGATCGCAGGAAAGCCACCGTCCATCTCGGCGCCGACGGAGTACGCCATGATCGGCATCGCGAACGAAACACCGACGATCATCGCCACCAACACCGCGGGCAGCAGCCCCCACCCGCGGGTGTCATCGACGAGCACCAGCGCGGCGGCCACCGCGAGCCCGGCAATCCCGGCGCGCATGGCCATCCAGATCATGTGTCCGACGACGATGTCTGTCGCGTCGAGCGGGGTGGCGGCGATGCCGTGGTAGTCGCGTCGCCACTTGAGACCGCCCATCACCGGCCACATGCTCTCCGCCGCGCACACGGCCATCGCGGTTGTCGCCATCAGGCCCGGTGCGACGAAGGCGACGTACGACATGCCACCGAGCGTCTGTGTGGAACCTGTGTTGCGGTCGACCAACGCACCGACGCCGACGCCGAGGCCCAGCAGGTAGAGCATCGGCTGCACGAACGAGGACAACAGGTTGAGCCGCCACAACCGACGGAACACCACGAGGTGGCCTCCGACGACGCGAAGCGGACCAGGGGTGACGATCTGCATCAGTGGGGACCCGTCGATCGCTTCATCAATCCGCCAGGCTCCGCCCGGTGAGCAGCAAGAACACGTCCTCCAGGCTCGATCGACGCACGAGGGCACTCTCGGGCAACAACCCGCGTCGATGTGCCTCCGCAAGGGCCGCCTCTCCGTCGTCGGCGTAGACCAGCACACGGTCGGGCAACACCTCGGCACGGTCGCCGATGCCGTCCACCTGCGCCCCGTACATGTCGTTGCTGCCGGCCCTGAAACGCAGCTCGAGCACTTCCCGCGTGGAGTATCGCTGGATGAGCTCACGCGGCGAGCCCTCCGCCACGATCAGACCCTGGTCCATCACGACCAGCCGGTCACACAGCTGCTCGGCCTCGTCCATGTAGTGCGTGGTGAGCACTTGGGTGACACCTTGTTGCTTCAGCCGATACAGCCGTTCCCACAACACGTGTCGGGCCTGGGGATCGAGCCCCGTCGTCGGCTCGTCCAACAACAACAGCTCGGGCTCGTTGATCAGCGACCGGGCGATCGAGAGCCTGCGCTTCATCCCCCCGCTCAAGTGCTCGACCACGCTGTCGGCACGATCGGTCAACTGGGCGAACTCGAGCAGCTCGGTGGTTCGCCGCCGGCACTCGGCCCGGCTGAGGTCGAAGTAGCGGCCGTAGATCCACAGGTTCTCCTGCACGCTCAACTCGGTGTCGAGCGTGTCGAGTTGGGGCACCACGCCGATGCGCGCGCGGATCTTCGCACCGTCGCTGTCCGGATCCATTCCGAAGAGACGCAGCGTGCCCGCCGATGAAGGCGAGACGCATCCGATCATCCGCATCGTGCTGCTCTTGCCGGCGCCATTGGGCCCGAGAAAGCCGAACACCTCGCCCGGTTGCACCTCCACATCGATGCCCTTCACGGCCTCGAAGTCGCCGAAGTGCTTCACCAGACCCTTGGCGACGATCAACGGCTCCGACATGGCCAGACGAACGTATCAGCACGACGCATCGATGATCCGGGAGGTTCTGGGTGGATGCCGGCGTGCCCGGTGCCTGCCGGGGTGGCCGGTGGGTGCCGGGACGCGACGACGGCGATTGCCGACAGATACAACTGGATGTGTTTGCCCTCGCCGTCGGTGCAGTTAGAAGGTGTTAAGAACCGAGCGATATCACGCACATCGAAGGTCTCGATGAGGTCGCCGC
>JANNQK010000298.1:0-3539 GCA_031400715.1 Actinomycetes bacterium | reverse complement strand
AGTCGTCGATCATCCAGCCCGCGCCGATGCCGATTTCGAGCCGTCCCTCCGACAGCACGTCCATCGTCGCGAGCTCTTTGGCCAATACCACCGGGTGCTTGTAGTCGTTGTCCCACACGAGCGCACCGATGCGCAGCGTGGTGGTGGCGTTCGCCGCGGTCATCAGGGCTGGCACGGGAGCGAGCTGGTCGTCGAAGTGATCGGGCATCGTGAGTGCCGAGTATCCGAGGGCTTCGGTGTGCCTGGCCAGATCGACCCACTCGCGTCGACTGCCTGATGTGGCGGCCTGCACCCCGAACCGGAAGGGACGAGTCTGTGTCACGGGGCGAACCATAGACCCAACGCCGGTCGGTGCCAGAAGCTCGGGGTGACCGATCCGCGCCGTGGCCCACCGCTAGCGTGATCGGTGCTGTGCGACCGATTGCCTGGACCCTCCGCCTCGCCGCGATCGTGCTCGCGGGTGCGCTGTTGCTGTCGGCGGTGGTCATCGCGTCGGCGCCACGACTGTGGCGGATCGCGAACGCTCACGAGGAAGTTCCCGTCGTCGTGCCGACCGACTTCGAACCGCTGTCGCAACGAACGTTGGTGTACGACGTGGCCGGCAACGTGATCGCCGTGTTCGAACGCGAGAACAGCCAACCGGTGAAGCTCGATCAGGTGCCACAGAACGTCGTCGACGCGATCCTCGCGGTCGAGGACAACGAGTTCTTCATCCACAAAGGCGTGAACGTGCGCGGCCTGGTCCGAGCCACGCTGTCGAACTTCGCCAGCGACGCACCGCGTCAGGGTGCGAGCACGATCACCCAGCAGGTGGTGAAGAACGAGCTGCTGGCCGGGTTGGAACGCGACGGCCGTTACAAGCTGTTGCAGGTGCACTATGCGCTCATGCTCGAAAAGGAGATGAGCAAGGAACAGATCCTCGAGCGCTACCTCAACACGATCTTCTTCGGGAACAACGCGTACGGCTTGCAGGCGGCGTCCGAGGTGTACTTCGGCAAGAGCGTCGATCAGCTCGACACCATCGAGGCGGCGTTCTTGGCCGGTCTGATCCGGTCGCCGTCGGGGTACGACCCGATCCGCCGACCCGAACGGTCGCGGGCCCGATTCCGCCAGGTGATCGAGCGCTTGACGGACGTCGGCATCGTGCCGGTCGATCAAGAAGAGACGATCGCCGATGGCTGGGAGCTGCCCGAGCGCCTGAAGGCGTTGCCCACGTTCGACACGGTGCCCACGTACTACACCGAGGCGTTGCGGGAGTACTTGCTGGAACGGTCGAACATCCTCGGAGACACCGAACAAGCCCGCGCCAACCTGCTCTATCGCGGCGGCTTACGGATCTACACCACGCTGAACCCCGACCTCCAGCGTTACGCCGAGGAGGCTCGCAACACGCTCCCCAACAACGCGGCCGGCATCGATGCGGCCGTGGTGTCTCTCGACGCGAAGACCGGAGCGATTCGGGCGATGGTGGGCGGGCGCGGCTTCAAGCCGCGGGTCAACGAGATCAACATGGCGCTGGTGCCCAGGCAGACGGGCTCCAGCATCAAGTTCTTCATCCTCGCCGCGGCGATCCAGGCGGGCGCGCAGCCGAACGACACCATCGACGGCCGGCGGGGTTGCCTGCTGCCGAACCCAGGCGATCCGAAGAACCCGTTCCTGGTGGAAGACGGTGCGGCCGGCCAGCTCGGCACGCTCGACCAAGCCACCTGGACATCGCTCAACTGTGCCTTCGCCCGTCTGTCGCAGATCGTGGGACTCAACCGGGTGGTCGACACCACGTATCGGATGGCCCGCTCGAACTACCTGTACCGCGGTCAGCCGGACGACGACCGCGAGCCGATCCAGCCGTATGCCAGTTTCGCCACCGGCGCCAACGAGATGAGCCCGCTCGACATGGCCGCTGGCGCTCAGACCCTCGCCAACAACGGCGTCCACCTCGAGCCGTACTACGTCGAGTGGGTCGACACCGCCGCCGGCGCCCGCCTCTACACCCACGAGGCCGTGCCCGAGCAGGTGCTCGACGAGGCGACAGCGCTCACCACCACCAGCATCTTGAAAGGCGTGCTCACCCGCGGCACCGCTCGCAAGGCGCTGTCGGACTTCCCGTTCCCTGCTGCCGGCAAGACCGGAACCCAGCAGGACAACACGAACTCGTGGTTCGTCGGCTACACACCGCAGCTCGCCACCGCGGTATGGGTCGGAGATCCCGACGGCTACACGGAGATGACCCGCGAGAACGTGCAGGAGTTCTACGACCTCGATGGGGTCGACGCCGTGCAGGGTGGCACGTATCCAGCCCGCATCTGGGGGGCCTATTCGCGATCGGCCCTGTTCGGACTGCCGCAGGAGGACTGGCTGGCACCACCCCCTCCCGTACGCAAGCCCGCCCGGTTGTACCTTCCCGGTGAGGAGTGTGCCTACAAGCTCGTCAGCGGTGCCTTGTCGCCCACCGGTGAGGTCATCACGACGCTTGCTCCGACCACCACCGCCGCGACGGCCGAACCGGCACCGGATCCAGAAGTTCCGACTGGCACGGTCGATGGAGAGGCGCCGCCCACTACGGTGACGCCCGTGGTCATCCAACTCCTCCCTGACAGCACCACCATCCCGCCCGGTGTGCTCGACCCGTTGGCTCCGCTGCCGTCGGTGGAGCCGAGGACGGCGGTGCTCACGTGCGCCAAACTGCCGGTCGGCGTGATCGTCCGCCAACCCAAGCCGACCACGCCATGAACGGCCGTGCATTGCTCACCGTGCAACTCCTCGACATCAAGCTCGATGCACTCGAGGGTCGCAGGAAGCGATTGCCGGAACGTGGAGTCCTCGATGTCGCCAAGGCCGAGCATGCCGAGCTGACCAAGGAACGTGCGCGCCTGCAAGCGATGATCGATGCCGCCTACGTCTCGATCGAACAGGCCGAGGCGGCGGGCGCCGAGCTCGACGCCAAGCAACGCCGACTCGACGGGCAGCTGAAGACCGTCATCGCGCCGCGCGAAGCAGAAGCGCTGATGCACGAGATCGACATGTTGAAGGCCAAACACGCTCTGCTCGACGACGCAGAGCTGGAGGCGATGGAACAACAGGGCGACGCCGAGAAGGCCATGGCCATGTTGGACGAGCGTGAGCCTGCCCTGGTGGACGCCGTCGCCGTCGCCCAGGCTGCCCTCGATGTGGCTCAAGCCGAGATCGCCGCCGAGGCCGCAGGTGTGATGTCGGAACGCGGTATCGCCGCGGGCGCCCTCGACGAGACCGACGCAGCGCTCTTCGCGTCGTTGAAGGCTCGCCATGGCGGTGTGGGCATCGTCCAGCTCGAGCGGCACACCTGTACCGGGTGCCACGTCGATCTGTCGCAGGTGGAGTACGAGTCGGTGACGCACGCCCCGGCCGGCGAGCTTCCCGAGTGCCCTCACTGCGGGCGGCTCGTCGTCGTCTGAACCGAGCGGGCGCTGACATGTTGTTCTGGTTCATCGCGACCTCGGTGCTCACCATCTCCTTCGTGTTCCGCGACCCTCGATTCGACTATCGCTGGCTCATCGGTGGGG
>JANNQK010000297.1:0-1781 GCA_031400715.1 Actinomycetes bacterium | reverse complement strand
GGCCGCGATGGCCCACAGCAAGGAGAAGCAGATCGCCCGACTCGAGGCCGACCGGGTGCACGTGAAGGCCGGCGACCGTGTGCTGAAGGTGCGCTTCCCCGATCCGCCGCAGAGCGGTATCACGGTCATCGAGGCGAAAGGCCTATCGAAGGGCTACGGCGGGCCGCCGGTGTTCGAAGACGTGAACTTCGACCTCGGCCGAGGTGAGCGGCTGCTGGTGCTCGGGCTCAACGGAGCCGGCAAGACGAGCCTGTTGCGCATCCTCGCCGGGGAGACCACGGCGAACCTCGGCGACTTCAAGTTCGGCCACGAGGTGAACGTGGGCTACTACGCCCAAGAGCACGACAACCTCGACATCCGCGCCACCCTGCTCGACAACATGCGGACGGCGGTGCCGCTGGGTGTCATGCTCACCGAGACGCAGCTGCGCGGCCTGCTCGGCATGATGGGCCTGGCCGGCGAGAAGGTGTACCAGGAGAGCGGCACGCTGTCGGGCGGCGAGAAGACCAAGCTGTCGCTGGCGATGCTGATGGTCGGTCGCAACAACCTGTTGCTGCTCGACGAGCCGACCAACAACCTCGATCCGCCCAGCCGCCAGGCCGTGGCCGATGCGCTCACCACGTGGAAGGGCAGCATCATCTTCGTCAGCCACGACACCGAGTTCGTCGAGCAGTTGCAGCCCACCAAGGTGCTGCTCATGCCCGATGGGCAGGTCGACTACTTCTCGAAGGACTGGTTGGAGCTCGTCGACCTGGCCTGAGGTCCCGTGTGAGGGCTCCGCTGGTCGGCCCACCGGTGGCAGAGGGCTAGGTTTCGCCCATGAAAATCGGCACCATGGGGAACGCGATCAACGACGGCTCGATCGATCAGATCGTCGCCGAAGCACGACAGGTGGCCGACGACGGCCTGCACACGTACTGGGTGCCGCAGATCTTCGGCCACGATGCGCTCACCGCGCTCGCCATCGTGGGGCGCGAGGTTCCTGGCATCGAGCTCGGCACCGCGGTGGTGCCCACCTACCCCCGGCACCCGATGATGCTCGCCCAGCAGGCGCTCACCGTGCAGGCGGCCACGGGCGGTCGGCTGGCGCTCGGCATCGGTCTGTCGCACCAGATCGTCGTGGAGGCCTTGTGGGGGATGTCGTTCGACAAGCCGGTGCGCCACCTTCGCGAGTACCTCTCGGTGATGATGCCGCTGCTGGAGGGAAAGCCCGTTGCGTTCCAGGGCGACGACTACCGGGTGCAGGGTGCCGTCAACGTGATCGGCGGTTCCCGGCCCAACGTGCTGGTGGCGGCGCTCGGCAGCCAGATGCTGCGTGTGACCGGCGCTCTCGCCGACGGCACGTCCACCTGGTGCGTCGGGGTGAAGACCCTTCGCGAACACACCATCCCGACGCTGCGCCAAGCTGCGGCAGACGCCGGCCGGCCCGAGCCGCGCGTGGTGGTCGCCTTGCCGGTGTGCGTCACCGATGACGTCGACGCCGCCCGCGATCGCGCCGAGCAGGTGTTCGCGATCTACAACACGCTGCCGAGCTACCGGGCGATGATGGACATCGAGGGGGTGTCAGGCCCGAAGGACCTCGCCATCGTGGGCACGGAGGCCGAGGTGCGCGACCAGCTCCACGAGGTCGCATCGGTCGGGGCGACTGACCTGAACGCCGGCGTGTTCCCCGGCAACCCGGAAGAGAACGAACGCACTCGGGCCCTGCTGCGCGAGTTCGGCTGAGCGAGTGCAGCCATGAGCGATCACGAGGGGTACGGCGGCATCTCGGGCTTGGGCGT
>JANNQK010000296.1:0-29246 GCA_031400715.1 Actinomycetes bacterium | reverse complement strand
CGTTGGCCGGGCGACGGATTCTGGTCGTGTTCGACAACTGTGAGCATGTGCTCGACGCGGCTGCGGAGCTGATCGAGACGATCCTTGGGCGTTCGTCGACGGTGTCGGTGATCGCGACCAGCCGGGAGGGGTTGCGGGTGGGGGCGGAGCATTTGTGGCCGGTGCCGTCGTTGGATGTGCGAGACGGTGCCGCCTCTGCGGCGGTGGAGTTGTTCATCGAACGCGCCCGAGCGGTCGTCCCTGGGTTCAGCGTCGATGACGAGGTCGATGCTGGTGCGGTGACGGAGATGTGTCGGCGGTGGGATGGGATCGCGTTGGCGATCGAGTTGGCGGCGGCGCGGATGGTGTCGATGACCCCGACCGAGGTGTTGGCACGGTTGAATGACCGGTTCCGGTTGTTGTCGGGGTCGCGTCGCGGGTTGGAGCGGCATCAAACGTTGCGCCAGGCGGTGCAATGGTCCTATGACCTGCTCACGATCGATGAGCAGACGGTGTTGGGTGCGTGTGCGGTGTTCGCGGGCGGCTTCGACGCGGTGTCGGTCACGGCGGTGCATGGCGGGTTTGGTGAGTACGAGATGTTGGATGTGTTGGATTCGTTGGTCCGCAAGTCGTTGGTGACCACCAGTCAGGCGGGTGGGCGGACAAGGTTCGGGTTGTTGGAAACGATCCGCCAGTTCACCGAAGACCAACACGCCAGCAGTGGTGGTCTGGGTGTGCTCCGGGATCGTCACGCCCGCCACTACGCCGACCAGGTCGTCGCCCGATGGGGCAGCTGGGATGGGCCCGGCTACGACGCCGCAATCGAGTGGGTCGATGTCGAGTTCGACAATCTGCGCGCCGGGTTCCGCTGGGCAACCGACCAAGCCGACCTGACCACCGCCGCTGCGATCGCTGCCCACACCGCCGTCATCGCGCTCGGATTGCAGCAGTTCGAACCGGGCGGCTGGGCCGAAGAACTCCTTCCCGCCGCAGTTGCCGCCGACGTCACCCAGCTACCTCGCCTCTACACCGCCGCCTGCGCCTGCCTGCACATCGGACGCCCTGAGGATGCTGTTGGGTACGCACAGGCTGCGGTTCGACTGCAGGACGACACCGGCTACCAACCCTTCACCAACGGGTTTGCCGCCTACATGGAGGCACTGGCCCAGCTTCGCGTTGGGCGGGTCGACCGGTACGTGGAGATCTCTTCAGGGCTCGCCGCACAGACCGGCCTCGCCCGCGTCCTCGGCTTGGTCGGAGTGACATTCGGTCTCGTGTTCGCCGGACGGTCGGGTGAGGCCATCGCGATCGCGGACGACCTGATGACCGCTGCACGCGCTCACGCCAACCCGTTCTACGTCGGCTACGCGTACTTCGGGATCGTTCGGGCGTACACCGCGTCGGACCCGCACCGGGTGCTCGGCATCATCCGCGAAGGACTCGCCTACACCCGACAACACCGGATCCCGATCATCGAGGCGCACATCGCGAGAGACGCAGCCATGCTCGAAGCCGCCAACGGTGACATCGACCAGGCACTGAATCTGTTCGACACGAGCATCGACTCGTTCCACCGGGCCGGTGCCACCATCGACCTGTCGTCGGTGTTCGCCCGCCTGGTCACGTTCTTCGATCAGATCGGGCGAGCGGAGGTCGCCGCCACGCTCTACGGCACCACTACCCACAACCCCAACACCAACCTGATCCCCGGGTTTGATGAGGCGGTCGACCGTGCCCGCAGGATGCTCGACACCGACACCTTCGACGAGTGTGCCCGCACCGGGGCCGCGATGACCGTCACCGAAGCCGTCCATTACGCCCACCACCACATCCAACTCACCCGCCAACAACGACCCTGACCCCCGAGTCACATGTCGCGGTCACACGTCGATGTCGAGTGGTGCTGCGGGGAGTTCACCTGCCAGGACGGGCAGCAGGTGTTCGTGGAGCGCACGCGGCACGAACACGGCGTCGGCATCACGGATCTCGTCTGCTGACCACCAGCGCAGCTCGAACACGTACTCCGCATTCAGCTCCGCCCACGTCATCGACGGCGCGGGCTCGAACCGTGCGCTGCGGACGAGATGGATCTGCTCGCGCTGGCCGTCCCATTGCCCGTTCAGGAACGGGATGATGTGCAGGCGAGTCCAGATGTGCGGACCGATGTCGGCCCCGCGAAGTCCCACCTCTTCCACGAGCTCGCGGCGGACAGCCTCCATCGGCGATTCGCCGGGCTCGATCCCGCCGCCGGGCAGCGCCCACCTGGTGCCCGCCGGGAACTCGAACCTCACCAGCAGCACCCTGTCGTCGGGATCGACGATCAGTGCGCGAGCGGCCTCGCGTATGCGCAGGCCGTTGCTCGGTCGATGGGCGCTCACGGAACTCGGAACGGTGCTGGCGGTCAGTCGAAGTCGGTGGTGGCGATGCGGTCGGCGTTGTACACAGGGGCGACGGCGTCGATGCGGTACTTGTGGGTCACCGCGCCGGTGATGCCCTGCTGGAACAACGTGTCGCGCATGGTGAAGTAGTTCTGGTGGAGGAAGTGCGCTGCCAGCGACGGTGCGTCGTCCCACAGTTCGTAGACGGAGATCGCTCCGGGGTCACAGGGGTCGGCGCTGAACACGTATGCGCTGCAGCCCGGCTCGTCGTCGCGGGTCGCCTGCTGGATCGGCTTCGATGCCTCGATGCAGGCCGCTCGCTTCTCGGGCGGGATGGAGATGACGCCGCTGATGATGATCATGTTGGTTCCCCTGGAGTTGTCGCTGTTGTCGCTGGTCGGGCAGATGGAGTGGTGGCGGTGCGGACACCGGTGGTGTCGCTGATCACTCGTTCGGGCGTTCGTTCAGCCCGTCGTTGAACATGCGATACGTCTCGTAGATCGACTTGCATTCCTCGCACACCGGCAGCTGCTTCGGATCTCGAGACGGAACCCACACATGGCCGCACAGGGCCTCGAGCGGTGTGCCGTAGATGCGTGCCTCCAACACCTTGGCGGCAGCGTTCTCGCCCTTCTTCGTCTTCACGATGTGGGCAGCCACCGGCTCGCCCGTCTGTGGGACGTGTTCGGTGTCGAGGTCTGGATCGGTTCGCGCCGGCAGGGTCTGGATCTCGGTCACCTCGACAGTCAACCAGGTACGTAGCGCTCCGTCAGGATCGGCAGCATCTGGGCCTGTTCGGTGGTCACACGACAGGTCGGTCGCGCAGGCTCGCCAGCTCTGCTGCGAGGTTCGCCCTCGCCGATGGTTCTCGTGCCGCGCGCATCGTGGCTGTCGCGAAGATCGCCCCTTGGTCGAGGAAGTGCTGCAGCACCCGCGCTCGGCCGGTGCGCCACGCGGCGTCGTCGACGTGGGCGTACTCGGCTCTCACCGCCGTGGCGTAGTGCTGGTACTCGTTGGGGCCGGCGCCGAGGATGGCGAGGTCGGCATCGATCAGCACCGCGCCGGCATCGTCGGTTGGGTCGACCGCGTGACCAGCGGTCAGCTCGATGAGCCGGCGCACCTCGGCACGCCGGTCGGCCGACCACCCGAGTTCACTGAGTCGTGCATCGGCCAGCGATCCGCTGTCGGTCTCGTTGGTGGTGGAGCGAGGGTCGTACACGGCGTCGTGGAACAGCGCCGCGACGCGGACGACATCGAGGTCGGGTACGGGGTGCGCGAGCGCGAGCTGTTCGACGTGGCGGCACACCCACATCACGTGCGTGGCCGTGTGGTAGCGGCGGTGCGGTTCGCGATGACGCTCCAACAGCGCATCGAGCACCCGATCGTGATCGCGGCCGGCAGCTCGCTGCCAGACGCGACGGAGCTCGACCTCGGGTGACGTCACGCATCCGAGGGTAGGTGACGTCACCGGGCCGTGGTGGCCAGAGATGACATCGGGGTTCGATCCGTGTGAGCCTGAGCGAGTGACGGTGCTGATCGACGAACCACGCTGGCCACTGCACGGCCGCAAGTGGAGCCATCTGGTGAGCGATGCGAGCCTGGACGAGCTGCACGCGTTCGCCGACAGGCACGGCATCCCGCGCCGCGGCTTCCACGGCGACCACTACGACGTGCCCGAGGACTACTACGACCAGATGGTGGCAGGTGGCGCTGTGCCGACACCCAGCCGTGAGCTGCTGCGCCGCCTTCGCGCCGCGGGTCTGCGGCTGAGTCCGGCGCAACGCCGCGCCGAGCGTTGACCGGCTGCGAGCCGCAGCTCACCACCGTTCGAGCTCGCCGATCAGATCGCGTGGGCACTCCGGCCCGGCCGGACCGATGATGAACCACTCGAGCAGGACGACGTCGAAGGTGTCGGCGAGCGCGCTGGCTTCGAGCCAGGTGTCGACATCGCCCGGGCGGGTGGCGCCGTCGGGTCGGACGGTGGCGACGATCAGGGCCGAGCCCGTGGTGCCGCACGCGGCGAGGCAGAACGTCTCGACGATCGTGCACAGATCGGCGTGCTGGGTGTCGCCCACCACGGTGATCACGTTGCCGAGGCGATCGTCGTCGAGCACGATCACCACGGTCTCGTGGCGGAGCGGGTGATCGATCGCGAGGGACACCAGGGCGAGCGCTTCGCTGGCGGAGCCGATCGGATCGATGTTGGCACGAGGGACGCGCGGCAGATGACGATGAGCAGAGTTGCTGAACACGGGCGACCTCCAAGGACGGCGCCGTGCGAAACGCAAGGCGTCCGGATGCTTGGGGGAGGCACCGCCGACCCTACGACCTGGGTGTGACACGGGCGGCGGCTCTACGATGACCTTCATGGCCACGGTCACCATCTACCACAACCCGAATTGAAACTCCTCCGTCAATGCCGTGCGCATTGCTGAGGAACTGGGTGTCGACGCCGAGATCGTCCTCTACATCAAGACCCCACCCGACGCGGCGACCCTCGAGGCGGTCATCGCCAAACTCGAGGATCCGGTGACCGACCTGGTTCGCCGAGACAGCATGTGGACCAAGCTCGGCCTCACCGAGGCCGACGCGGCCACGCCGGAACAGGTGGTTGCGCTGTTGGTGAAGCACAAGCAACTGCTCCAGCGCCCGGTCGTCGTGACGGCTCGCACGGCCATCATCGGCCGCCCCAAGGACCGGGTGCGCGACCTGCTCTCCTGATCGATGGGCCCCGATGCCCGAGCGCAGCCCGTGCTGCGCCCGGTCGACTGAGGGGTCGGATGACGTCAGCTCGGCATCCAGTTGCCGTGGAAGCCGGCTGGCACGCGCTGGGGCAAGTGGACTCGGGCGATCGGGCCGGCTGCGATGTCGCGGGCGTCGATGATGCAGAAATCGGTGCGCTCGGTGGCCTTGTCGGTCGCGTACACCATCAACCATCCGTCGTTCTCGTCGGATCCCTCGGCGTCGGCGGCGAACACCGCCTCACCGATCACGGTTCCCTCACCGAAGGCGAATGTGAGATCGGCACCGGTCTGGAGGTCGTAGCGCACGATCCCGTTGAACCCGATCTGCATCGGGCCGTCGAGCGTGGCGGACGCGTATCCCCAGCGGTTCGGCAGGCCGAGGAGGTCGTCGTGCAGGCGGGGGAAGTCGCTGCGCAGGTCGTGCACCAACTCCTCGTGGCAGGTTCCTGCAGCGAGGTCGATCGTCCACTTGGCGAGACCCATGCCCTTGGGAGCGGAGAGGCTGTCGTCGCCTCCTGCTTCGAAGTCGAGGTCGATGCCCGGCATGCGGCAGCCGTACGCCGTGATCACGTCGCCGTCCTCCCACGCGTTGAGGAAGTGGAAGACGTAGCAGGGGTCGATCTCGAACCATCGCACCTGGGTGCCATCCCCGTGGCGGGGCAGCACACCGATGCGCGCACCGTGCTGCGGTTGCCACATCGATTCGCCGGCCATCGTGGCCGCCACGACAGCCGGCAGGTCGAAGAAGATGGAGTAACGTCGGGTGGTGAGGAAGTCGTGCATCATCACACCGCGCGGGAGTTCGATCTCCGTGGAGTGGGTGAGCACCCCGTGCGCGTCGGCGACGTGATGACGCAGGAACGGCGGGCCGGCAACGGGGTCGTAGCCGAAGAAGATCAGCTCGCCGGTCTCTGGGCACCACTTGGGATGAGCGGTCATGGCGCCCTGCAGCTTGCCGTCGTAGTCCCACAGCCCCTTCGACTCGAGCTCACGGGTGATCCGGCTCGGGAATCCGCCCTCCCACAGCGCGAGGTACTGGCCGGCGTGGGCGACGATGTTGGTGTTGGCGGCGTTCTTGAACACACCGCACTCGGCCATCAGTTCCTCGGGCGGGAACACGAAGTTGAGGATGCCGCCGAACAACCCGTGCCCGACCTCTCGCTCGTGACGCAGACCGGGCGTCTCCACCCAGCGGTTCTTGTAGCGGGCCGTGCCACCGTCGAGATACACGGCGTGCACCATGCCGTCGCCATCGAACCAGTGGTAGCGGCCCAACGGAGCGAACTGGGGGTTGGCGCCATTGCGCATGTACACGCCCGACAGCTGCGGCGGGATCTGTCCGGTGACGGGCAGATCGTGCACGTCCAACTCGTCGGTCACCGGGGCGAACACACCCTGCAGGAACGGGCTGGTCTCTGGTCGGTCCTCGAGTGCGGTCATGGCGCCGATCGTAGGTCGGTGTGGGCTAGCGCTTGCGACGGGAGCGCCCGCGGCCACCCAGGGCTTGCAGCACGAGCAACAGCAGGATCGCCCCGACGATCGCCGTGCCGACCGAGGCGAGGAACCTGGCGTCGTCGTTGTCGATGCCTGCGGCGCGCACCAGTCCACCGCCGATCAGGGCGCCGAGGATGCCGACCCCGATCGTGTACAGGCAGCCGCTGCGGTCGTCCTTCACGATCCACCGGGCGATTGCTCCGGCCACGAAACCGACGATGATCCACGCCAACAGGTCCATGCAGTGATGGTACGCCCGTCCCCACCCCCGGACCGATCCTTGGTCGAGTCGGATGCGTAGAGTCGATCGTGATGGAACCCGCCCGCCCCACTTCTGGCTGGCCGTTGCTTCGTCGGGTGTTGCGCGAGCAGCGCAGAGGGCTGATCGCAGGCATGGTCGTCGGTCTGCTGTGGAGCGCCGGCAAGGTGACGGTGCCACGGCTCACCAGGCTTGCGGTCGACAAAGGTGTGATCGGGCGCGAGTCGCTGTGGTTCTGGTCGGGGCTGATCGCCGCCGTCGCCGTGATCGCCGGCGTGTTCTCGGGGTGGCGCCGTTGGATCGCGTTCCGCGAGAGCCGTCTCACCGAGACGCGACTGCGCGAGCAGTTGTTCGCACACATCATGAAGTTGCACGTCGGCTTTCACGATCACACCCAGACCGGTCAGCTGATGAGCCGCGCGTCGAGCGATCTGCAACAGATCCAAGGGTTCGTGGTGATGATCCCGATCACCGCTTCGAACCTGGCGATGGTGATCGCAGTCGTCGTGGTGCTGTTCACCTCACAGCCGCTGCTCGCGCTCGTTGCGCTTGCTCCGTTGCCGGTCGTGAACCTGTTGGCGGTGCGGTTCTCGCGCAGCATCCATCCGGCGGTGCTGGCGGTGCAGGCCGAGCAGGCGCAACTCGCGACGGTGGTGGAGGAGAGCGTCAGCGGCGTCAGGGTGCTGAAGGGCTTCGGCGCCGAAGGGGTGCAGGCGGCCAAGCTTCGAGTCGAGGCCGACGACATCCGACGTGAGTCGCTCGAATCGGCTCGCATCCGCAGCAAGTTCCTTCCTGCGCTCGACCTGCTGCCGAACATCGGGTTGATCGCCGTGCTCGGAATCGGTGGTCATCGAGTGCTGGACGGCGCGATGACTCGAGGCCAGATGCTCGAGTTCATGCAGTACATCGCGCTGTTGATCTTCCCGCTCCGGAACCTCGGCATGACCGTCGCCTTCGGACAACGCGCGGCGGCAGCGCTGCTGCGGGTGAACGAGGTGCTTGCGACCGTTCCCGAGGTGGACGACCCTCCGAAGCCTCGATCGCTGCCCCACGAGGGTCCGCTCGGCAGCGTGCGCTTCCGCCACGTCACCTTCGGCTACGACCCGGCGAACCCTGTGCTGCGTGGCTTCGATCTGACGATCGCACCAGGCGAGTCGGTGGCACTGGTCGGCGCGACGGGCAGCGGCAAGAGCACGGTCGCCAGGTTGCTCACGCGGTTCTACGACGTGCAGGACGGCAAGGTGCAGATCGACGGTGTCGACGTGCGCGACCTGCGCCTCACCGAGTTGCGGCACTCGGTCGGCATCGTGTTCGAGGACACGTTCCTCTTCAACGACTCCGTCTGCGGCAACATCGCCTTCGCCAGGCCCGGTGCTGACCAGGCCGACGTCGAGCGAGCGGCCACGCTGGCTGGAGCACACGACTTCGTGATGCGCCTGCCCGACGGGTATGCCACGGTGATCGGAGAGCGTGGGTTCTCGCTGAGCGGCGGCCAGCGCCAGCGGATCGCGATCGCTCGCGCGATCCTGGCCGATCCTCGGGTGCTCGTGCTCGACGACGCCACCAGCGCGGTCGACCCGTCGAAGGAGCACGAGATCCGTGACGCGATGGCCACGGTGATGGAGGGCCGCACCACGATCGTGATCGCACACCGGCCCGGCACCATCGCGCTCGCCGACAAAGTGGTGCTCGTCGATGAGGGCATGGTGGCGGCATCGGGGACGCACGACGAGTTGCTGGCCACGAACGAGCGTTATCGCGAAGTGCTCGCCGCGCTGAGCGAAGAGGAGCGCGAGGCAGCCGAAGCGGCAGAGGACGAGAGTCGATCGATCGCCGCTCTGGCTCGCGACACGGTGGGCGACTGACATGTGGGCCGGGGGCGCGATCAGCGACGAGGATCGTCTCGACCGCAGCGAGACCAGTCGCGTCCTGCGTCGGTCCATCGAGTTCGCCGAGCCGTACAAGCGGTTCATCTACTTGGCCGTCGGCTTCGTCACGGTCTCCACGATCTGCACGGTCGCTGGTCCGTTGCTGGTGAAGTACGCCTACGACGAAGGCCTGGAGAAGAAGAACGCCATGGCGTTGAACACCGCGATCGTCGCGTTCCTCGTGGTCGTCGTCGTGAACTACATCGTCGGCCGACAGCAGTACCTGGCCATCAACAATGCCGGTGAGGGCTTCTTGCGCGACCTGCGGGTGCGCGTGTTCGATCGGTTGCAGGCCCAATCGATGGCCTTCTTCGACCGCAACAAGGCCGGCGTGCTGGTGGGGCGCATGACCGCCGACATCGAGAGCATGAGCGAGCTCATCCAGTGGGGACTCCTGCAGTTCGTCCAGGCCGGGCTCTTGCTGGCGATCACCCTGGTGGTGTTGGCGGTGATCAGTTGGGAGCTGACCCTCGTCGTGCTCGTCGTGCTTCCGATCCTCGTGGTCGCTTCGGTGCGGTTCCAACGGCAGTCGAACGAGGCGTATCTCGACGTGCGCGAAAAGGTGGGGCACAACCTGTCATCGCTGCAGGAGAGCATTGCCGGGGTTCGCGTGATCCAGGCGTACGACCGGCAGGACGAGCAGATCCGACGGTTCATCGGCACCAATCGGGCCCTCTACGACTCGCACCTGCACAGCGTCAGGGTCAGCGTGTGGTACTTCGGGTTGGTCGAATGGGTGGGCGTGTTCGCAGTGGCGCTCGTGGTCGGTGTGGGCGGTTGGCTGTCTCACCAGGGCAGCATCACGGTGGGCACCGTGGCAGCGTTCGTGTTGTTGCTGTCGAACCTGTTCGAGCCCGTGCAGCAGCTGTCGCAGCTGTACAACACCGTGCAGTCAGCGGCGGCCTCACTGCACAAGCTCTACGGACTGATCGACGCCGAGCCCGACGTGGCGGAGCATCCGAAGCCCGTGGTGCTGCCCGTGCGGGGCGCGCTGGTCGCCCACGATCTCACGTTCCGCTACGACGGTGCGGAGCGATCGGCGCTGTCTCATGTGTCGATCGACGTGGCACCCGGCGAGCGGCTCGCGCTGGTGGGCCCCACCGGTGCCGGCAAGAGCACGCTCGCGAAGTTGCTGGCCCGCTTGTACGACCCCACCACCGGATACGTCACCTTCGGCGAGATCGACCTGCGGCTCGCATCGATGGCCTCCTTGCGTGATCGTGTGGTGGTGGTGCCGCAGGAGGGCTTCTTGTTCGGTGGGACGATCTGCGACAACATTCGCATCGCCCGGCCTGGTGCGACCGACGCGGAGGTGGCCCAGGCGCTCGACCAGATCGGCGCACTCGATCGATTCCAGGAGTTCGCCGATGGGCTCGAGACCGAGGTGCGCGAGCGCGGCTCGCGGCTGTCGGCCGGGGAGCGTCAACTGATCTCGCTGGCTCGGGCTGCTCTCGTCGACCCTGCGGTACTGGTGCTCGACGAGGCGACCAGCAACCTCGACCCCGGCACCGAAGCGGTGGTCGAGCGTGCGCTCGAACACCTCATGACCGGTCGCACGGTGATCGTGGTGGCCCATCGTCTGTCGACGGTTCGTCGCGCCGATCGGATCGCCGTGGTCGATCACGCCAAGCTGGTGGAGGTGGGCACGCACGACGAACTGGTCGAGCTCGGAGGCCGCTACGCGGTGCTCGCGTCGGCGTGGGCACGGTCGCAGCCCAACGTGTGATCCGGCCACCCGAGTGTCAGGCGCCACCCCGGGGAGGCGGCTGACACACTCGGTTCGACACGCCGGGACTCGGGCGTGCGGCTGGGACTCGGATGGGGTGGGGCGGTCAGGCCTTGGTGAACACGAGGACGAACTCGAGCAGGCCGTTGTCCTTCACGGTCGCGATGCCGTTGGAGGGGTCGGGGATCTCGTAGTCGGAGAACAGGACCGGGATCGAACCGAGCACGCCGATGCGGTCGCCGTTCCACTGGGCCGTCACGTCGAACGTGACGCTCCTGGTGACGCCGCGCAAGGTGAGGTCGCCCGTGGCTGACGCGGTGATCTGTTCGCTCTCGGCCGGCACCGCGCCGAAATCGATCGGCGACGTGAGCACGAACGTCGCGGTGGGGAACTCGTCGGTGCTCATGATGCGGTTGCGGTACTGGCCGTCGCGCCGGGTGCTGTCGCTGGTGACCGTTGCCATCTGCACCGTGAACTCGGCTGCCGTGACTTGTGCGCCATCGAGGGTGTCGAGGGTGAGCGTGCCCGCGACCTGGTTGGTGCGACCCGCGCCCTCGGTGTCGATGCCGCCCAACACCTCGCTCACGCGATAGCCGAGTTCTGACTCGTCGGTGATGTTCCACACCCCGTCGACGGAGACGGTGGCCGGTGCAGACGTCGCGGCTGGGAGAGTGTCGGTCGTTGCAGTGCTCGCGTCGGTGGAGGGCGAGGTCACGGCTGGCTCGACGGTGGTGGTGCCCTCGAGCGCGTCGGAGAGGTCGCCCGAGTCGAACGCATCAGGCGCGTCCTCCTTGACGAACAGGATGTAGCTGTAACCGCCGAGCACGCCGAGTACGGCGAGCACGGCGACGGCAAGGACGATCTTCTTCGTTCGGCTCATGGGGAGCTCCTCGTTCTGAGCCGCAAGCAGTGCGCCACGGGGCCGGCCATGCGTGGACCACAGATGCGGTCCCGGCCAGAGTGGTCGCGATGATGCCAGAGGTTGCGGGCGCCGTCACATCGCTGCAGGTAAGAGCTGGGTGAGAAGTGGTCCTACGACCACGGTTTCGCTGGGCTCGGATGGGTCGCCTCGCCCCGCCGAGGTGACGTCCCACTGAGGTGACGCTCGGCGAACTCGGGTGTCCGATCTCGCACGCCGGCCGACCGGTCGGTACCGTGCCCGGATGCCTCGTGACCGCATCTACACCAAGGCCGGCGACGACGGCTCCACCGGCTTGTTCTACGGCGGCCGGGTCGCGAAGGACAGCGAGCTCCCCTCGGCCTACGGCACCGTCGACGAGGCCCAGGCGGTGCTCGGTCTGGCACGGGCCCACGCAGGCAGCGGTTCGGCGGTCGATGCGCTCTTGGTGCCGATCATGCGCGACCTGTACGTGCTGATGGCCGAGCTGGCCACCCTGCCCGAGAACCGCGGCAAGCTGCAGCCGGGGGTGTCCTCGGTGACCGATGGAATGGTCGCCGCGCTCGAGACCACGATCGACGACCTCGACGAGCAGTTCGAACACCCCACCGAGTTCGTGGTGCCCGGTGGCGATGTGGTGGCCGCCTGGCTCGATCTCGGCCGTACCGTCGTGCGTCGCGCCGAGCGGCTCTCGCTCGCCGCCGCGCTGCCCCCGTCGCAGGTGGTGCCGTATCTCAACCGTCTCTCGGACCTGCTGTGGACCATGGCGCGATGGCACGAAGGCACCAGCATGGTGGCCAAAGATGTCTGACGAGTCGGCGATGTCGGTGACGGCGTGGATGGCAGCGTGGATGAGGGTGCGGGCTGCATCCGCCGTGCTCGACCACGCGAGCAACCACGCCAAGTGGTCGGTTTTCCGGCAGACTTCGTGCCCATGAGCACTCTGTCGCCAACCGGGATCAGTTCCGGGGTCAGTTCCGGGATCAGCAGCGAGACCGATCGCCAGATCACCGTCGACGTCGTCAAGTCCCTCCCGCGCACCGTCGAGGCCGTCGGTCTGCCGGTGGCCACCACCGGAGCGGTCCCGCGCCAACTGGGTCTCAGCCGCGCCGTGCTGGCGTCGCACGGCTTCGAGGGCAAGGCCGGTCAGGTGCTCGTCGTGCCGGCCGGCACCGGACCCACGCTGATCGGAGTCGGCATCGGCGATCCGGCATCGATCACGGCCAACAGCCTGCGCACCGCCGCCGCCGCCCTCGTGCGAGCTGCCGGCAAGCGCACCAGCCTCGCCACGGCGCTCGCCGACATCGAAGGTGTCGACTCGAAGGCCGCCGGCCAAGCCATCGCCGAGGGCGTGCTGCTGGCGGCGTACAAGTACATCGGGCTCAAGACCGATACCTCTGGCGCCACCACGCTCACGCACGTCAGCCTGGTTGCCGGAGACAAGCGTGGCCCGGGCGTTCGTGCGGGGGTCGAGCGCGGCCAGGTGACTGCCCGGGCAGTGGTCCTCGCCCGCGACCTGGCCAACACCCCGCCGGCCTACCTGACGGCACGGAAGATGGCCGAACGCGCGGTCACCGTGGCCGCAGCGTCGGGCATCGGCGTCGAGGTGTTCGACAAGGACAAGCTGCTGGCCATGGGATGCGGCGGCATGATCGGTGTCAACCAGGGCAGCGTCGAGCCGCCCCGCATGGTGAAGCTCTCCTACACACCGAAGAACCCGACCGGTCACCTGGTGCTCGTCGGCAAGGGCGTGATGTACGACTCGGGCGGCATCAGCCTGAAGCCGTCCGACGGGATGCACGTCAAGATGAAGATGGACATGAGCGGCGCCGCCGCGGTGTTGGGGGCGATGAGCACGCTGAAGGCGCTGAAGTGCCGGGCACAGGTGACCGGCTACCTGATGTGCACCGACAACCTGCCGTCGGGCAGCGCGTTCAAGCTCGGCGACGTGCTCACGTTCCGCAACGGCAAGACCGCCGAGATCCACAACACCGATGCCGAGGGACGCCTCGTCCTGGCGGATGGTCTGTCGTTGGCGGTCGAAGACGGTGCCGATGCCATCGTCGACATCGCCACGCTCACGGGCGCCGCGGTTGCCGCACTCGGCCCGAGGATGGCCGCGGTGCTCGGCAACGACCAGCCGTTCGTCGACAAGGTGAAGGCTGCCGCAGCACGCGCCGACGAGCCGATGTGGCAGCTGCCGCTTGCCAAGGAGTACCGCAAGCTCCTCGATTCACAAGTGGCCGACATGAAGAACATCGGTGGGCCCTACGGCGGCGCGATCACGGCCGCGTTGTTCCTCAACGAGTTCGTCGGCACCACGCCATGGGCGCATCTCGACATCGCCGGTCCGATGGACGTCGACGCGGACGACGGCTGGCTCTCCAGAGGAGCAACCGGATACGGCACGCGTACGCTCATCGACCTCGCATTGGCGTACAGCCGATGACCCGTCGACGGTTGGTGGTGCTCACCTCGTCCGTCGCCGGGTACCAGGGGTGGAAACGACACCAGGCATCGGGTCTCCCGATCCCCTGATCCCGTCATGCGGCCACTCGTTCGTCGCGTACGGTGTGGCGCCATGAAGGTCCTCTTCGCCACGGCAGAGCTGTCACCGCTGGTCCGCGTCGGTGGCCTTGCGGCCGCCGCTGCCGGCCTGGTCGACGAACTGCGCCGGCTCGGCATCGACGTCGAGATCGCCCTGCCCGACTACTTCGGGCTTCCCCTGGTGGAGGAAGACGTCGTCGATCTCGATGTCGCGACCTGGGCGGCGCCGGCGCGCGCTCGCCGAGGTCGCACGTCCGATGGCATCGATGTGACCCTCATCGACGTCCCGGGCATCAGGCGTGCGCACCCGTACCTCCAGCCGGACGGAGAGGGATGGGCCGACAACGACGACCGGTTCTTCCGCTTCTCGGTCGCAGTCGCCGCTCTCGCCGAGCTGCGTCATCCCGATGTGCTCCACCTGAACGACTGGCACACATCGAGTGCATTGGCGCATCTGTCGACGTCGATCCCGACGATGCTCACCATCCACACGCTCGGCTACCAGGGCCGAGCCAACGCCGGGTGGTTGCGGGCGCTTCCCCAACATCGTGACGCCTTCGAGCAGTTCGGTGACGTCAACCCGCTCGCGGGCGGCATCCGCTTGGCTGATGTCGTCGTGGCCGTCAGCCCGACCTACGCCCGTGAGATCCTCACGCCCGCGGGCGGGTTCGGTCTCGACGGGCTCTTGGCGGATCGTGGTCGAGCGTTGGTCGGCATCCGCAACGGCATCGATACCGAGGCATGGGATCCCGCTCACGATCCGCATCTGCCCGCCCGTTACAGCTCCGCCGACATGAGTGGCAAGCACGACGACAAGGTTGCGCTGCGCGACGAGCTCGGTCTTGCGGATCACGCCGGCCCGCTGGCCGTGGTGGTCACGCGGCTGGCGGATCAGAAGGGCGTCGATCTGATCGTGCCGTTGCTCGGTCTGCTCGAGCGGATGCCGTGCCAACTGGCGGTGCTCGGCGACGGCGACGCCAGTCTGGCCGCCGCGTTGGCGGCTGCCGCAGCATCGCACCCCGATCGGGTGGCGTTCGTGCGGGGCTACGACGAGGCCCTGGCACACCGACTGTTCGCCGGCGGTGATCTGTTCCTCATGCCCAGCCGCTTCGAGCCATGCGGGCTCGCCCAGATGCAGGCGATGCGCTACGGCACGCTGCCGGTGGTGACCGATGTCGGCGGGCTGCACGACACTGTCGTCGACGTCGATGTCGACCCGTCTCGAGGCACCGGGGTGATGGCCGCTCGGGCGACGAGCGTGCACGTGCTCGACGCATGGCACCGCGCCGTTCGCGCACACGGGAACCGAGCGCGCCGCGAGGCGATGCGGCGTCGGGGCATGAGCGCCGATTGGTCGTGGCGCGAACCGGCGCTTGCGCACATCGAGCACTATCGCCGGATCGCAAACAGCTAGTTCCGAACGGGGCTACTGTCCGACCCGTATGGCCGCTCCGCGCATCCTCGTCATCGTGCTCGCCGGTGGGGAGGGGCGTCGACTCGCCCCGCTCACCACCGACCGGGCCAAGCCCGCTGTCCCCTTCGGTGGTTCGTATCGAATCATCGATTTCGTGCTGTCGAACTTCGCGAATGCGGGCTACCTGAAGATCGTCGTGCTCACCCAGTACAAGAGCCACAGCCTCGACCGCCACATCTCCCAGACGTGGCGGTTCTCCACGTTGCTCGGGAACTACGTGACCCCGGTGCCGGCGCAGATGCGCCGCGGCCCGCAGTGGTTCGCCGGGTCCGCCGATGCGGTGTACCAGAACCTCAACCTCATCTCCGACGAGCGCCCCGACTACGTGTGCGTCTTCGGCGCCGATCACATCTACCACATGGATCCGCGGCAGATGGTGGCCGAACACATGGCCAGTGGAGCCGGCGTGACGGTGGCAGCGATCCCGGTTCCCATCGAAGAGGCGCCCCAGTTCGGCATCATCCATGCCGACGCCGACAACCGGATCGTGGAGTTCCTCGAGAAGCCGAAGAATCCGCCGGCGATGCCCGGTGACCCGACGCGCTCGCTGGCCTCGATGGGCAACTACGTGTTCACCACCGACGCATTGGTCGACGTGGTCACCCCGCTGGGCGACGACAGCGGGCCCACCGACATCGGGGGCGACGTGATCCCTGCGCTCACCCGGGCAGGTGCGGCGCGGATGTACGACTTTTCCCAGAACGTGATCCCCGGCCAAGCCGAGCACGAGCGTGGCTACTGGCGCGACGTCGGCAGCCTCGACGCGTACTACGAGGCCAACATGGACCTGCTCGCGGCCGTGCCACCGTTCAGCCTCTACAACAAGGAGTGGCCGGTCTACAGCCTGCAGTTGCCGTTGCCGCCGGCCAAGGTCTTCCACGGATGGGGCGGCGAGGACGCCCGCGTGGTGAACAGCCTGCTGTGCGCGGGCTCGATCGTGTCGGGTGGCACCGTCAACCGGTCGATCCTGAGCCCCGACGTGTTCGTCGATTTCGCGGCCGAGGTCACCGACTCGATCCTGTTCCCAGGGGTCACGGTGGGCACCGGGGCGAAGCTGCATCGGTGTGTGATCGACAAGAACGTGGTGGTGCCTCCCGGCTTTCGGATCGGCTTCGACGCCGCGGCCGACGCCGAGCGGTTCACCATCTCCGATCGAGGGATCGTGATCGTCGACAAGGACCGGTTGCTCACCTGAGCGATCACCGGTCCGGGCCGGAGTGCAGCGTCACGCGGCGTCGTGTGGTCGGTTCGTGAGCTCCTTGGCCACGTCGAGCGCCGTCACCGGTGCGATGCCGAGACCCAGCAACTGGCGCTCGACCGCGTCGTTCGGATCGCCGGCCTGCAACATCGCCTCGGCCAGGATGCGAGCTCGATCGGCCTGAGCCCGTGTCGCCGGCGTGTGTCGACTCCAGGCCTGATGTGCGGCGCGCAGGTAGGGCGGCATGCGCGACAGGTGCCGGGCACTCACCGGGGGCAGCCGCCGGCGCACCGCCAGACCCCCGGCGACGGGCTGTGCTGCGCCGAACATGACGGTGCGGTTGATCGAGCGCGCGAACGGGTTGCCCGCGCCGGGAGTGAACACCAGGCCCAGAGCACCGGCGGTCTGCTCGAGGTCGAGTTCGTACCCGCCCGGGTACTCGTCGAGCCCGGTGACCATTCGTCGCAGGATCCAGGTCGAGGTCGGTCCGAAGACGTTCAGCCAGAACGTCTCGACGTAGGGGGAGCGAGGGTCGTAGCCGATGCTGTCCACGACGTCGTCGTGCCAGGGCACGATGACGAGCGTGGGTTCGGTGAGCGTGAGCTCGGGTGCGATGTGCATCGTCATGAGGGCCTCCCCGGCGCGGACGAATGGACGTGGTTCGTGGGGACGCGCACCACGTCGTCACGTCGATACGACGTGACGAGGCATCACCAAAGAGTGACATCGGCCGGGCCCGATCGGAAAGGCGCCTCAGCGATCGATCGGCACGTGCTCCGTGTCCGTGCGTGAGGATCGATCAGGCGGAGGCGCGGTCTCCGAAACGAAGCCCGTCCGTGGCATTGCGCCCCACGCCGCGCTCTTGCCGGTGATGCCCGCCCCGAGGCCCCGGAGACGCCACCACGCGTGCAGTTGGCGAAAGCCGAAGTTCTCGAAGACGGCGGCCAGGATCATGAGGACGAGCTCGCGTGATCGCGCCGGGCGGTGGTCGGTGAGCTGATCGATTGCGATCGCTGCGAGCGACAGCACGACCCCGTAGACGAGCGCAGCGACGGCCAGGAGCAGGGCGAACGGAACGTCCACGATGCCGAGGGCGAGTCCGGTGACCACGGACACGAGGCCGAGCAGCTCGACCACCGGGCCGAGCAGCTCGAACATCAGGTAGTAGGGCATCACCACCACCCCGACACGCCCGTACCTCGGGTTGAGCATCATGCGCCGCTGCTTCCACAGCACCTGGACGAGGCCGTGCGACCACCTGCGTCGTTGCCTGGCGAGGCTCCGCCGGTCGATCGGTAGCTCGGTCCAACACACCGGCTCCGGCACGAACACGACTGCGTAGTCGCGACGCGAATCGCGAAGATGCCGGTGAAGCCCGGCGACGAGATCGGCATCTTCCCCCAACGAGTCAGCGTCGAGGCCGCCGATGTCGACGATCACCTCGCGTCGGAACAACCCGAACGCACCGGAGATGATGAGGAGCCCGCCGACGTTCGACCAGCCTGTGCGCCCGACGAGGAACGCCCGGAGGTACTCGACCACCTGGATCCGTTCGAGCCAGGTATGTGGTTGACGGTGCTCGACGACCTGCCCGCGGTAGACGGTCGAACCGTTCGCGGCTCGGATGACTCCTCCGGAAGCGACGACGCGGTCCGGGTCGTCCACGAACGGCTGAGCGACTCGCAGGAGCGCGTCCGGATCGAGGATCGAGTCCGCATCGACCATACACACCAACGGGTAGCGCGCTGCGTTCAATGCGACGTTCAGCGCATCGGCTCGGCGACCTGCATTCACTTTTCGCACCACCACGAGCGGCACGTCAGCAGCTGGTACGTGCATCGAGCGGACTGCGCCGCGCATCGGGAGCACGTCGTCGATGACGGGGGCGACCTCTACGAGATCGAACTCCTTGCGCAGCACCTCGAAGGTGTCATCGGTCGATCCGTCATCGACGACCACCACCTCCAGCTGTGGGTAGTGCAGCGCCAGCATGCCGCGGACACTCTCGACGATTCCTGCCTGCTCGTTGAACGCCGGCACGAGGATCGACACCGGTGGGGTCAGCGGATTGGCGAAGATGTCGTCGCGGCTGCCAGGGTCGGCCCGCCGCGCCGATCGCATCATCACGCGGAACGCCCCTACGATCACGAGCAGGTACACGGAGTTGAGCGTGACGAAGTAGCCGAGGACGAACCAATTGAACGCGGCGATCGACGTCGTCACGAGGTTGGCGATCACCCGTTCGCCACCGATCTGCCGACATCGGCCGCGTCGCGCCCACGGGTGGACGTCGTCGGCCGCCGCGCTCCCATGTGTACGAGGGCCTCGGCGGCGGCCGCCGAGATCCGAGTCGAACGCGCGAAGACCGCCTCGAGGTCCGGAATCGCACGACGGTCACCGATCAGTCCGAGTGCTTCGACGAGGGCGACGCAGACGCTCTCGCAGAGACGGCCCTCGCGGCCGGCGAACGTCGGCGTGCCGAGCTCGGAATGCAGCTGGCTCAGGATCGGCCCGACCGACGATGGTGATCCGAGCCGGCCGAGCGCACCGGCCGCTGCGATGCGTACCGAGGGCTCGGCGTCACGGAGGCAGCTCAGCAGCCCGGCTTCGGCGTCGTCCTCGCCGAGGTGCCCGAGCAGTTCGGCGGCGGTCCGCCGGCACCGCACGTCCTCGTGGTCGAGCCACGCCTGCAGGGCGGGGACGGCACCTCCGCCGATGCGCACGATCGCCATCGACACGGCGTGAGTGGCAAGGGTTCGATCGGTCATGCCGCGCATCAGCGGTCGCACCGCTCGTGGATCGCCGATTCGACCGAGTGCGCGGGCTGCGACGTGTCGGATCTGGCGGTCTCCATCGCAGAGGAGCACGATCAGCGCTCCGACGTCGGCCGGCGATGCACAGGCGTCCATGGCGATGGCAGCCCGCAGGCGGAGCAGGCTTCGACGCGATCGAGCGTCGCGCGCCAAGGTGTCGGCCATTCCGACGAGGTGGAGCGCGCCGACGACATGGTCGCGATCCGCACCACGAAGCTTGGGGAGCAGGTGGACGGCGACCTCGATCAGATCGTGTCGGTCGCGACCGCCAGCGGGGATGTCGGTCGCCTCGATGCGGTCGTCCGTCCAGGACAGCAGCACGGGCCGCCATCTGGCGACGGCTCGCTCTCGGTGGCGCCGGTGGCGGCCACGTTGTGCCCGAGCCGCCACGGTGAGGGCGGCGGCGAGCAGGAGCCCTGCCGCGCAGCCCCAGAGTGCGAGTACGAACGCCTGTCGGACCGTCACCGTCTGGAGCGGGTGATCAACGCGTCGACCCGGCTGGCGAGCTCGCGGGGGCTGAACGGCTTCACCAGGTAGTCGTCCGCTCCGGCGGCGAACCCGCGTTGAACGTCGGCTTCCTGCGCTCGCGCCGTCAACAAGATGATCGGCGTCGCGGCGATCGTCGGATCCGCGCGGATCGCGACGCAGACCTCGATCCCCGTCATGCGCGGCATCATCCAGTCGAGCACGACGAGGTCGGCTCCGTCAGACCGGAGGCTGGCCAAGCCACTTTCACCGTCGTGTTCCACCAAGACACGGTGACCCAAAGAGGTCAGTTTGAACTCCGCGAGCGCGCAGATGTCGTGGTCGTCGTCGACCACCAGAATCGTGCTCATCGTCGGCGGTCCTCGTCCGAGAGTGTTTGCGCCGAGCTCCACGTGCACCGCGCTCGCTGTTCCATGTGCACAACATCGGCTCGTTTGTTCGATCTCTTGAAAAAGAAACCCCCCGTGTGGGGGAATTTCTCAAGGAGATCGGAGTCGCGCCGATATCAGCAGGTGCACCCGATCTTGGACGAGGACCTCGAACGACGCCGACTGGCGGTGCTGCACTCGCTGAACCTCCTCGACTCGGCCCCCGACGAGGCGTACGACCGGGTCACCGCCATGGCGGCCCGCCTGTTCGACGCGCCGATCGCGTTGGTGTCGCTCGTCGACGCTCGTCGACAATGGTTCAAGTCGAAGGTCGGCCTCGTTTCATGCGAGACGGATCGGGAGCACGCGTTCTGCGCGCATGCCATCGCACAGGACGGCCTCGGCCCGTTCGTCGTCGAGAACGCAGTTCACGACCCTCGGTTCGCGTACAACCCGCTCGTCGTCGGAAAGCCGCACATCCGTTTCTACGCCGGTCAACCGCTCATCGTCCAGGACGTCCCCATCGGCACGTTGTGCGTCATCGACTCGCGGCCCCGGTCGATGACGACGTCGGAGCTGGAGACCCTGCGCGACCTCGCTTGGGTCGTCGAGGGCTTGGTGAACTGCGAGGAGATGAAGTCCGCGCTCGTCGATCTCGATCACGCCGAGCGACGCAAGCAACAGATCTTCGCCACGATGGCCGATGGCCTCGTCGTCCAGTCGCTCGGCGGCGTGATCGTCGACTGGAACCCCGCGGCCGAGCGGGTGCTCGGACTCACGGGTGACGAGCTCGCCGGTCGGCGCTCCGTCGATCAGCGCTGGCACGCAGTGCGCGCCGACGGTACCGAGTGGCCAGGCGAGGAGCACCCTGCAATGGAGGTGCTGCGCACCGGCGCGCCCGTGCGGAACGCGGTGATGGGTGTCGGCCGGAGCGGACTCGGACAAGCGTGGTTGCGTGTGAACAGCAGCCCGGTCGTCGAACCGGATGGCCAGATCTCGGGCGCAATCACGAGCTTCGCCGACATCACCGAACTCGTGGCCACGGATCTCCGCCTCCGGGCGCTCGAACGGATGCAGCGGAGCACGCTCGACCTGCTCGAGCAGGGCGTGATGGTGGCAGGCTCGGATCGCACGGTGATGCTGATGAACTCGGCTGCCGAACGCATTCTGGGAGTCGGCATCGATGGCGCGTCGGATCCGGAGCACATCGGCGAATGGATCGTCTTCGACCAGCACGGGGTGGCGCTGCAAGGGCCCCCGGTCGGGCTCACCCAGGCGTTCACCTCGGGCGAGCCCTTGAGTGGCGAGATCATGGCGTGGACGAGACGCGACGGTCGGCGAGTCGTGCTCAGCGTGTCGACGGCTCCGATCCCGGACGACACCGACTCGTTGATGATCGCGTTCTCCGACGTGACCGAACACCTCCGAGAACGCCAGCTGCTCGACCTCACGATCGAACAGGCACCGAACGGCATGGCGGTGATCGACCACCGTGGTCGCTTCGTCACGGTGAACCAGGCGTTGTGCGCGTTCCTCGGGAGCGACAGCGACCATCTCGTCGGACGCCACTACTCCTCCGTCACTCACCCGGATGCCAATGATGTGGACGAGCGTCGCATCGCGGATCTCCTCAGCGGCGCGTACGGCCACTACGAGATGGATCGGCGCTACGTGCGACCCGATGGGGAAGTGGTCAGTGGGCACCTCGCCGTCGCGATCGTGCGCACCCCGACAATGCCTGACCCGTACTTCATCGCGCAGGTCGTCGACATCCGTGATCGCATCGAGGCCGAACGCCTCAAGGACGATGCACTCGACGCCGAACGAGCGGCCGTGGCGAAGCTGCTCGAACTCGATCGGATCAAGTCCGACTTCGTCTCGACGGTCTCGCACGAGCTCCGGACGCCGCTCACGAGCATGCTCGGCTACCTCGAACTGCTCGCGGATGCCCACGCAGGGTCGAATGAGGACGAGGCGGTGATGATCCACGCGATCGAGCGCAACGCGCAGCGACTGCGTCTCTTGATCGAGGATCTGCTGATCCTGTCCAAGGTGGAGTTCGACCGCCATGATCCCGCTCGTGTTGCCGTCGACGTCGAAGCGGTGATCGAGTCCGCTGTCGCGAGCCTCCGTCCGCTCGTGTCAGAGGCCGGGCTCGTGCTGACCGTCGACATCGATGACCGCATCCGCCCGGTGCTCGGCAACGCCTCAGACCTCGACAGGGTGATGCTCAACCTCATCAGCAACGCCATCAAGTTCACTCCTCGCGAAGGGTCGGTGGGGGTGAGTGCGCGCCAACATGGCCAGGAGGTGCTGATCGAGGTGTGCGACACCGGGGTCGGGATCCCCGCCGCCGAGTTCCCGGAGTTGTTCACCCAGTTCTTCCGATCGTCGACTGCCCGAGCGAACGCGATCCCTGGCACAGGTCTCGGACTGGCGATCAGTTCGCGGATCGTCGAGGCTCACGGGGGCTGGATCCACGCGGAGTCGATTCAAGATGAGGGATCGACCTTCGTCGTCGGGTTGCCGACCATCGAGTGATCTGCTGATCACGCCGCGGAGACCACTGAGGAACCATCCCGTCATGCCGGCAGGCGCGCCCGCGTGTGCTCGCACCTGACCGGCCGTGAGCACCGCCGGCGATCACATCATCTCGACGACACGCCGGCTTCGCGTGGGCTCGACGTCAGGCTCGACGGTCGGTGCCGACCGGGCGAGGAGCCATGAACGAAGCGTGTGGAGGGGCATCGGTCGGGAGATGTGGTAACCCTGTCCGAGGTCGCAGCCCAGCTGCTCGAGCCAGTCCAGTGCAGCTTGGTCCTCGACGCCTTCGGCCACGAGGGGGAGGGCGAGTGCGTGGGCGAGCTCGATCGTCGAGCGGACGATCGCTGCATTGTGGGTGTCGACGGGGATGCCTTCGAGGAACGAACGGTCGAGCTTCAGTTCGGTGATGGGCAGGTCACGGATGTACGACAGCGACGCTCGACCAGTGCCGTAGTCGTCGACGGAGATGTTCACCCCACGTGCGCGAATCTGATGGAGTGTCCGCAGACTCCGCACGCGGTCGATCATGACGGTGTCCTCGGTGACCTCGATCGTGAGCATCTCCGGGCGCAATCCGACCCGGTCGAGCTGTCGCGCGATCTGGTCTGCGAGCTGCTCGTGGATGAGGTCGGATGCCGAGATGTTGACCGACATCCTGATCGGCACACCCGCTCTGCTGAGCTCGGCCGCGTCGGTGAGCGATTGGCGCAGCACGACTGCCGTGAGCGCGCTCATCTGATTGGTCTGCTCCAGCATCGACAGGAAGGTGTCGGGAGGCACGAGGCCGCGGCGGGGGTGGTTCCATCGCACGAGTGCCTCAACCCCCACAACTTCACCGGATCGGAGGTCGAGCTGGGGTTGGTAGTGGAGCACGAACTGACGTCCGGTGAACGCAGCGCGCAGGTCGGCGAGCAACTCGAAGTGATCAGGGCTCATCGTGTCGGCGGTGGGGCAGTACGCCTCGACGCCGGTTCGGTCGCGCTTGGCTCGATACATCGCGATGTCCGCGCGCGCCAGGATCGTCGCGGCAGTCGTGCCCGGCTCCGATGAGCACGCCACACCGATGCTTGCGTCGGCGATGATCGGCATGCCCTCCAGGTCGAACGGGTCAGCCAGGGTCGTTCGAATCCGCTTGCCCAGTTCGACCGCCTCGCCGGTGCTGAGGTTGCGCACGACCAGTGCGAACTCGTCGCCGCCGAGCCGGGCGATGAAGACGTCGGGCGAGACGGCGTCCCGCAGACGTTCTCCGACGAAGCGCAGGAGCTTGTCGCCGGCGGCGTGACCGAGCGAGTCGTTGACTTCCTTGAACCGGTCGAGATCGATCATCAGAAGCGCGACCGTGGTGTCGGCCGCATCAGCGGAATCGTCGAGCAGTTCGAGCAGGCTGCGGCGGTTTGCCAGCCCAGTGAGCTCATCGGTGCGGGCTTCCACACGGCTCGCGGCAAGTGCACGCACCTCACTGACGGTGAGCATGACCCGCATCGCGGCGACGACCAATGCGCCCGTCGCCAGCAAGATCGCGACCATCGCCAGGTCGCGCCCCTGACCCCAGAGGAGCAGGCCGACCGAGGTCGCGGCGAAGACGGTCGGAATGGTGAAGCGTTGCTCGATGTCCTTCGTCTGCCGGTGCGCGCCCTTGGCCGAGCACGCCGCGTGCCCCATGAGCACGGCGCCGAGCGGCCAGCCGACATCGAGCAGGCCACCTTCGGCGTACGCTCCGGATGCCTCGAGGAACATGTAGAGGACGTCGGAGACACCGAAGATCGCAATCCCGGCTCCCAACAGCCAGAACGACCTGTCGTTGGCGCGCGTCGCGACCACGGACGTGACGAGGATGACGATGAGGACCAGTTCGGCGACGGGATAGGCGAGGTTGGTCGCGACCACCGAGAGGTTGCCTCCGGTGATCTCGAGGGTGGGGCCGAGTACGAATGCCACGACCAGGGCTGCGATGCCCAGTCCGGCGACGCCGCCGTCGAGCCAGCTGCTCGGTGAGAAACGAGTGACCCGCGACCTGACCATGCCGATGATGGCGACGTACAACAGGACGTAGAACGACAACCACATCCCGTCGGCCGGCGAGGGGTAGATGTCGCGGTCGCCGACGACGACGCTCCCGTAGACGTTCCCGCAGATGAACAAGACGAGTCCACCGCTGAGGATGCGCCAGGAACGCCGACCTGGAGCGCCCGGGACGCCCACTGCGTCAGCGCGCCAGCAGGCGATGGCGGCGAATGCGAAGGGGACGTCGTACAGACCGACATCGAGCCACGGGTTGTACTGACCTCGTTCCGGCCGCCAGAGCACCGACGCCACGAACGCGAGCCAACCGAGCGTCAACGCCCATCTCAGCAGCGACACCATCCGTCGGTTCCGACGCGAAACGTGGACAGGGGTCGATGGGGCCGCGCTCATCTTGGATTCGGCGGGCCGCGGCCGGTTCACGTTCGTGACCGTCCGGATGGCTTGGCCCCGATGCACGGGTCTCGTCGACGGGAGCCCGACGGTGTGGCAGAGTGCGGTTGATGAGTGCCCAATCGGGGGGATCCGCCGTGGAACGAGCACGGCGATGGATCGACCAGGCTGCCGCGGTCACCGTGCTCACGGGTGCCGGCATCTCGACCGACTCGGGCATACCGGACTTCCGCGGGCCCAATGGGTTGTGGACGACGAACCCCCTGGCCGAGAAGGCGTCCACCCTCGAGCACTACCTGAACGATCCACTGGTGCGCCGGGCGGCCTGGCAGAACCGACTCGCGTCGCCGGCATGGCAGGCAGAGCCGAACGTCGGCCACCGTGCGCTGGTGCAACTCGAACACGACGGCCGGCTGGTTGCACTCGTCACCCAGAACATCGACGAACTGCATCAGAAGGCGGGCCACGACCCCGACAAGGTGATCGAGGTCCACGGGACGATGTGGTGGTCACGATGTTGGAGCTGCCACGATCGGCGGCCGATGCACGAAGCGGTCGAGCGAGTGCGCAGCGGCGACCCCGATCCCCCGTGCTTGGCGTGCGGGGATGGCATCCTCAAGAGCGACACGATCTCGTTCGGACAGGCGCTGGTGCCCGAGGTGATCGAGGCAGCGCTCCGAGCTGCCGAGTCGTGCGAGTTGCTGCTCGCCGTCGGGTCGTCGTTGTCGGTGTTCCCGGCTGCCAACGTGGTTCCGAGGGCCCGAGCGGCTGGCGCGCGTGTCGTGATCGTCAACGGGCAGTCGACGAAGATGGATCGGTTCGCCGACGAACTGCTGCTGGGTGAGCTGAGCGAGCTGCTGCCGGCCCTCGTGGGGCGCTGAGCCAGCGCACCGATCAGTTGGCGCCTGTCGCTCACGGCAATACCCGACCGAGTCGGTAGCCTTTCGTTCATGGCTACCTTCCGCGACCTCCTCAACGCAGCGAAGTCCGAGATCACCGAGATCGACACCGCCGGCGCCGCCGAACGCATCGCCGCCGGTGCCGTGGTGCTCGACGTTCGTGAACCCGACGAGTACGACCAGGGCGCGCTGCCCGACGCGATCCACATCCCCCGTGGTCACCTCGAGGCTCAGGTGGAGGGCCGTCTGCTCGACAAGAGCGTGCAGGTGGTCGTGTACTGCGCCGGTGGTGTCCGCAGTGCTTTCGCCGCGAAGACCTTGCAGGAGCTCGGGTATGCCGACGTGTTGTCGGTGGCCGGTGGGTTCGGCAAGTGGAAGGACGAGGGTCGACCCTGGAAGACCCCGGTGGTGCTCACCCCCGATCAGCGCAACCGCTACCAGCGCCACCTGCTGCTGCCCGAGGTGGGCGTGGCCGGCCAGGCGAAGCTGCTCGGTGCCAAGGTGCTCATGCTCGGTGCCGGCGGCCTCGGGTCACCCGCGGCGCTCTACCTCGCTGCGGCGGGCGTGGGCACGATCGGCATCGTCGACATGGACGAGGTCGATGCGTCGAACCTGCAGCGCCAGATCCTGCACAACATGGACCGCATCGGCGACCGCAAGGTCGACTCGGCGAAGAAGACCATCGCCCTGCTCAACCCCGACGTCGACGTGGTCACCTACGACACCCGCCTCGATGCGTCGAACATCATGGACATCATCGCCGGCTACGACGTGATCGTCGACGGTGCAGACAACTTCCCGAGCCGCTATCTGTTGAACGACGCGAGCGTGAAGCTGGGCATCCCGGTGGTGCATGGTTCGATCTTCCGGTTCGAAGGCATGGTGAGCGTGTTCCACCCGACCGAGGGCCCCACGTATCGCGACATGGTGCCCGAGCCGCCTCCGGCCGAGCTGGCCCCGAGCTGTGCCGAGGCCGGCGTGCTCGGTGTGCTGCCCGGCATCATCGGCAGCATCCAGGCGCTCGAGGTGATCAAGGTGATCCTCGGTCTGGGCGAACCACTGATCGGTCGAATCCTCGCCGTCGACACCACCGAGATGACGTTCCGCACCTTCAAACTGCAGGCCGACCCGTCGAACCCGGTCACCTACGCCAACCGCGACAGGATCGTGATCCAGGACCTCGAGGGCCTCTGCGCCCCCGGCCTCGCCCACTGATGCTGTTCGCCAGCCGGACATCCGGCGGAGGACGTGGTCGACGCGCGCGGGCCGAGGCGTCGAGACTCAGGTCCGCGTGAAGCTGAGGCGGCAGCCGCCACGGTGGGGCTCCGCGCGGTGGAGTGACTGCACGTCGAGGTCGGCGGCGTGGGCGGTCAGGCCCTCGGCGAGGCCGAGGTGGAGCTCGCAGACGGTGTCGGGATCGATGGTCGCCAAGTCGGCGAACGGACAGGTGTGCAGCACGAGGTCGAACGAGCCGCGGGCGCGTCGAGCGCGCAGTTCGGGGGAGAAGCCGAGTCGTGATGCTTCGCGGGTGAGCGTCTCCACCGGGTCACCCGTGGCCCCGGCCATCCGCTCGCCGATGGCCTGACCGAGCTCGCGCGCCGTGGCGCCCGTGCGAACACCTTCCGCGAGCCACGAGGCAAGCGCCCGGTACGGGTCGTCCTGCACCGCTCGGAACACCGCACGGGGTCGCCCCCGTCCTTCGGGCTCCGTCACTGACCGCTCGGCCAGCCCGGCATCGACCAAGCGGGTGAGGTGCGTGCCGACCGCGGTGCGGTGCAGCCCGGTGGCAACGGCCAGCTCGGCGATCGTGAGCGGCCGTTCGGCGGCGGAGATCAGCCGATGGATCCGGGCTCGGCTGGGATCTGCAAGTGCCCGGGCACGAGCGAGTGCACCGTCAGATGCCTGGTCGTCGGTCGATCGGCTCATGACGGTGCACTCTGGCAGATCCGGTGGGGATGCCACTGATCGGTTCGCTCAGTGCGATCCGAGGGCGCTGGTGTCCACGTCGCCGGCGGCGAAGAACCCGAGAGCGCCCTTTCCAGGGTTCGAGAACTTGTGCGTCACGAAGGGGTAGAGCCCGTCTTCGGCGAAGCTGAACTCGACGAAGCCTCCCTGTGCCGGCTGGAGGTCGAGGACCTGCGAACCGCCTTGGCGATCATCCGGCTGCAGCAGGTACGTCCCCTCCTTGAACACGGTGTCGAAGATCGTGCCGACGATGTGGAACGCCGAGTTCTCACTCGGACCGTCGTCGACGACCCACACCCGGTAGCGGGCATCGGTGTCGACCCGGATCGGGGCGTGCTTGTACTGGTTGTGGTAGCCGTTGAAGACCACCGCGTCCCAGTCGTCGTTCATCATCTTCGTGAGGTCGCCGGGCTGTCCCTCGGCGCCCAGGTAGAGCTCACTCTGGATGAAGACGAACTCCTGGTCGACCGGCGCGAGCTCGGGTGGATCGATGATGATCGCTCCGTACATCCCGTTGCCGATGTGATGCAGCGTGGGGGCCGTTCCGCAGTGGTACATGAACGCTCCGGCGTAGTCGGCGGTGAACTCGTACACCAGGGACTCGCCCGGCTGGATGGTGCGCATCTCGTCGTTCCAGGCGACCTTGCTGGCGTGGAAGTCGATCGAGTGACCGAGCGTGCCCGAGTTGGTGAGGGTGATGCGGAAGGTGTCGCCGATCTTGCCGTGCAAGGTCGGGCCGGGCACCTGGCCTCCGAAGGTCCACATCTGCTGAGTCACGCCGGGTGCGACCTCGAGGACCTCCTCGGTTGCCTCGAGTGCGATCTCGTGGACAGTGCCCGCTGCGGGTGGCTCGAGTCGCGGATCGCGCGGGTTCCAGTCATCGGTCGGCGCCGCCTGCGGGTCGATCGCGGCCGCGTCGGAGACGGCGGCATCGGAATCGGTGGCCGCACCATGGCTCCCGGAGTCACCAGAGCTCGTCGCCCCGAGCACCGTGATGTTCAGGACCATGCCGGCCTCCTTGTGGCCTGGCACGGTGCACCACGCCTGCACGTCCTCGCCGAACGGCCCGACGGTGACCGTGCTGGCACGGTGCACCACGCCTGCACGTCCTCGCCGAACGGCCCGACGGTG
>JANNQK010000295.1:0-3896 GCA_031400715.1 Actinomycetes bacterium | reverse complement strand
ACGTACAGACCACCAAGCTCGTGAAGGGACTGGACGCAGCCGACCCGGAGGTGTTCGCCGACCCGACGGCCGGCTCGGGGAACACGAGTGTGCTGGCCCATGCCGGACGGATCTGGGCGCTCGAGGAGGGCCACCTTCCGTACGAGTTGAGCCCCGAACTCGACACGATCGGCAGTGACGACTTCGGTGGCAAGCTGACGACGGCGTTCACCGCACACCCGAAACTGTGCCCCCAAACCGGAGAGCTGCACTTCTTCGGCTACTCCCCGTTCCCGCCCTTCGTGACATACCACGTTCTCGACGCCGGCGGAGCGCTCGTGCATTCCACCCCGATCGCCGTGCCGAAGGGCACGATGATGCACGACTTCATGATCACCCGCGACCACGCCATCTTCATGGACCTACCGATCGTGTTCGATCTGTCGAACCTGGAATCGCCGCTCGCGTGGGACGACACCTACGGCGCCCGCATCGGGATCATGCCTCGCATGGGCACGAACGTGGACATCCGCTGGTTCGAGATCGACCCGTGCTACGTGTTCCACCCGCTCAACGCCTACGTGGACAACAACGTGGTGGTCTGCGATGTCGGCCGTCACGCGACCATGTCGATGGAGTCGGAGGTCTATACCCCACCGGCGTTTCTGCACCGGTGGACGTTCGACTTGGCATCGGGTGCCGTCAAGGAAGAGCGGATCGACCAGAGGACCCACGCCTTCTCGCGCGTCGATGACCGGGTCGTCGGCCTTCCGCATCGGTACGGCTGGGGTGTGACCCACCGCGACGGCAGCGACACCACCCTTCGTGAACCCGGAGTCGTCGCGAAGTGGGATGTCGTCACCGGCACGCACGCCACCTACGACCTCGGGCCTGACGCATTCCCGAGTGAGTTCGTCTTCGTGCAAGACGATGATGCTGCTGGCGAAGACGAGGGCTGGGCGATCGGTTTCGTGTACAACGCGGCCGCGGACTCCTCCGACCTCGTCATCCTCGATGCATCGGCGCCCGGCAGCGATCCGGTCGCTCGGATCCATCTCCCACAACGTGTGCCCTTCGGCTTCCACGGCAGCTGGGTCGACGACTCGGCCCTGCCCGCCTGACGGCCGCCGTTCAGGCTGCGTCGGGGGCAGCGGGTTGATCGATTCGGATCAGAACGCCGGCGTCGTACGTGAGGAGGAACCCGAAGCCACCGCTGAAGGCGAATCCGGTCGATGCCGACGCTGCTGACCCTGTGCCGTGAACGAGCTTGACGAGTTCTCCTCCCGAGATGGAGTAGCTGGCTTGGCTGTTGAGGTCACGGACCGACACGGGAACCGCTGCCACCGCCAGTTCGACTCGAGCGGTGGGCGCGGTGAGCTCGGTTCCGATCGGCGTACACACCTGTTGTGCTTGGTCACCGAATCGGATCGCACAGTCGGCGCCCGAGAACGCCTGCAGCACGTCGAATTGCAGGTGCCGGGGATCCTCGGTCCCGTCGCCCTCGTGGAGATACGCGAAGTAGATGCCGTCGTACACCTCTCCCGGCGCTGGGATCGACTCGGTCGATCCAGGCATTGTCTGCCCGGCGACGAGTTCGTACTCGCCGACCACTGGCTCGACCGTGGAGTTCGGCGCCGTGCTGTTGGCGGTGCTGTACTCGACGTTGTCGAGGTCGGGCTGCTGGCCGGCGAGGGTAGCTCGAGCTTCGGGGTCGTCGTCGAGCGTGTCGCGGAGGAACGCTGTGGTGTAGTGCATGACGATGTCGAGGGGTCGTGTGTCCCAGACGGCGTCGGTGCAGATGGCGTCGCGGTAGACCGAGTTCTCGACCCACGGAAGGTTCTCGCACGGGTCGACGAAGAGAAAGTGGCCTGCGCCGGGAAAGCTGACGAGCGTCTTGTTCTCGCTCCCGGCATGGTCGTAGGTGAGTTTCGCGCCCCACTCGTAGGGAGTGCCGTCGTCGATCGTTCCGCCCATGGCCATGATGGGTACCTCGAGCTCTGCGAGGCCGCGCTGATCGAAGGGATAGGCGTCGCCTGCCAGCGAGATGGCGGCCGTGACTCGCGGGTCTCCGAAGGACGGCCACAGACCGGAGGGGACCTCGTCGAGTCCGGCTCGCATGGCCATGTCCGACTCGTTGGGAATGGGAGCGCAGAAGAAGGTGAGGGGATCATCTGCGGTCAGTGCCGCGCAGCGGGTCTTGTAGGCGGCGAAGTCGAAGCGCGCGCCGGCGGCGGCGAGCGCGGTGTACCCGCCGTAGGAATGACCCACCACGGCAACGTCGTCCGTGTCGATCAACCCGGCCAACGGTGCGCCGGATTCGGCCAGTTGCTCGGCAAGGTCGATGGTCCGACGGACGTCGACGGGCCGGTCGATCAACTCCTCCCAGAAGCCGGTGAGCGATCCGTCGAATTGCTCGTTGTGCTCGGGCGCGAGCACGACATAGCCCTGCGACGCGTAGTGCTCCACCAGCGTGCTGTACACGATCGGGCTGAGTGCGAAGCCGTGGGAGAAGACCACGAGCGGGTACGGCTCGTCGGCAGGTTCCGGTGGCGCGTCGGCGATCGCTCGGCCGACGCTGGTGATGAGCTCGCCGGGCGTGATCTGGTCGCCGAACTTGTTGGGTGCGCTGTACTCGATCGGCCCGGGATCGTCGGTGGGACGAACAGCGGGGTACCACGCCCGTACGGTCAGCGCTTGTTCGTTCCCGCGGGAGGTGGTGAAGGCTCGATACCCGACGGCGTGGCTGCCCGGGGCCGCGTCGGCGAGCGACGGTGGTGCGCTGGTCGATGTCGTTGTCGATGTCGTCGATGTCGTCGATGCCGTCGACGCCGTGGTCTCCGTCGGCGCGGCGGTGGACGACTCATCCGATGCGCATCCGGCGGCGAGAAGGACGGCAGTGACGACGGCCGCGAGGTGACGGGAGGTGGCGACCAGATGGCCGCGGAGGTGGTGATGCATGGGTCTCTTTCGGTGAGCGTGTGGGGGAGGGGAGGGGATGGGACGGGACGAAGCGGCTAGGCGACGTCGCGACGCAGGGTTCGGACGGCGCCGGCGGCGAGCGGGACCACGACCCAGAACAGGGTCGAGACGGCGATCTGCGGCACGTGACCGCCCCAGTCGTTGTCGAGCACCCAGGTCCAGGTCGTCGCCGTGTCGATCCAGTCGGCGATCAGTGTCGATGCGGTGCCGAGCAGCGCGGTGGCGATGTTGAGGGAGAAGTAGGCCGCGATGGCCGTGGCCGAGCTGTGCACCAGCGCGCCGACCGCCACACCCCCGAGGACGTTGAGGAGCAGATACAGCAGGTAGCCGGCGATGTCGCCGACGCTCAGGGTCCCTTCGATGGTGCGACCCGATGCCGTCGCCAACCCGATGCCGGCGGCCGTGGCCACCCCGCCGAAGAGTGCAGCACCACTACCCAGCATCAGCGCAGCCGTCACCTTGGCGGTGACGACCCGGATGCGTCGCGGTTCCTGGGTGAACGTCGTGATGACGCTGCGGTGGCTCCATTCGCCGGTGAGCATCAGGATCCCCACCACGGGCAGGAAGAGCACCTGCGGGATGGAAGCGACCTCGAGGTAGCCCGCGTAGGTCTGGTCGAACCTCGTGGGGGCGAGGATCGGCGCCAACATCATCCCCGCGGTCGACAGGGCGACGATCGCGAGCAGCCAGCGGGCGGCGCGGGTGTCGGTGGCCTTGGTCCATTCGATCCGGACGAGGCGTGAGAACGGGTTCGGCCCCTCGGCCGACGGAGTCGCGTCGATGCCGAGCGCTCGGGGGGAGAGGGACGTGTTCATGCTGCCACCTCTTGGGTGGGGGCCTTGGCGGCGGTGAGCGAGAAGAACAGCTGTTCCAGCCCGTTCGTGTCGGACTGACGCAACTCGGTGAGCAGCACGTGGTGGTCGCGGGCGACGCCCGCG
>JANNQK010000294.1:0-3784 GCA_031400715.1 Actinomycetes bacterium | reverse complement strand
TGATGCCCAAGGGCTCGTTCGGGAACCTGATCGCACTTCCGCTTCAAGGCGGCTGTCGCAAGCGCGGCACCACGGTGTTCCTCGACCCGACCACCCTCGACCCGTACGAGGACCAGTGGGCGTTCCTCTCCGCCGTGCCGTTGGCGAGCCCGGAAGCGCTCACGGCGATCGCGGAGTCGGTACGTCCGCTGGCCGTCGGGACCGAAGCGGTCGACTGGGAACAGGCCCGCGATCAGCACCCGGCCCCACCGGTGGTGCACGCGACGCTGGCGGGGATGTTGTCGATCGAACGTATCGGATTGCCGGCGTGGTTGATCGCCCAGCTGAAGCACCTGGCGTCGCTGCACAACCCGAAGTTCTACGAGAACGAACGCCTTCGCCTGTCGAACCATGCGACCCCCCGGCTGATCCGCTGCTACGTCGAGGAACTCGACCGGCTCGGTCTGCCCCGAGGGCTGCTCGACGCCGCCCGGCACGTGATCGAATCGGCCGGCAGCAGCTTCGAGCTCGACGACCAACGCAACGCCCCGGCGACGATCGAGGTCTCGCCGACGATCACGTTGTCACCGCACCAGCAGGTAGCGGTCGACAGCTTGATCGGCCATGACCATGCGGTGCTCGTCGCGCCAACCGGTGCGGGCAAGACGGTGATGGCCTGTGCCGTCATCGCCGCTCATCGAGTACCGACGCTGATCCTGGTTGATCGCACCCCGCTGGTGGAGCAATGGAAGTCGCGGCTGATGGAGCATCTCGGTCTCGGCCGACGCCAGATCGGTCGTGTCGCCTCGACGGCAAAGTCGTCGGGGATTGTCGACATCGCGACCTTGCAAGCGGTCGCCCGTCGCCCGGACGCGTCAGCGGTGTTCGACGGGTACGGGTTGGTGATCGTCGACGAGTGCCATCATCTCCCGGCCCGGTCGTTCGAGATCGCCGTGCGCGATGCCCGCTGCCGCCGATGGCTCGGGTTGACTGCGACCCCGTACCGGCGTGACGGGCTCGAGGCAATCATCACCATGCAGTGCGGCCCGGTTCGCCACGAGATCGCGCTCGCCGACACGGCGGCCGCCGCGCTCACGCGCCGTCTCTTCGTCCACGACACCCAGAGCACCGCCGGGACCGGTGAGATCGGCGCGATCCAGGACGTGTTCAGAGCCTTGGTCGAGGACGAGGTTCGTACTCGTCAGATCGCTACGGACGTGACCGGCGCCGTGCGGGAAGGCCGCAACGTTCTGGTGCTCACCCAATGGACCGACCACCTCGACGCCCTCGCCGCCGAGCTCAGCCAACGCGGTATGGAACCGCTCATCCTCAAAGGCGGCCTCGGCAAGAAGGCACGGGCGGCCGTGATCGATCAGCTCAACGCCGACCCTGCGCCGACCGGTCAGCTGCTCCTCGCGACCGGGTCGTACCTCGGCGAAGGGTTCGACAGCCCCAGCCTCGACACTCTGTTCCTCGCGTTCCCGCTCGCGTTCAAGGGTCGGGTCGTGCAGTACATCGGGCGGATCCTGCGCACCAACGACGTCAAGACCGACGTCGAGGTTCACGACTACGTCGACCCCGGCCCGGTGTTCCGCAAGATGCACAGCAAACGCGTCGCGACCTACACCACCCTCGGCTTCGACGTGCCCGCTCGCCGGTGACCCAAAAAGATCAGTCGAGTGCTTTAGATCAACGGCGTGTTGATGTATAGTTTCGTCTGAGGTATTGGGATGGTGACGAGAAACTCGAACGGTGTGCGCTGCGAGCGCGCGGTGGCGGCGGTTCTGCCGCGCTCGGCTGACGTGCGCGGAGGGGCGGACGGATCTGGCGCTGATCTGGTCGTCAATGGTCAGTCGATGCGGGTGGTGTGGGCGGGCGATGGGCAGCTCGGTGATGTCCGCCGGGTGCTCGCCGGTGGGTTGGTAGCTGATGTGGTGGTTGCCCGGCAGTTGTCGCCGGGGGCGCTCGCCGAGTTGGCCCGGGCCGGGGTGGGTTGGGTGGATGAGACCGGGGCGGCGGAGATCTCTTTCGGGTCGATTGTTGTCGCGCGGTCGGGGAGGCCGGTTCGGCGTGAGGTGCCGAGGCGGTGGACGCCGTCGGTGCTCGCGGTGGCGGAGGCGGCGTTGTGTGGGGTGAGGGCCACGGCGTCGGCGATGCGGGAAGCGACCGGGTTGTCGACGGGGAGTTGTGTGAATGCGTTGCGGGTGTTGACCGACTTGGAGTTGCTCGAGGCGTCCGCCGATCGCGGTCGCGGGTCGGCACGTCGCGTCGCCGGCCCCGATCTCCTGCTGCGGGAGTACGCGTCGGCTGCGTCGGCGCTCGCGGACGATCTTCGGTTGGAGGTTGGTGTCACGTGGCGCGATCTTGCCGAGGGGCTCGGTGTGGCGGGGAAGCGCTGGGCGTCGCAACGGGTGGAATGGGCGGTGACGGGTGCTGTCGCGGCGGACGCGCTCGCGCCGTATCTGACGTCGGTGACGTCGGCGGAGGTGTACGTGTCGGCCGACACCGTGCTCGGGCTGGAAGCTGCCGCGGCCGCGGCTGGTCTGAAGCCGGTGGAGGGTGGCCGGCTGGTGCTCCGCCCGTTCCCAACTCGCTCGACAGACCGCCTCGCTACACGGGTCGGTGGTTTGCGGGTTGCTCCATGGCCGCGGGTGTATGCCGATCTCGGCCACGGTGGTGTTCGCGGTGAGGACGCGGCCGAGCATCTCAAGGAGGTCTTCGGTGGCCGATGAACCGCCGCGCTCGCGTGCGGCTCGCGCTGCCGCCGAAGGAGCGTTGATCCGGGTCGTGCACCACTACGGGGGCACGGCCGGAGTTCGTGCTGCTCGGTGGTCTCGTGCCCGACTTGTTGTGCTCGACGTCGGGAATGGTGCATTCGGGCACGACCGATGTCGATGTGCAGGTCAACTTGGAGATCGCTGCAGGCACGGTCAACGCTGCCCGTCTCGAGCGTGCGCTGTTGAACGCCGAGTTCGAACCCGATGCCGAACGGGTGTGGCGGTGGCGCACCGGTCACGGCGAAGGGGTCGCGGTGATCAAGTTCGAGTTGCTCGCCGATCTCGACGATCAGCCTGCGGGCGCGACCGTGGTGTTCGACGGGTGCAGCGACCTTGGCGCAGCCAACCTGCGTGGGACCGGGTTCGCTGTGCGCGACATCGAGGTGCGCCATCTCCGGGCAAGAGTCGGCGGGGTGAACCACGTCGCCGAGGTCAACGTGACCGGACTCGCAGGGTTCTTGATGGCCAAGTGCGCGGCTGCGTACTCGCGGCGCAAGCCCAAGGACTGGTATGACATCGCGTACGTGTTGTTGCACAACGACGCTGGAGGTGTGGAAGCGGCATCGGCGGTGGTGCTCGAACGATTCGGCACCGAACTCGGCTCGTTGCGGACCGCGCTCGACGATCTGCGCAACAACTTCGCCGACGTCACCGCTCAAGGCACTCTCGCGTACGCCGACGAGATGGCCGGCAACCACCCCGAGCTGGAACATCGGCTGCTACTCGCCGACGCTGTCACCGCGGTCGGGGAGTTCACCCAGCACATGAATCGCTGACCGACGCTCACCTGGTGGGACTGTCAGGAACTCTGCGTACGTGGGGGCGTGATCTGAGCCTGGAAGGCACTTGTCGCGCTCACTCGTTCTTGCTGTTGTCGATGCGGGTGATGAGGTTGGTGAGGTAGGTGATGGCGTGGTCGATGGTTGGTGGTGCGTCGGGGTGGTTGGCGGCGAGTGCCGGGTAGTCGGTGGCCCATGATGGTGACGGGTGGATGTTGGGTGGCCAGGTGTGTTTCTGGCGGCGTTGGA
>JANNQK010000293.1:0-3736 GCA_031400715.1 Actinomycetes bacterium | reverse complement strand
TGCGACGAAGTTCACGACGAGCGTGATCATGAACAGCGAGAGGCCCGCAGCGAACAGAGCCGACAGACCGAACTCCGATGCTTCGCCGTAGCGCAAGGCGATCAATGCCGACACGGAGTTGCTGCCTGCCTCGAGCACGTTGAACGACACGTCGAATCGCGACGAGATGACCATGTAGACAGCGATCGTCTCCCCGAGCGCCCGACCGAGACCGAGCATCGTGCCACCGATGATGCCGCCCCGACCGAACGGGATGGTGACCACCCGGATCATGCCCCAGCGAGTGGAACCGAGCGCGAACGCGCCCTCGCGCTCCCCTGGTGGAACCTGCGAGAACACCTCGCGCATCACCACGCATTGGATGGGGATCACCATCATCGCCACGACCACCCCGGCCACGAAGGTGGACGCCGTGTACACGGTGGCGTTCGACAACGGGTTCGAGGGATCGGCGCCTTCCACCTTGAACAAGGGGATCCAGCTGAACCAGGTGTTGATCCACCGCGACACGCCGATGACTTGGCCCTGCATGAGAAACGCGCCCCACAAGCCATACACCACACTGGGAACAGCCGCCATCAGATCGACCAGCGACACCAGCAACGAACGCAGGCGACGAGGGGCGATCTCGGCGATGAACAGCGCCGTCGCGATCGAGATCGGCAGTGCGATGGCCACCGCGACGAGGGCGATCAGGATCGTGAACGTGACCACCGCTTTGATGCCGAACACCCCGCGGTCGGGTTCCCAGACAGAGGTGGTGAGGAATCCGAAACCGACCTTGCCGAGCGCGTCGGTCGACTCGAGCGTCAGGAAGAAACCGACGGCTCCCATGATGCTCAGCACGATCATCCCGCTCGCGAACGTGCCCCGCGTGAAGATCTTGTCGCTTCGCCCGAGCCGCAACGACAGCGTGCGTGGCGTGTCGGGGGCGCCCCCGTGCGGCGTGGTGGGTCTGAGCGTCGTTGTCATGGCAGAACGATCAGGCGAGCCACGCAGCAAGGATGACGAGCGCGATCACCATGGTGACGCTGAGCAACATCACGTCGAGGTGGCGGGCGTGGGACCAGAAGCCTTGCTTCGCGGGCGGCATCACGATCATCTGTGGCACCGGCTGCATCGGTTGCTGCTGCTGCATCGGTTGCTGCTGCTGCATCGGTTGCTGCTGCTGCATCGGTTGCTGCTGCTGCATCGGTTGCTGCTGGTAGGGCGGCATGGTCGGGACGGGGATGAACTGGTGTGCGTACTGCGCGACGTACTGCGGCGGGTGCTGACCGTTGTGCTGACCGTTCGCGGTGCGGTCGTCGATCGCCTTGGCGACCAGCGCTGCGAAGGCTCGTGCAAACGCCTCGGCATCGACGAGCACCGTGGGAGCGGGCACCATCGGCGCCGGCGTGGGCGTGACGGCCTCCTGCACCACCGCGGCGCCGAGCGAATCGCTCGGCCACGCCACCGGATCGGCGGAGCGGGGGGCCCACACACTGTCGACCGTCTGACCGACCGCCGCCGACGCGTCGCGTGACATCGTGATCGGAATACCCATCGGCGGGGTGACAGGCGCCGGAGGCGCCGGCGCGTACGTGGTGACGAAGTCATCCGCCATGCGGCGCGCATCGGCGATGGCATCGAGCGCTTCCGCCCGCACCCGTTCGAGTTCGGACATGAATGCCGTGCGTCGCTGCTCGAGCAGCGGGAACAATCGGCCTTCGAGCATCGTGACGGCAGCCGGATCGGCTGCGGCAGCTGCCGCCGCCTCGGCCTCGGCTGCCTCACGTTGCGCGGCGCGGAGCCGAAGCGTGAGACGAGCGACGTCGGCCCGCGACGCAACAGCGGTGTCGCCCCGGCGAGCAGGTTCAGGAGGCATCGGCGTGTGGTCCGTTCAGGAACGTGGGAGGCGCTGTTTGCGGCACGCCGACTCGTCGGCGTGCGTCATCGAGGATCCGTTCCACCTCCGCCTGTGCGGCGTCTCGGATCAGTGTGATGTGCCGTTCGTGTTCGAGCTCGAGGTCCGTAAGGCGCTGCTTCGACGCCAAGACGACCGCATGCAGCGCCGCGCTCGCCTCGGCTGCGCGCTGGCGAGCAGCAACGACCCGCGACTCGGCGGCGGCGATCTCGGACTCGAGACGCGTGCGTTCTGCGTCGAGTGCCGCGGCTCCGGCGGTGTCGACGGGCATCGCCGGAAGGTCGGAGCGATCGGAGCTCACTCGGTACTCGGAAAGCGCAGCGAAGGCATCGATGGACGATGCAGCACCGTTTCTCGCATCGATCGAGTGCCCGTTCAGCTCGGTCATGCGACGCCTACCCGACCAGAGCCATGACGAGCGCGATCGCCGACGTGGCCGCCACCATGGGCATGACGATGCGCACGGGGAAGACCGTGGACAGCTTGTCGAGCGTCAACGTCCGACGCGTCCCATCCGACGACCCGGCCTGGCCGCCCATGACTGCAACAGTGTCGATGCTGTCGAGTCGGGCGAGTGACTTCGATCCCGCCGGCTCGTCGCGGATCACGTGATCGTTCGAGGCGCGCTCGACGGCGGTCGACGTCGAGCGCTGCACCGGCGGCACCGGCACCACGGGTGGACGTGTTGGCTGTGTTGGCTGTGTTGGCTGTGGCGACGAAATCGCCGGAATCGCCGGAATCGCAGGCATCGCCGGCATCGACAGCGGCGCCGGCATCGGCGCCGGCATCGGCCCGACCGCGATCGACGGTCGGGCTCCGACACTGTCGGGCATGGGTGGTCGCGCGGCCCGAAGATGCTGATCGAGCGTCTCGAGCAGCGAGCGAAGATCGTCGATCGGCGCCGCCTCGATCGCCTGTACCAGACGTGCCGGCAGATCGATCGCGATCGTGGCTGCTGGGCGATGTGTCATGGGCACGGCTCGGCCGAGCGCCGGGGCCGGCAACGAGGCGTCGGGGCGCCGAGCGGGCGACACCGCTGGCCGACCGGATGCGGTCGGAGCGGCAACCGCCGGGCCGGCCACGACGACATCCGGAACCACGGGAGCGGCGAAACTCGAAGCAGCGATCGTGGCGGCCGGCGGACGGGGTGCGGGAATCGGGGCAGACGGCGCAGCGACGACGGGCTGCTGGCTCGGCGGTGAGGTGATCGTCGTCGGTGCCATCGACGCGACGGACGAGACCGGCGAGGGCAACGCGGCTGCGCGCTGCGGCAGATGAGCAGCTGAGGCGGCGGTCGAGGTCGAGGTCGGGTGCGGAGCTGCCGGGTTCGGAATCTCGACGATGCCGCTCTCGATCGCTGCCACGTGTCGACGCATCGCCGCGCGGGCGTGAGCGTGGTCGATCTGAGCCTGACCATCCTTGTTCAGCACCGACCACCACTGATCGAGCAGTGCACCGAGTTGACGCTGAATCGAGTCGGGATCGGGTTCAATCGCTTCGAACGCGGCCGACGGCAGGTCGGCCAGCGCTTCTTTCGTGCGGCGTGCCAGCGCCACGCCCGGCTCGGGAGCCGGGGCGTCGTGGACCGGTGCACCGTGGGGAGCCGCCAAGGGTCGGCCTGCCGCGGCGAGGGCGCGGATGCGCGATCGTGCAGCGGCGACGATGCCATCGACGTCGGACTCGGCTCGGGCCTCGATCCGGCCGACCTCGGTGTCGTACACGGCTTGGCGCATGATGATCGAGCGTTGGGCGTCGAAGAACTGCTGCGTCAACCGGTTCTGGATCGCGGCGATGAGCGCCACCCGACCGGGTTCGTGCTTGAGCATCTCGTTG
>JANNQK010000292.1:0-3418 GCA_031400715.1 Actinomycetes bacterium | reverse complement strand
CTAAATGTGGCCCGCTCAGGCAAATTTTCGAGCGACAGATCGATCGCAGAATATTGCAAGGAAATTTGGAACGTCAAACCAATCAAAATAAATGTGCCTAATTACCAATCCGATTCAGGAGCGGATGTTAAGTTCTTGGTGTAGGGTTGTTAATCAGGCGAATGGAAAAATGAATGGTTGGCTGACTTTATTAAATTTAAACTGATAGCAAATTTGACAATCTGACTTCCTAAGTCTAAAAATAAAATTGATCTTCATTGACATTATTATGCTAGAAATACTTTGAACCCGGATTACGAGATACAATTTTGTGTTAAAGAATCTAATTGGTAATATTATTAATGGGCAATCACTCCAAAACTTTAGGCGCTAATTTATTACATCCACCATTATTAAATCCAATGAGAAATGGCCGAGACCCCGTCGAACCCTCGGCTCGATCTGATCGATCTGGACGAGCTCGGAGCGCTGCGCGGGCCGGTCACGGTCGTCGACTCCACACTCGCCACACCGCTCGGTCAACGGCCCCTCGACCATGGTGTGCACCTGGTGCTGCACTCGGCCACCAAGGGCATCGCCGGCCACAACGACGCCACCCTCGGGGTGGTCGCCGGCGAGAAGGACTACACCGACGCGATCTGGGCCTACTCTGTGTTGCACGGCGCAACACCCTCGCCCTTCGACGCGCTCAACGGTCTGCGCGGCATTCGCACCCTGTCGGTCCGAACGACACACCAAGCGGCCGGCGCACTCCACATCGCCGGCGCGCTGTCGGAGCATCCGCTGATCACCACCGTGCACTACCCCGGCCTGCACAGCCACCCGCAGCACGACCTCGCCATACGACAGATGCGCCACGGCGGCACGGTGCTCTCGATCGAGCTCACGGGTGGTCGGGCGGCAGCCGAGCAGTTCCTCGCCTCCGTCCAGCTCATCCACCGCGCCACATCGCTCGGTGGTCCCGAGACCCTGGTGTGCCATCCCGCAACCACCACCCATGCCAGCCTCACCCCCGACGAGGCTGCGGCCGTCGGTGTGACCGACGGGATGCTGCGCATCTCGGTGGGCCTGGAAGATCCCGCCGACGTCCTCCGCGACATCCTGCGCGCCCTCGGCTGACCACGGCATCGGTCGATGGCTCGCGTCCTGTGTCTCCACGGCCTCGGCGGCACCGGCGCCACGATGTGGCCGATCGTGGGCCACCTGGCTGCTGCCCATCACACCGCATTCGCTCCCACGCTGCCCGGGCACGGCAGCGACCCGTCCGACCTCGCCGACGTGGCGTGGGACGACTGGTTGGATGCCGCTCGGGAGTGGGATGCCGACGTCGTGGTGGGTCAGTCGATGGGTGCCGGTCTTGCGCTCGCGCTCGCGGCGGAAGGGCGCGTTCGCGCCGCGGTGGTGATCAACCCGCTGGCGGCCGACCCCGATGCGATCGACGGCCTCGAGTGGCGGCGATCCCGCGGAACCACGTCGATCGACGTGGACGAGTCGAGCGTGGGTGAAGTGGCCTACCGGTCGCTGCCTGTCGATGCGTTGCTCGCCATGCACCACGGGTTGACGACCGTCGACATCAGTGTCGTCACCGTGCCGGTGCTGATCGTGACGAGCGCGAACGACGACGTGGTCGATCCGGCGAGCTCCGACATCGTGGCGGCGGGGCTCGCCGGCCCGGTGGAACGACTCCGCCTGGCCGCGAGCGGTCACGTGGCCACGCTCGATGTCGATCGCGACACGCTCGCCCGAGCGATCGTCGCCTTCGTCGACCGATCACCCTGAGCGCCCGGCCCGATCGGATCCGACACAGGTGGTCCAGCGAGCCCTACCGTTGGACGACGGGCGAGCGACCGGTTCCGCCCGCGTGTACGGAGGAACGATGCGATCAGAGTTCGACTCGCACGATCGGTGGCGGCCGCGACTGGCGTGGGTCGTCCTCGTCGCGTCGGCGATGACGGCGTGTACCGGATCCGAAGGGACCGCGATCACCACCACGACGGCGCCGGCGCAGGTGGCGGTGACCGAGCAGCCCGTCGAGACGGCAGCGCCGACGACGACCGAGTTCGCGGGCTACGTCGCCGAGATCACGCGCACCGAGTACGGCGTGCCGCACGTCGTCGCCGACGATTGGGGCAGCCTCGGCTTCGGGCAGGGCTACGCGTTCGCCCAGGACCGAGCATGCACGCTCCTCGAACAGGTGATCAAGGTGCGCGGTCAACGAGCGAAGTGGTTCGGCGCCGGCGCAAACGATGCCAACGTGAACAGCGACCTCGCCTATCGACACCTCGCGCTGCACGACACCGCCGACGAACGATTCGCCGACCAGCCCGACGACATCGCCGAGTTCGTGCAGGGCTACGTCGATGGCTTCAACGCCGAGCTCGACGACGACGGCCCGTCCGGATGGTGTTCGGGCGAACCATGGGTGCAGCCGATCACGCTCACCGATCTGTACGCCTACGCGAACGATGTGTTGCTGTTCGCCTCGAGCGGCGCATTGATCGGCCCGATCGCAACAGCTCAGCCTCCTGCGGCCGACCCGGATGCAGACGCTGCATCCAGCACCACGGTGCTCGAGACCGTACCGGCCACGGAGCCGTCGCAGCCCGTGGGGTCGCTTCCAGGGGCGACCTCGACCACGAGCCTCGGGTCGAACGGGTGGGCCGTCGGTCGGGAGCTCAGCGAGACCGGAGGGGGACTGCTGCTCGCCAATCCACACTTCCCATGGGAGGGGGAAAAGCGCCTGTGGGAGAGTCATCTGACCCTCACGAGCGACCCGTCGATGAACGTGTACGGCGCCACCCTCTCCGGTGTGCCCGGCGTGCTGATCGGATTCAACGAACACGTTGCGTGGACCCACACGGTGTCGGCGGGAAACCGGATGACGCTGTACGAGCTGGCTCTGGTCCCCGGCGACCCGACCAGCTATCTGTACGGCGACACCACCAAGGCGATGACCCCGACCGACATCACGATCGAGGTGCTGCAGGACGACGGATCGCTCGACGACGTGACCCGCACGATGTGGGCCAGCCACTACGGCCCGATGATCGAACTGCCCTTCGGGTGGACCACCCACAAGGCCTACACCTACCGAGACGCGAACCTGGAGAACAGCGACATCTTCCGCCAGTACGTCGGCATGGCGACGGCGCAGAGCCTCGACGAACTCATCGACGTCCATCGCACCGCGAACGCCATCCCGTGGGTGAACACGGTGGCCGCCTCGGCCGACGGTCGCGTCTGGTATGCAGACGCATCGGCCACGCCGAACCTGTCGGCAGACGCGGTCGCAGCCTGCCAGGCCGCCACAGCGTCTGCCGACAGGTTCGGCGTGGCCGATGCGTCTGCATACCAGACGCGACCGTCGGCCGAGGCGGCCACCGTGTTCACCCACGGGATGGCGTTCGCGGTGCGATGG
>JANNQK010000291.1:0-26445 GCA_031400715.1 Actinomycetes bacterium | reverse complement strand
TCGATCCGGCCGACCTCGGTGTCGTACACGGCTTGGCGCATGATGATCGAGCGTTGGGCGTCGAAGAACTGCTGCGTCAACCGGTTCTGGATCGCGGCGATGAGCGCCACCCGACCGGGTTCGTGCTTGAGCATCTCGTTGGCCGCTGCCACCGAATCGAGGTACCGGAACTGTTCGGAGCGAAGCACGCCGAGGAAGGACTCGGTCGCTTCGCCGACCTCCGCTGTTGCCACGTGACGAGCTCTTGACACAGGCTTCATGGGTGTCAGACCCTAGAACTGGCAGGTGACGACAATCTGAACGGCAGGCGACATCCGAGAGTCGGCAGCGTGAAAGGCACCTCGGCATCGGAGGTCACCCTCAAGTCCGCACAGGTCGAAGCAGACGGGGCGACGGACGACGGCGCGGCCAGCACGCAGAGTGGCCTCGCACCTTGGCCGTGAACGCAGGTCGTCGGAGCCTCTGGCCGTGCGCTAGACCCTCCCTCCATGTCGAGCTCTTCACCCTCAGCACTCGCCGGTCAGCACGTTCTGGTGACCGGAGGATCGTCCGGGATCGGCAAGGCCTGCGCCGAGCGCTACCGAGCCGAAGGTGCCACCGTGTTCGTCGCCGACATCAATCCGACCTCGAGCGACGAGATCCAGCTCGACGTGAGCGACTCGGCGGCCTGGGCTGCGCTCGTCGATCGGCTGCCGCCCCTCGATCTCGTGCACCTCAATGCGGGCATCGTCACACCGGGTCGCGCACCGATGGGCGAGGGCACGCTGCCCTTGGCCGATGTGACCGACGATGCCTATCGAACGATCCTCGGTGTGAACCTCGATGGTGTGTTCTTCGGCGTGCGGGCCGTCGTGGCGAAGATGGTCGAGCACGGCGGCGGCCAGATCCTCGTCACCGCGTCGATGGCCGGGCTCGGCGGCATTCCGAGCGACGCCGTGTACGGGGCGACGAAGCACGCCGTCGTCGGTCTCGTGCGCTCGCTCGGCCCGACCCTCGAACCCCTGGGCGTGTGCATCAGCGCGATCTGCCCCGGCTTCGTGGCGACACCCCTCGTTCCCGTTGAAGCTCGCGACTTCATCCGTGACGAACTGGGCATGCCGGTCATCGAGCCGTCCCAGGTGGCCCAGGCAGCGATGCAGGCGCTCGAGACGCGCGCCAACGGATCGCAGTGGGTCGTATGGGGCGACACGATCATGCAGTACCCCATGCCAGACCTCGGTCTGCATTGAGTTCGCACGCGATCGCGATGGTGCCGACGTGAGCCCGTTCCCCCCGGAGGATCTCCGAGCGATGTCCGCCGACGAGATCGCGCGCGAGCACCTCGGTGCCTGGAAGCTCGTCGACGGGCAACTGCGTGCCCGATTCATCACCAAGAACTTCACCCGCGGCGTGAGGTTCATCGACCTGATCGGTGCTGCAGCCGACGAGGCCGACCACCATCCCGACGTCGACCTGCGATTCGGCCACATCACGATCGCGATGAACAGCCACGATGTGGCGGCGATCACCGCTCGCGACATCCGCCTCGCGCGCGCCATCAGCGCGATCGCCGACGGGTTGGGCCACTCCCCCGAACCGGCCACCTCCGACGGTTGAGCATTCGGCAGTTCGCTCGATCACACACATGCGTGCGAATCATGTGGCAGTTCGTGTGACACCTGCGACCGGGACACCGCTCGGGAGAGGTGCCACGATGACGCCCATGAGCGCTCCGCTGTTCAATCCGTTCGACCCTGCATTCCGTGCCGACCCGTACCCGTTCTACGACCGCCTGCGCACCGAGGACCCCGTACACGTGTCGCCGTTCGGCTTCACCGTGCTCACTCGCTACGACGACGTGGCCCGGGCGCTGCGCGGCGCCGAGTTCGCTCGCGACATCGAAGCCCATGTGCCGGTGCCCCTCGACCCTGCCCGACAGGCGCGTCGCGACCGCTTCCAACAGCGCATCGCCGAGGGACGCGCCGCCAAGACGATCCTGAACCTCGATCCGCCCGACCACACCCGACTCCGTCGCTTGGTCACGCTGGCGTTCACCCCGTCGGCGATCGAACGTCTGCGGCCGCGGGTGCAGCAGTTGGTCGACGATGTGCTCGACACGGCTGCCGAACGAGGCTCGATGGAGCTCGTCGACGAGCTGGCGTTCACGATGCCGTTCCAGGTGATCAGCGATCTGCTCGATCTGCCGACGGACCGTTCCGACGACGTCCGCGACTGGTCGCAGGCACTCACCGCCTCGCTCGAGCCGACGGCCGACGAGGCTGTGCTCGATGCGGCCGAACGAGCGTCACAGTTGATGGGCGAGTACGTCGGCGACGTGATCGAACACCGCCGTACGCACCTCGGCACCGACTTGTTGTCGGCGCTGTTGCAGGTGGAGGAACAGGGCGATCGCTTGAGCACTGCCGAGCTGTTGTCGTTCGTGATCCTGCTGTACGTGGCCGGCCACGAGACGACGGTGAACCTGATCGGCAACGGCACACTCGCCCTGCTGCGCCATCCCGACGAGATGCGACGGTGGGCAGCCGATCCCAGCATGGATGGTCAGGCGATCGACGAGCTGCTGCGCTACGACGGACCGGTGCAACAGACCGTCCGGGTGCCGCTGCGACCGGTGAGCTTCGGCGACGTCGACGTTGCGCCGAACACGATGGTGATGACGGTGCTGGGCGCGGCCAACCACGACCCGGCGGTGTTCGACGACCCGCACACCTTGCGCCTCGACCGACCGAACGCGCGGAACCACCTCGCCTTCGCCGCCGGCGTGCACTACTGCCTGGGGGCCTCGCTCGCCAAGCTCGAGGCCACGGTCGCGATCGGCACGTTGATCCGCCGGTTCCCCGGCCTCGAACTGGCCGGCGACCCCAGCTGGCGCGACCGCCTCACGATCCGCGGCGTCGACCGCCTCCCCCTCACCACCCGCTGACCCCGCCGCGTTTGTTCGCTGCGGCACCCCCAAGGTTCACCAGCGAACAAACGCACCGCCAGCCTCGCTGCGTTTGTTCGCCGCGGCACCCCCAAGGTTCACCAGCGAACAAACGCACCGCCAGCCTCGCCGCGTTTGTTCGCCCCAGCACCCCCAAGGTTCACCAGCGAACAAACGCGGTGATGGTCAGTCGTTGGCGAGGAGGTGGATCAGGCTGCTGGTGTCCCAGCGGCGGCCGCCGCGGGCGATCACTTGAGCGTAGAACTGGTCGATCAGCGCGGTGACAGGCAGGCGAGCACCGTTTCGGTTCGCCTCGTCGATCACGATGCCGAGGTCCTTGCGCATCCATTCGACCGCGAAGCCGAAGTCGAACTCGCCCTTGGACATCGTGGGGCCGCGGTTCTCCATCTGCCAGCTCTGCGCGGCGCCGTAGCGGATCACGTCGATCACGGCATCGGGATCGAGACCGGCGCGCGCCGCGAAGTTGATCCCCTCGGCCAAGCCCTGCACGATGCCGGCGATGCAGATCTGGTTCACCATCTTCGTGAGCTGCCCCGACCCGGCCGGCCCCATCAGCGAGACCGCCTTCGCATACGAGCCCATCACCGGCAGCGCGAGTTGGTAGAACGCCTCGTCGTCCGCGCCGCACATGATCGTGAGCTGGCCGTTCTCGGCGCCGGCCTGCCCGCCCGACACGGGGGCGTCGACGAACCCGACCCCGAACTCGGCTGCTGCCTCGGCGAGCTCCTTGGCCACCTCGGCTGACGCCGTCGTGTGGTCGACCAACACCGACCCGGGGCCCGCACCCGACAGCACACCATCGGGGCCGTAGACGACGTCGCGCACATCGTTGTCGTTGCCGACGCACAAGAAGACGAACTCGGCGCCATCGGCAGCCTCGCGCGGCGTGGGCGCGGCCTGGTGCCCGTACAGGGCGACCCATGCGAGGGCTTTCTCGGGCGTGCGGTTGTACACCGTGACCTGGTGTCCCTGGCTGGCGAGATGGCGGGCCATGGGAGTACCCATGACCCCGAGACCGATGAAGGCGACTGAGCTCACCGACGCAGTCTTACCGGTCACGAACGCACGTGCCGCCCACTCCACCACTGAGGCAGCATTCCCGTCCTGACACCGCGCCCGTGGCGTGCCGGTCGCTGGAACACGCTGACCGATCGATCGCCTGCGACGGCGGAGGCGACCACCAGCCCCACCACGGTCAGCCAAGCCGACGACGACCATCCGAACGACGTGAACGCGAGCCCGATCGCAGTGAACGGAGTGCCGTACCCAGCGGCCAGCAGACAGCACGCGCCCACTCCGACGCAGGCAGCGTACGGCACGTCGGGCAGCCACGCCCGACCGACGAGCACACCGAGGAGTGCGCCCATCGACAACAACGGTAGGAACAGTCCACCGACCACACCACACGCCACCATCGCCACCACGAGCCCGGCGAACACCAGCAGCGCGGCGAGCAGTGCCGGCTGACCGGCGCTCGGTGCCCATTCGCGCAGGCGATCGCCGCTGCCCATGAAGATCGCGTCACCGGCCGCCCACCAGCCGATCGGCACCGCCAGGCCCAGCGTCGCCACGGCCACCATCGCCCGCGCGGCGAGCGAAAGGTGCAGGTCCTTCGCCCACCGGATGGCCACCACGAACAGTCGCCCCGCGAGGCCCGATGCCACGCCGATCGCGAGCGCACCGACTGCGACCTGACCGGCCGTGAATCCGAGATCGGCACCCACCACGCCACCCGGCTCACCGGTGAGCCGGCGGGCGACCCACGCCATCGTCGCACCGATCGCGAGCGGCATCACATCCCGGCGACGCGGCAGACCGCGGCGGGCGATCTCGCTCGCGAACAGTGCGGCGGCGATCGGCGCACCGATCACCATCGCCACCGCGGCGGTGCCCGCGGCGAGCACGCACCACCGATCCGGTCGGTGGAGACGGCGGGCAACCCACGCTCCCAACGAGCCACCGAAGTACACCATCGGTCCCTCGTACCCGAGCGGCACGCCCACCCCGACGCCCGACACCAGCGCGGCGAATCGGGCCGGAGCCGGACCGATCGCCAACTCACCTTCGTTGACCCCCTGGGCATAGGCGTCCGCAGTCGCCGCAGTGGTGCGCGCCCCCGCCACGATCAACACAGCGAGCAGGGCGCCCACGGCGGGCACCGCAGCCCACCACGCCCGATCGTCGTTGGGCCAGCGAAGCAGCCACCGCAGCCAGACGACGATGCGACCGGCCGACAGCGCCACCAGGAACGACAGACACGCCGCGAGTGTGACGTCGAGCGCCCATCGTGTCCGCCGGCCCGCCATCGGGCGACAGACTACCCACCGACCTTCGCGGCGCTCGGGAGCCGGCCCTCGTCGGGCGGCTGCCCAGTTCGTCGTCGCCCGGGGTGGCGCGGATCGAGTCCGAAGCGCGCAGTCGTCGCGCCGGCCGCTCGGGAGTGACCGCTCCCCCGTGATCTCCCACCCGCGATCTCTCACCCCGGTGGCCGCTCCCCCGCGACGTCTCACCCGTGGCGCTCTACCGGCGGCCAGTCGCCAGGCGAGTTCTCCCCGGTGTCCGCTTCCCGGTGTCCGCTCTCGAGGTATCGCCCTACAGTGGCCGCGCATGGGCACGATGTTCGGACCGGTGGTGCAGGTGGCGTACGTGGTCGACGATCCCCGGCTCGCCGCGCAACGGTGGGTGCAGCGCCACGGCGCCGGTCCGTTCTTCGTCCGCGATCACATCCCGGTCACCGACGTCGTGCACCGGGGCCGGTCGAGCACGTTCGACCACACCAGCGCCTACGGCTGGATGCCCGGCCCCGGCGGCGGTCTGATGATCGAGTTGTTCGTCCAGCACGATCGTTCCCCGAGTGCGGTCACGGAACGATTCGCACCGGGCGACACCGGGTTGCACCACCTCGCCTGCTTCGCGGACTCGGTCCCCGACTCGATCAGGCGTGCGGCTGCTGCTGGGCTCGAGCTCTCGATGACGGCCCGCGCCGGGGGAACCACGTTCGTCTTCATCGACGACGTGGCCGCGAGCGGCCACTACTGGGAGCTGTACGAGCCGACGGCCGGTCTGGTCGGGTTCTACGACATGGTGCGCGACGCGGCGGCCGGATGGGATGGCGAGTCACCGGTGCGCACGTTGGGCTGAGCGAAGGATCAAGATGTGGCGATGAGCGGCATCATCGACCATCTCGTCTACGCCACCGACGACCTCGAACGCAGCGTGCGTTCGCTCACGGAACAGCTGGGCGTGGTGCCCACGCCCGGAGGTCAGCATCTCGGTCGCGGCACCCGCAACGAACTGGTCGCGCTCGGAGGCGGGACCTACCTCGAGATCGTCGGCCCCGACCGAGATCAGCGACACCACGAGGGAGCGATGCCGTTCGACATCCACGAGCTCGTCGGCGAACGCCTGGTGGCCTGGTGTGCGCACCCTGAATCCGCGCTCGATCACACCGTGCGTGTGCTGGCCGCGTCGGACGCCGACCCCGGACCGATCACCGACATGTGGCGCGCTCGTCCCGACGGCGTTCTCTTGTCGTGGCGACTCACCGCACCGCGGCTCGATCACTGGATCGGACCGATGCCGTTCCTCATCGACTGGCTCGACAGCGAGCACCCCAGCGTGTCACTCGACCAGCCGGTCGTGCTCAGGTCGTTGCAGTTGCACTCACCCGAGGCGAACCACCTGTGGCGCAGCGTCGCGATCGTCGGCGAAGACAGCCGGATCGCGATCGACAAGGGCGAATCCTCACTGATCGCCGCCCTCGACACGCCCAACGGCGAGGTCGTGCTGCGCAGCTGAACGGCCGAACGGGGGCGCCCGCCCGGCATCGAACGAGATCCTCAGACGAGCGTTGCTGCGATCTCGTCGATCACCGATTCCGGCGTGCCCGGATGGAGGAACACCAGGCGCCCGACCGGCTCGCCCTTCCACGTCGACGGAGCCACGAACGCGATGCCATCGGCCAGCACACGATGCGCCCACTGGCCCCACTCCGTTCGGCCCCATCCCTCCTTGCGGAACAGCAGCACCCCGAGCTTCGGCCGCATCACCAACGACACGCCGTCGACAGCCGACAAGCGATCGGCAGCGAGCTGGGCGAGCTCGATGCCGCGCCGGATGGCCACCAGGTGGGCATCGACACCGTGCACCGCGAGGGCGAACCACAGCGGCAGGCCGCTCGCTCGACGGGTGAGTTGGTAGCCGTAGTCGCTCGGATTCCACAGCGGTTCGTCGCCGTGGAGAATGTCGATGTAGGGCCCGTGTTGTGTGTGCACCTCGGCCGCGAGCTCGGGGTGCTTGTACAGCAGTGCACACGACCCCTGAGGGGCGAACAGCCACTTGTGCGGGTCGATGATCATCGAGTCGGCCCGACCCAACCCCGCGAACTCGTGACGCAACTCGGGCAGCAGTGCACCAGCGGCGCCGTACGCGCCGTCGACGTGGAACCACGCGCCCAGACGCTCGGCGACGTCGGCCAGCCCGGCGAGATCGTCGACCACCCCGGCGTTCGTCGACCCTGCGGCCGCTACCACCAGTCCCACATCGGTCCGCCCGTCGAGCACGGCCGTGAGCGCCTCGCCCGTGAACCGACCATCGTCGCCCGTGGGCACCACGATCATCTCGTAGCCGGGCTCGCGCGTGAGTCCGAGCATCCTCAGCGAGTTGAACACCGACGCGTGCGCGGTGTCGGCCACGGCGACCGAGCGCCGCTCCCCCATCTGCTCGCGAGCGACGGCGAGCGCGCTGAGGTTGCCGATCGATCCACCGCTCATGAAGCAGCCACCGGCCGACGCCGGCATGCCGAAGCAGTCGGCCAACCAGCGCAACGTCTGGTTCTCCGCGGCCACCACTCCCGCTGCCTCCAGCCACGACTCGGCGCTGAACGTTGCCGCGCCGACGGCCGCCTCCATCCAGACGCCCGCTGCCGATGGCGCGACCGGGATGAAGGCGAGGTATCGCTCGCTGTCGAGGCCGACGGTGTTCGGCGACACCTGATCGGTGAAGCGGCTCCACGCCGCATCCGGCCCCAGACCCTCGGCCGTGATGCTGCCATCGATGAGCGGCATCATCTCCGATGGCGGCAGCGTCCGGCCGAGCGGGGCGTTGGCGATTCGTGCGTCGATGAACGCAGCGAAACGTCGCGCCAGGTCGGCGGGGATGGCCGCCTCGCCGTGCAGAGTCATGTCGGGGTCACTCGGGGTCGCTCCGGGGTCATTCCGGCGTGACGTAGGCCGAGGTGATGCCGCCGTCGATGATCAGCGACTGCCCCGTCATCCAGCTGCTCTCGTTGCTCGCGAGGAACAGCGCGCCGTTGGCGATCTCGATCGGCTCGCCGAAACGGCCCATCGGGATGTGGATGAGACGACGGTTGCGCTTGTCGTCGTCGCTCAGGAACTTGGCCAACAGCGGGGTCATGATCGGCCCGGGGCACAAGGCGTTCGCACGCAGACCCTGACGCGCGTAGATCGTGGCGATCTCGCGGGTCATCGCCAGCACTGCGCCCTTCGACGCGGTGTAGGCGATCTGCGGCGTCGCGGCACCCATGTGGGCGACGAACGAGGCAACGTTCACGATCGACGACGCCTGGCCGCTCTCCTTCGCGCTCTTCAGCATGGGCGGGATCGCATGCTTGCATCCGAGCAGCACACCGAGGACGTTGATGTCCATCGTCTTCTGATACGTCTCGGTGCTGGTGCTGACCGGGGTGTCGTCGTCGCCCAGCATCACGCCGGCGTTGTTGTACAGCACATGCAGACCGCCGAAGGTCTCGACGGCGTGTTCCACGGCGTTCTGCACCGATGCTTCGTCGGTCACGTCGCACGCGACGTACGTGGCCTCGCCGCCGGCAGCGGCGATCGCCTCCACCACGTCATTGCCGTCAGCCATGTCGGCCACCACCACCTTCGCGCCCTCGGCCGCGAACCGCTCTGCGCCGACACGGCCGAGTCCCGATGATGCACCAGTGATGAGGGCAACCCTGCCCGCGAGTCGAGTCATGGCGCCGAAGGTAGCCGACCGGCCAGACTGGCCCCTGTATGACGACCGTCTGGCGGGTGCTGACCTGGAACCTGCGGGGCTCGCACGGCCCCGATCTCGACATCGTGGCCGGAGTGATCAGAGAGCACCAGCCCGACGTGGTCGCCTTGCAGGAGATCCGCCGCGGCCAAGCGTCCACACTGGCCGGGCTCCTCGGCTGGCAGCACACATGGGCACGCAAGCACCACCCGTACACGCCGCTCGCATGGTGGCTGTCGGAGGGGCTGGCGATCACGTCACCACATCCGCTGACCGCGATCCGTCGACAGTCCATCTCGCCGGGTGTGTCGACGTGGACCTTTCGGCACAGGATCGTGGTCGCAGCCACCGTGTCGCGGGGGGACGATCGCGTGCGCCTGTACGACACCCACCTCGCCGCCCACCGTCACCCCGACGAACGGATCGCGCAGGCCGGCCGTGTCGCCGCACTGGTGGCGGAGGAAGCTGCGTCGCTGGCTGTCGTGGCCGGCGACCTGAACGCGCCGGGCGAGGTGGAGGTGATCCGCGAGTTCCACCCGGTCGGTCTCCGAGACCCGGGTGGCGGCCCGACCAACCCTGCGATCGCGCCGCGCTCGCGCCTCGACTACGTACTGGTGCCCGAGCGTTCCCGCGTGACCGAGCAGTGGGAATCACCGGGTGGCGAGTGGTGGTGGGCGATCAGCGACCACGTCCCCGTCGTCATCGCCTTCGAACTCTGACCCGGCATGTGTTGGAACGCAGGATCGTCGCTCGAATTCGACGATTCGTTCATCCCCCAACAGGCCCGGGAAGCGACCTCGCGGTAGAGGTGTCAGCTGAACAGCGGCGCGAAGGCAGCCATGTCGAGGTACTCGTCGACGCGGGTGATCAAGCCGTCGTCGTCGAATCGCACCACCACGCACACGTCGCACAAGGCCTGCACGCCGTCGGGTCGGGTGAGGGTGACGAGGTGCTGTTCGGTCACGACACCTTCGGCAACCGTGCGGCGGATGTCGCTGTAGGCCGTCGTCACTCCGGCGTCCCAGAGCATCGCGCGCAATTGAACAAGCAGCGTGTCGAGGTCGACGTCAGGGTCGTTGTTCTGCTTGATGCGGCAGCCCGGAGCGCACAACGCCGCGACGCCCTCGGCGTCGTTGGCCTCGAAGGCGGCGAAGAGGGCTCCCGTGCGTGCAGCGATGTCCATGTCGACACCGTAGCCAAGATCTCGGCCACCGATTCGAGAGCCGGCACCGGCTCGTCAGCGCCTGCCGAACACCTCGCGCTCGACCCACATGGTGAGGTCGAGGATCTCGCGGTCGATCGCCGACGCCATGGCCTTCGTGAACCGTTCGTCTTCGTGCACGGCGTCGACCCTGAGCGTGCATGTCTTCCGGTCAGCGGTCGCATCGAGCTTGCCGACCAACCGATCGCCGAAGACGATCGGCAGCGCGAAGAAGCCCCACCGTCGTTCGATCGCGGGCTTGTACATCTCGAGGGCGTAGTCGAACTCGAACAGGTCCACCATGCGCGCCCGGTCGTAGACCAATCGATCGAGCGGCGACAGGAGCGCCGCACGTCCCACGAACGGCCGGCCCAGCGCCTCCAGTCCGACGGGATCGACGCGCCAGTCGCCCCGCACGCCGTCGACGGTCGCCGGCAGACCGACCAGACCGACATCGTTGGGCTCCACAGGGGTCTCGGTGGTTCGGGCACGGGCGATACCGAGCGAACGCAGCCGTCGCTCGGCGCGGATGCGTGCGGCTTCCTCCACCGGCACGGCCGTCACATCGAGGTACACACGCTCGGCGAGATCCCACAGGCGATCACGGCCCCGGTGCCCGGCGATGGCCACCTCGCCCCGCTGGCCCATGAACTCGAGCAGCATCCCGACGTTCTTGTTGTTGTTCCAACCCGACGAGGCCCAGGGCATGACGCACGAGTCGGGGATCTCCTTCGACGACAGTGGCCCTGTCTCGCGCAGGCGGCGCAGGATGTCGCGGCGGCATCCGTCGTTGGCATCGACCCAATCGCTCTGGCGCTGGCGGTAGGCAGGCACGTCGTCGGCGCCCGGCCAGCAGGCCATGGCGGCCAGGTACAGCGAGACGTCGTCGGCCGGACGAAGGATGCCGCGAATGTCGACCACGCGATGCTCGGCCATCGGGGCAGCGAGGTGACTCGGCGAGTACGACGACCCGAGCCGGCTCCACAACACCAGGTCTGCGCTCGGCGCAACAGCCTTGGTCCCGTCGACCTGGACGCCGGCGAGGTGACTCACCACCTGCATCACGTCGAGTGGCCTGTGCGCGTCGAGGAGCTGCGCCCGCACGGCGATGCTCCGAGCATCCCGTCGAGAGAGCCGGTGCACCGTCACCACACGGTGAGCGTAGATCGGACGATCCAACCCTGAGCGTCCGTGAGCGAGACCACGCGTGGCGCGTGGTGGTGCTCACGGACGAAGTGGCTAGATGCGCTCCCAGTAGCGGCGGAGCTCCCAGTCGGTGACCGTGTGGTTGAACGCCTCCCACTCGGCCTTTGCCATCGTGAGGATGTGGTGGTGCACGGCATCGCCGAAGCACTCCCGAGCGATCGTGCTCTGTTCCCACAGGGCGATCGCGTCGGGCAGGTTCCACGGGATGCGGTCGATCTCGGGTGCCTCGTAGCCGTTGCCGTTGAACGGCTCGCCGAGTGGCAGTTCGTGGCGGATGCCGTACAGCCCGCCAGCCAGCGTGCCGGCGAAGGCGAAGTACGAGTTGGCGTCGCTACCGGGGATGCGGCACTCGACACGCGTGCCCTTGCCGTGACCCACCAGGCGGTAACCGAGCGTGCGGTTGTCGACACCCCAACCGATGCCCGTCGGCGCCCACGAGCCGAGCTGGAACCGCTTGTAGCTGTTGATCGTGGGAGCCCACAACAGACTGAACTCCCGGGCGGTGGCGATGAGGCCGGCGAGGTAGTGCCGGAACAGTGGGCTCATGTGATGCGGGTCGCCGTGGCCACCTTCGAAGAGCGCTGTCTTGCCGTCGAGGCTCCACAAGCTGGAGTGGATGTGGCACGACGAACCGGTGTCGTTGAAGTCGTACTTGGCCATGAAGCTGACCGAGCGGCCGTTCAGATGGGCGATCTCCTTGGCCGCGGTCTTGTACACGCTGTTGCGGTCGGCCATCTCGACGGCGGTGGTGTAGTCGAGATTGATCTCGTGCTGGCCCTTGCCTGCTTCACCCTTACTGAACTCGACCGGCACTCCTGCGGCCTCGAGGCCACGGCGGATCGCGCCGAGGATGTACTCGTCCTTGGTGGTCTGCAGGATGTGGTAGTCCTCCAACCAAGGAGAGTGCGGCTGCAGGTCGCGGTAGCCCTTCTGATGAGCCTCGTCGTAGGTGTCCTTGAACAGGTAGAACTCGATCTCGCTGGCCACCATCGGCAAGAAGCCCAGTTCGGCCGCCGCCTCCACCTGCCGCTGCAGGATGGTGCGCGGCGCGACCTCGATCGGTTCGCCGGTGGTCACGTCGAGCAGATCGCACATGATCATCGCCGTCTTGTCGACCCACGGGATGATCCGCACGGTGTCCCAATCGGCCCGGGCGAGCATGTCGCCGTAGCCCTGCTCGTAGCTCGTGAACCGATACCCCGCTACCGGGTTGTTGTCCATGTCGCACGCGATCAGGTAGTCGCAGTTCTCGGTGCCGTCGTCGGCCACCTGCTGCAGGAAGAACCGCCCGGTGGTGCGCTTGCCCACCAGGCGACCTTGGAGATCGGGGAACACCATCAACACCGTGTCGATCTCACCGGCGCGGATCTTGCCCTCGAGGGCTTCACGGGTCACTTCGATGCGTGCAGACATGGTGGGGACTGTAGAGCGTGGGTCGAGATCACCCGGTCACGACCGAGGCGAGCCGGCAAACCCGCGCCCGTCGGCCCCGACGGCCACTGAGGCTCGCGATGCGACCGACCGAAGCAGGCCCGATCAGGCCTTCTTCTTGACGACTTCCTTGGCCGGCTTGAGCACGCCCTTGGCGAGCGCCTCGTCGAGGTAGCGCTCGGCTTCTTCGGCGCTGACCCTGAGCGCGGGGGCGATCTCGCTGATCAGGTTGATGCGGGCTCGGTCGTACATCGTGCGCTCGGCGGCCGACAACGACGCGTCGCGGTTGCGCGCCGCCAGGTTTCGAACGACCTCGGCCACCTGGTACACGTCGCCGCTCTTCAGCTTCTCCTGGTGGTTCTTGAACCGACGGCTCCAGTTGGAGGGCACGCGCGGGTCGGCCTTCGACAGCACCGAGACCAGGTCTTCCAGCTCGTCGCTCGACACCGGGGGGCGCACGCCCACCTCGGCGGCTTTCAGTGTGGGCACCGACAGCGTCATCTCGTTGATGACCGTGCGCAGGATCAGGTACTCCTGCGTGGATCCGAAAGCATCCATCTTCTTGGTACCCATCACGATGCACGCACCGTGCTGGGGATAGATGACGGTTTCGCCCTTCTTGAACTTCAAGGTTGACCTCGCTGGGTTCTGCTGACACCGCCGTCGAGTGCTGGCGATCGCCGGCGTTGGCTGGCTTTTCGGTTCCCGGGCGTTGATTCCGGTCATCAAAGGGTAGGCCGCGATGCAGCAAATCACTCCTGCCGAACCTGGTTGGGTGCGCTGCTCGCCCGGTCTTCGGTGGCGCCGGGCTGTGGCAAGCTTCGCCGTGATGACAACCTTCGGATTCAGCTCCACCACCGACGACGTGCTCGCCGGCCACGACCTCTCGGGACGACACGTCCTCGTGACCGGCGGGTCCACCGGACTGGGCGAGGAGACCTCGCGCGCACTGGCCGCGCATGGCGCAACGGTCACGATGGCGGTGCGCGATCTGGCGCGTGGCGAGGCGGCTGCCGATCGCATCCGCGCCGACACCGCCGGTGCCGACCTCCGACTTCGCCAGGTCGACCTGGCATCGCTCGCCAGCGTGCGCTCCTTCGCCGAGGGCTTCCTCGCCGACCACGGCACCCTCGACGTGTTGATCAACAACGCGGGCATCATGGCCTGCCCGCAGGGCACCACGGTCGACGGCTTCGAGTTGCAGTTCGGGACGAACCACCTCGGCCATTTCCTCCTCGGTGTGCTGCTCGCACCGGCGCTGGTTGCCGGAGCGCCGAGCCGGCTCGTGTCGCTCAGCTCACGTGGGCACGCCTTCGCCGCCGTCGATCTCGACGATTGGAACTTCGAGCGCACCACCTACGAACCCTTCGTCGCCTACGGCCGCGCCAAGACGGCCAACGCACTGTTCGCCGTCGGCTTCCAACAACGCTTCGGCGGCTCGGGCGTGCAGGCCTTCTCGGTGCACCCGGGGGGCATCCACACCGAGCTGGGACGGCACATGACTCCCGAGGTCATCCAGACGCTCATGGCACGGGTCGCCGACAGCGGCCGTGAGTTCGCATGGAAGACGATCCCCCAGGGTGCGGCGACCTCGGTGTGGGCGGCCACCGCCGCCGAGCTCGACGGTCACGGCGGTGCATACCTCGAGGACTGCGGCATCTCACCCGTGTCCGACGACGAGAGCGCCAACACCGGCGTTCGCTCGTACGCGATCGATCCCGATGCGGCCGACAGGTTGTGGACGCTCAGCGAGCGGCTGGTCGGTCTGACCTGATCACTCGGCTTGACCTGATCACTCGGCTTCGCGGACGACCAACGTGGCCGCGAGCTCCAGTCGCTCACCGTCGCGAAGCACCGTGAACGTCAGCGGTTCGCCAGGGCGGCCGTCGCGGATGGCGGCGATCAGCCCACCCTGACCTCCGACCGGGCGACCTCCGGCTTCGATCACCACGTCCCCGACCTCGACGCCCGCCTGGTCGGCAGGTCCGTCGGGTGTGACCTCGGCGATCACGGCGCCGGCGCCACCATCGTCGCGGTCCTCGATGGCGACACCCAAGAACCCCTCCACCGGTTCGTCTCCGGCTGCGGCGGCGCGCAGCGTGTCGATCTCCGACAGCAACGTGCGCGCCGAGATGGCAAAGCCGACGTTGCTGGCCGAACGGGTCGAGTTGCCGGTGGCCACGGCGGTGTTGATGCCGATCACCTCGCCGTCGGCGTTCACCAGCGGTCCACCCGAGTTGCCCGAGGAGATGGCCGCATCGGTCTGGACCAGGCCGCCGAGCGCACCCATCTCGGTCACGAGCGTGCGATCGAGCGCCGAGACCACGCCGGTCGTGACGCTGGCACCACCGTCGAGCGCGAGCGCAAAGCCGATCGCCACGACCGGCTCGCCCACGCGGACATCGTCGGGGGCCGCGATCGTCGCGGCCGGCAGCCCGGCGGCGTCGATGCGCAGGAGGGCCAGATCGTTCGGGGCATCGGACGCGAGCACCTCTGCATCTCGCGGCTCGGTCTCACCCGCGAGGCGGACGCGAACCGTGTCGGCGCCCTGGACCACATGGGCGTTGGTGATGATCTCGCCGTCTTCGGTGATGATCACGCCGGTTCCGGTGCCGTACACCTGGCCGTCGATGATGCTGGTGATCGTCACCGTGCTGGGGCCCACCTTGTCGGCCACCGCGGCCACGTCGACATCGGCCAAGGACATCACGCCGGTGCCCGACTCGCCGTCGGCCGGCGCGATGATCGGCGACTGCGACGAGGGACCATCGATGCGGTCGTCGTCGGCCACGCGTGCACCGATCACTCCTCCGACACCGCCGGCACCGAGGGCGAGCAGCGTGGCTGCGGCCACGAACGGCCAGCGGCGGGGGGTGCGTCGAGGTGCCGCGTTGGGGGGCGCGACACGCACATGAGCGACCGGGGGCGGGAAGACGTTGGTGGGGGGCTGCGACGGGAGGGGTTCCATGACGTCCATGACACAGAGTATGGAGCCATCGGGGTGAACGGATGGTGAGAGCGAGGTGTGAACCCGCCGATGTCGGGTCGTGCCGGATTGCCTGTGACTGCATCGGACGCGACCGAGGCGATGACGCCTGGGCGACGACCTGCACCGTGGCGCCTCCGGAGAGACTCGAACTCCCAACCTACGGGGTAGAAACCCGCTGCTCTATCCATTGAGCTACGGAGGCAACGGCGCCAAGCCTAGGCCCGCGGGCTGCCGGCACGGCGGCGCATCAGGCCAGGGCGAGCAGCTCTCGCCGGAGGAGGTCGAGTGCGGTGATCACGCTCATCTGTCGCATCTGATCGCGCAGTCCTGGCATCCGGAACGTTCGTGTGAGCGTGTCGCCACCGGGCATCGCGATGCCGACGCACAGGGTGCCGACCGGCACGCCGTCCTGTTCGGCCGGCCCGGCCACCCCGGTCAGCGCCAGGCCGACATCAGCGCGCAGCACTCGTCGCGCTCCCTCGCACATCTGCCGGGCAGCTGGCTCGCTGACCACCGGCCCCCGATCCACGCCGAGGAGGTCGAACTTCACCTCGCTGGCGTAGCTCACCACCGAGCCGACGAACACCTCACTGGCACCCGGCACGTTGGTGATCCGGCCTGCGACGAGCCCGCCGGTGACCGATTCGGCGAGGCCGAGGCTCCAGCCTCGGGTCCGCAGCAGATCCAACACCACCGACTCCATCGTGTCGTCGTCGACGCCGAAGACCTGTTGCCCGAGGATGCCGCGAATGCGTTCCTCGACCGGGGCGAGCAACGAGGCTGCCTCCACATCGGTCGGGGCCTTTGCGGTGAGTCGAACCTTGATGCCCTCCCAACCGCTGGCCAGGAATGCGAGTGTGACCGTGCCCCCCGCCTCGAGTTCGTCGATCACGGGATCGAGCCGTTCGTTGAGCCCGCTCTCGCTCTCGCCCCAGGTTCGCAACGTGCGGCTCACGATCACCGACGGATCGCCGTTACGGCGGCGCAGGTCGGGCAGCACCGCACGCTCGATCATGTCCTTCATCTCGTGGGGAACGCCAGGCACCGCATAGACGACCTTGGCGACGCCGTCGATCGTGACTGGGCAGATCAGACCTGGCGCCGTTCCCCGGGTCTGGCGGATGACGTCGGCGCCCACAGGTACCTGTGCCTGGCGCAGGTTGTTGTCGGCCATCGGTCGGTTGCGTGCCGCGAACAGGTCGCGGATCACCTGCGCCACCGATTCGTCGTGCACGAGGTCGACGCCCATCACCGCAGCGATCGCCTCCCTGGTCACGTCGTCATGGGTCGGGCCAAGACCCCCGCACACGATCACCGCGTCGGCATCGGCCAGCACGCGTCGCAGCACGCTCTCCATCCGGCCGAGGTTGTCGCCCACCTTCACCTGCAGCAGCGAGTCGATGCCGCTCGCCGCCAACTGCTCACCGATCCACGACGAGTTGGTGTCGACGATCTGCCCGAGCAACAACTCGGTGCCGATCGCCACCACATCGCACCTCATGTTGCGCACCGCCCCAGTGCCGCGATCGCCCGCACGGCTCTCACGTTCGGCATGGTCCTCACGATCGGCATGGTGGGCACCATCAACCGATCTGCGTGAGGACGATCTCGCGCTTGCCCGTGTGCGCTCGCCACATGTACTGCCCGCCGCTGATGAGCGCGAGCGCCACCGAGATCCACAGCAGCCACAACCAGAGCCAGGTCGCGTCGAGCGCCGTGACCGGCAGGATCGCGAACCCCACCGCGAGCTGCTGGGTGACGGTCTTCCACTTGGCGACCTTGCTCGCCGGCACGCTCACACCCTTGGCCCCCACGAACGTGCGATACAGGCTGATGCCGATCTCGCGAGCAGCGACGATCACCACCGGCACCACCCAGAACACGTCGCGGCTGACCAGGGTGAACATCGCGCCCAGGACGAGCACCTTGTCGGCGAGTGGATCGAGGAAGGTGCCGAAGTTCGTGACTCCGTGGCGTCGGGCCAGGTAGCCATCGATGCCATCGCTCGAGCACAGCGAGAACCACAGCAGGAACGCCAGCCACGAGCCGCCTGGCACCTCGGGGATCAGCAGGAACATCAAGGGCGCGATCAGCACTCGCGCGACGGTGACGAGGTTGGCCCAGGTGGCGATCTTGCTCGGGTCGACGGGCACGGTTCAGCCCCCGCCGACCGTTTCGACCGCGAACGCGGCAACAGGTTCGGCGATCAGATCGGGCCCCATCGCGTCGACAATACGCACCTCGACGAACGTGCCCGGCACGAGATGCGTGGGGACTTCGATGATCCCATCGATCTCAGGCGCCTCGCGATGGCTGCGGGCGGTGCCCGGTTCGTCGATGAGCACCGTGGTCGTGAGTCCGATCAGATCGTCGCGGCGGCGGGCGGTGATGTCGTCCTGCAGCTCGCGCAACTCGGCGAGTCGATCGTTCATCAAGCCACGCGGCACCGCGCCGTCGAGGGTGTAGGCGTGGGTGCCCTCCTCGGGCGAGTAGGAGAAGAAGCCGCACCAGTCGAGCTCGGCCTCTTCGATGAAGCGCAGCATCTGGTCATGGTCTTCTTCGGTCTCGCCCGGGTACCCGACAATGAAGTTGCTGCGGAACGCCGCCGTGGCCTCGCGGTCGCGGATGTCGGTGATGCGCCGCAGGAAGCGGTCGCCGTCGCCCCACCGGCGCATGCGCCGCAGCAGCGGCTTGCTCACGTGCTGCAGCGACAGGTCGAAATAGGGAACACCCGTGTCGCAGATGGCATCGATCAAGTCGTCGGTGAGGTCACTCGGGTAGAGGTACAGCAGGCGGGTCCAGCGGACCCGGGCACTGACAGCTCGCACCAATGGCACGATGCTGCCGGCGCCCAGTTCGTCGGGGCGGTCCTTGCCGTAGCTGGCCAGATCCTGCGCCACGAGCACGATCTCGTGTGCCTCCAACTCGTCGACCTCGCGCAGGATCTGGTCGATGTCACGGCTGCGCTGCGGACCCCGGAAGCTCGGGATCGCGCAGAATCCGCACGAGCGGTCGCAGCCCTCGGCGATCTTCACATAGGCCCACGGGCTGGTGCTCTTGGGCCGGGGCAAGTTGAGCAGGTCGAAGCTGGGGATCGGGGCGCTGCTCACCGGTATGAGCCGCTTGCCTCCACCCGTGCCGGCCTGCGCAGCTGCTTCGGCCAGCACGTTGACGGCGACACCGAACCCTGCCACGCGGTCGACTTCGGGCAATGCCTCGGCCAGTTCGGCGCCGTAGCGCTCGGCCATGCAACCCGTGACGACCAGGCGGGCGCCGTCCTTGCGCTGGTCCTCGAGCGCCAGGATCGTGTCGATCGACTCCTTGCGCGCCTCGTCGATGAACGCACAGGTGTTCACGACCACCAGATCGGCCGCGGATGCGTCGTCGGTGGCCGTCATGCCGTCGGCCAGCAACGTGCCGATGAGCTTGTCGCTGTCGACCTGGTTCTTGGGGCACCCCAAGGTCTCGACGTAAAAGCGCTGCCCCATGGCCAGCAAGGCTACCGGCACCCTCGTTCTGGCCACTTCTGGTCGCGCATCGTCTCGATCCCCGACAAGATCCGCGACCGGAACGATCGTGAGACCTCACCTCGGCGGTGCGAGCGCCTCGATCAGCTCTGCAGGTAGGACATCGCACCGTCGGCAAGCTCGGCGGCAACCGCCATCATCTTCGGACTATGGGCGGCGAGGTACACAGGCACCGGCGGTGGGTTGCCGGGCATGTTGAGCGGCAGCGGTCCCGACCCGTAGCCGAGCCCCTCCACTCGCTGCGCGTGGGCCACGAGTGCGCTCGGGCTCATCATGTCCGACACGGTCATCACCCCGGTCACGATCGACATGACGGTCTCCCTTCCGGTGACGGTTCGGACTCCGGATGGCGGGTCGACGTCGGGATCCAAACTGGTGATACTCGACCTCGCCGACATCTGCATTCGAGCGTCTGGACTCCACCCGAGCAAGGTGGCAAGGTGAATCCGATGGCCGAGCTCACCACACCCGACGCAGTACGCGCCGAGGTGACGTCGTGGCTCCGGCACGCCTGGGATCCCGAGCTCGAGCTGCCGGCGTGGCGGGCCCGGATGGTCGACGCTCGCTGGGCGATGCCCTCCTGGCCCGAGCGATGGTTCGGGCGAGGGCTGCCGTCATGGGCCGATCGGATCGTGGCCGACGAGCTGCGGGCCCACGGCGCGGTGGGCAATCCGATCGGCGCCGGCATGGGCCTCGCCGCACCGACCCTGCTCGAACACGGGGACGACGAACTGCTCGAATGTCTGCTTCGACCCACGCTGATCGGCGATCTGCGGTGGTGCCAGCTGTTCAGCGAGCCGGGCGCCGGCTCCGACCTCGCAAGCGCGTCCACCAGGGCGCGCATCGACGGCGACGAATGGGTGATCGACGGGCAGAAGCTGTGGACCACGAGCGCTCACCATGCCGACCTCGGGCTCCTGCTCGCACGTACCGACCCGCTGGCGCCGAAGCATCACGGTCTGTCGTACTTCGTGCTGCCGATGCGTCAGCCAGGTGTGGAGGTGAGGCCGATCCGGCAGATGAACCGCCACTCGTCGTTCAACGAGGTGTTCCTGACGGAGGCACGCATTCCGGTCGACCTGCTCGTCGGGCAGCTCGGCGATGGGTGGCGGATCGCTCGCACCACGCTGTTGCACGAGCGTTCGTTCGCGACCCTCCGACCGCCCCGTCGAGCGCAACCGGGAGAGACGACCGGGCTGGCGGTCCAGCAGGCCGATGCCGAGGCGGCCGAGCACTTCGCGACCTATGTGTGGTACCCGCAACGAGCCGGCCGGGCCGACCTGGCGATCGACCATGCACGCCGTCGGAACCAGCAGCACGACCCGCTCGTTCGCCAGGAGATCGCTCGTTTGTCGTCGTTCGTGCGGGCGAGCGAGTGGACCGCAGCGCGGGCGGCAGCCAGTCGCGCGCTGGGGCGAGCGCCGGGCCCAGAGGGCTCGCTCGGCAAGCTCGCCGCGTCCGAAGTGGCGCGGCGGGCCAACGCACTCCACAGTCGACTTGCCGGCGCGGCGGCCATGCTCGACGGCACCGACCTCGGCGGCACCGGCCTCGGCGCGCTCGATCGAACCGTCGCCGAGATCATCGTGTCGACGCCGGCGCAGTCGATCGCCGGTGGCACCGACGAGATCCAGAAGAACATCTTGGGCGAGCGGATCCTCGGCCTGCCGAAGGAGCCGCCGACGAACTGAGGCCGGCCGCGGTCGTCAGCTCTGGTCGTCAGCTCTGGTCACCGATGATCAGGAACGCTTCACCGCCGGCGACCAGGTTCAGCAGCGCCTGGCGCGGTGACGAGTAGCGCACGACGTCGACGCGGGTGTCTTCGCAGGCCGAGCCGACCGGCAACGCCTCGCCCCGCTGCCACGGCGCCTGCGAGTATCCCATGTCGGGGGCGAGCAACGGATCGGTGCGCACGATGACGCCTTGGTAGAAGCGGCCGGAGGCACCGGTGCACGACGATGCGGTCACCTCCGTGGCGCGCATCAACACATCCCGCGGCACCTCGAGCGTGCGAGCTGCATCGGGCAGGGCGCGCAGACCGGGATCGAGGCTGCGCACCTGACGCAGCACCAGTCGAGCCGGGAACGGGCGCTCCCCCGCGACCAACCGAGGCCAGCCGGCGTCCATCGTCTTGAACTCGTAGTCGAGGACGACGGTCTGCATCTGCTGCGCAGCGGTCAACGAAGAGTTCACCCGGCTGCGCCATCGCTGTGCCACAGCCGCCGTCTGGTCGAAGAGCTCGCGCACGGCCCGGTCGTCGAGCACCTGCTCCCCCACCGCCAGCAAGGTCGAGCCCGAACGGCGCTCGATCGAGACGGCACCGTCCACCCGGCGCACCGTGATCACCTCGGGCAACGCAATCTCGTCGGGGTCGGGATTCGTGACCGCCACCGATCCTTGCTGCACGTTGATCTCCAGGACGGCATCGTCGCCGATCGCAGCACCGGCAGCACCTGCAGGGCCCTTCGGCGAGAACGTGAACGTGGCGACGCCGTTGTTGCGTTCGAGATCGTCGTCGAAGCGGGCGTGCACCGTGAGCCCCATCGCGCCGCTCATGTGGTCGATCTGGGCGAGGCGTCGTTCCTCGAAGGCCTCGTAGCTCCAGTACGAACCCCAGGCCCGCAACAGCGCCTTCTCGATCGTCTTGTCGCGGTCGTCGGGATCGGCCAATCGATCGGGTCGGAGGTACCCGGTGTACGACGTGTACAGGCCGGCACCATTGAACCCCTCGATGTCCTCCACCGAGCTCGACGACCGGAAGCGCAGACCCGCCGTGGAGTCGTAGTCGGCGTATGTGCGCGACAGCTCGGCGGTGATCTCCTCGAGCGTGGCGACGGCCAACGGACGCGACTCGATGAGCGCTCGAATCCCGCCGGCAGCGAGCACGTCGCCCAGCGGCGCGCGCGGCGGATGTGACGACAGGAACGATGCGGCGAAGGCAGCATCGTCGTCGGACGGGAACAGGTCGGTGTAGCCGTCGTCACCCTCCAACACCAGCCAGCGAGCGCGGGGCGAATCGGCGATCGACGGATCAGTGATCGCGGCGGCGATGGTCGCCCGGATCGGCGCGAGGTGCTCGACGTAGGGGCGGATGGTGATCGCCAGGGGATCGGGCGGGGGTGAGAGTCCCGGTGTCGACAGCAACGACAAGAACCCCGCCGACTTGCCGCCGATCAGCGGACGCCACTCATCCACCTCGGCCTCGCGGAGACCGCCGGGTGACAGTCGACCGACGAGTTCGGTCAGGTTCACGACGTATGACAGGGACGACACGTCGACGGGCGGGAGCGCCACCGGATCGGGTTGCCGCGCTGCGATCCACGCCGAGTACTGCTGGCGAGAGATGAGCGCCACCTGCAGCGTGTCGCCGCGAGCGATCACGATCGCATGAGCCCGCACCCGCGCCGCCTGGCGAAGTCCGGCGTCGTTCACCACGCCCACCTGCGTTGCGTTCGGGATCCCTCGGTTCCGTGCCAACAGGTTCACGTGCGCGAGCGGGGTCTGGGGATCGCCCGTGATCAGTGCCGCAGCTTGCGGCAGCCAGTCGGGCACCCGCTCGGTGATGATGATGTCGTCGGCCGTGGCGTCGCCGAGTTCGGCGCCGTCGTCTCCGACGTAGAGCAGCCGGCCGGCGGCGACGCCCTCGCTGTACACATCCACCGTGCCCTCCAGCACGAGATCGCTCCAGCGAACGACGCGGTCGGAGAACGGCAACTGCAGACGCTCCATCTCCCGGGCCACCTCGTCGTGCTGGGGAGAGCGGACCACCCATTCCAGCTTGCTCCCCACCTCTGCCGGCAACACCGGGGTGATCCGTTCGAAGAAGCGTGCCACCATCGCTGGCGTCACCTCGTCGGAGTACTCGAGTTCGATCAGCCAGTGATCGGGCCCGCCGGCCACATCGGCGAACCGCACGATCGTGCCCACCCCCATCGACCGGGGGTCACTGTGCAGGACGAGGTCGTAGAACGCCGAGGCGTACAGGCGATCGTCGACGAATCGCAGCCAGGGCGGCCGTTCCGACGGAGCGAGAGCAGCCGCCCAGGCGTAGATCTCGGGGATCGACGTGAACTCCCGGCCGATCACTGGAGTGGCGGTGTCGCCGGGGACGGGCTGGCCGTTCAGCAGCCGGAACACGTACCACTCGTCGTGCAATCCGTAGAAGTTGCTGTCCATGAGATGCACCCGCCCGAGGTCCGGAGCATCGATCGGACGGTCGAAGTCGGGAAGCACGAACTTGATCGCCGACTGGCCACCGACGCCGGTGCGGGCCAGCGCCATCAACTGATCGACCGTGTCGACCGACGGCACCGACCGGTCGTCGAAGCCGGCCTCGTCCACGAAGCGCGGCACCGGAACCGGCGGAGGCACCGTGTTCGATGGCGCCGTCGTCGCGGTCGGCAGGCCGGTGGTCACCGGCACCGAGGGCAACGTGTCGCGCTGTTCCGTCGTCGAGGTGGCGGCCGACGTGGGCGTGGTGACGCCTTCATCGTGGGTGGGCGAACACGCTGCGGCCGAGAGCACGACGACGACAAACAGCCCAACGGCCTGCTTGGCAGAGCAAGGGATGCGCCTCACCTCGGCCGTCCAAGCATCACGATCGGAGGCGCACATGTCTCTTCGACGACGGCGACGTCCGTCGGGTTCCCGACAGCCCACCGTTCTGGTCGCGCATCGTTCGACATTCCACCACGATTCGCGACCAGAACGGTGGGCGCGACCGCAACGCTCACCGCCCCGTCCATCCATTCTGGTCGCGCATCCCCGCCGGTCTTCGCTGCGATTCGCGACCAGAACGAAGATCGTCGACCGGAACGGCTCAGAGGTGGTTCAACCTGAGGCCGTCGTTGGGCCAGCGGCAGTGCAGCAGCTTGCCGGTGCCGCTGACCGTGATGTAGGCGTCGCGATACTCACCGCTGCCATCGCGGTCGCCGAAGCAGATGTTGGTGGTGAGCAGATCGCCCGTGGGGATGTGATGCGATTCCCCGGTCGGGCTGATCACCGTGATGCCACCGTTGATGAGCGTGGCCACGCACACGTTGCCGTCACCGTCGACGGCGAGCGAATCGAGCAGTTGATAGCCGGGCAGGCCGGCGAGCACCCCCGGATCGAGCGGCGCCGCGGGCGCGAGCACGCCCGGCGACACGACGGTGCGCTGGAAGACCCGACCGCTGTGGGTCTCGGCCCAGTACAGAGTGCCGCCATCGGGCGAGAGCCCGATGCCGTTCGGACTCTCCACGGGGTGCACCACCTCGGTGATCGACGAACCGTCGGCCAGCGCGTAGTAGATGCTGGTCAGGTCGCTGGTGCGGTTCACTGCGTCGCGGATGCCGTGATCGGTGAACCAGAAACCTCCGCCGGCGTCGAAGACCAGATCGTTGGGCGCTCGGAGCGGACGGCCATCGCATGCGGTATAGAGGTCGACGAGTTCGCCGGTGACCAGATCGAGGCGCTGGATCCGGCCACCGATGTAGCGGCTCGAGTCGAACGGGCCGGGCAGCAGCAGTTCACCGAGATCGACGGGGGTGAAGCAGCCCCCGTTGTTGCAGAGGTAGAGCGCTCCGTCCGGACCGATGGCCGCACCGTTCGGACCGCCCGGAACGTCAGCGACCGTCTCCTTGGTGCCGTCGGGACGCACCCGCGTGACTCGCGGGCCGAACATCTCCACCAGGATCACCGAGCCATCGGGCATCGCGATCGGGCCCTCCGGGAACCGCAGTCCCGACGTGACTTCTGTGAACTCCATGACGCACCCCCATGCGATCGGCGACAGCGAGCTGCCTCATCGGGCATCATTGCATCGTCGGCGACGCACCGTTGAGTCGTGGTGTGTCCACATCGTCAACACCTGCGGAGGTGCACACCGTGACCAAGCACACCAACGTGGAGGAGTACCTGGCCACCTGCAGCGAGATCGGCCGCGAGCGGTTGCTGGCCATCCGGGAGATCGTCCTCGAGCGGGCGCCCGGTGCACGTGAGACGATCAGCTACGACATTCCCACCTTCACCGTGGGCGGCAAGCCGCTCGCGCACATGGCTGCCTGGAAACAGCACGTGTCGATCTACCCGGTCCCCGATGGTGACGACGAGTTCCAGGCCCTCATCGCGCCGTACGTCACGGGAAAGGGCACCCTCACCTTCCGCCACCGCGACCCCCTGCCGCTCGAAGTGATCGATCGCCTCGTCGAAGCGAGAGTTCGCCAACACCGAACATGAGTCCCGTGCGCCACGCCCGCAGCATGTGCAGGTGTCGCTTACGGAACTGCCCGGTCCGTGAGCCGCCCCCGCAGCATGTGCAGTTATCGCTCACGAAACCGTCGGCTTGACGGGGTGGGCGAGGTTTACGCTCGCGGCGATGGGCAACTTGGCGATCGATGCACGCGTGACCGAGGTGGGCCCGAGCACGTTCGAACGCTTGCCCGTGCGCGACTGGGAGATCTGGGGGCCGAACGGCGGCTACATGGCGGCCATCGCACTCGATGCCGCGCGACGTGAGTCGCAGCGTGCGCGGCCGGCGAACGCCACCGTCCACTTCCTCGGCGTCGCGTCGTTCGACGCTCCCGTCACGGTGGTGGCGACCACCCAACGTGCGACTCGACAAGCGACCAGTGTCGGCGTTCGCATCGAACAGCAGGGCAAAGCGATCCTGTCGGCGATGGTGTGGGCGCTCGACGACGGCCTCGATGGCCTGCAACACGACGACTCGACGATGCCCGACGTGCCGGTGTGGCACGAGTTGCCCACCATGGCCGAGCGGATCGCTGCCGACCCCGGCGCGACGCCGAATCGCTATCGCTTCTGGGACAACTTCGAGCAACGACCGACGGAATGGCTCGGCTCGGCCGACTGGAGCACCCGCGAGCTGGCCCCGGCCCTGTACCGCAACTGGATGCGCTTCGCGAATCGGGCCGGCGAGACCGGCGAGACCGACGCGTGGGCGCAGGCCGCCCGATTGCTGCTGTTGGTCGACCTGGGGGCGTGGCCATCGATCGGCCGACGGCACGTGACCGACGAGTGGATGGCTCCGAGCATCGACGTGTCGTGCGAGTTCCACCGGCTCGGCACGGGTGACGAGTGGTTCCTCCTCCAGGGCGAGAGCCCGTTCGCAGGCGAAGGCCTGGTGGCCAGCCACGAA
>JANNQK010000290.1:0-9014 GCA_031400715.1 Actinomycetes bacterium | reverse complement strand
CACGACCCCCGAGTTCGCGGTGCTCCTCGCGTACACGAAGACGACCAACATCGAGATGATGGTGCAGACCTCACTGCCGGACGATCCCTATCTCGAACCCGAGTTGGTGCGCTACTTCCCGGCACCGTTGCGCACGCGGTTCGCCGAGCAGATCGACCGCCACCGGCTGCGGCGCGAGATCATCGCGACCCAGATCGGCAATCAGATGGCGAACATCTCCGGGATCAGCTTCGACCATCGCGTGACCGAGGACTCCGGTGTCGGCGTGGTCGACATCACCCGAGCCTGGATCGCTGCCCGTGACGTGTTCGACGTGGCGCGGTGGTGGGAACAGATCGAAGAGCTCGGCGCCGACGTGCGTCTCGACGTGCAGGTGGAGCTCTTCCTCGAAGCGCGGCGGATGTTGGAGCGGGGCGTGAGCTGGATCCTGCGTCACCGTCGGCCGCCGGTCGCGATCGCCGAGGTCGTGCAGCAGTTCCAGGCGCCGATGGAGCGGATCGCGACCGCCCAGGACGAGTTGCTCAGCGGTCGCGTGCGCGATCTCACCTTCGCCCTCGAGGCCAGCCGTCTCGCGTCGGGCGTGCCGGAGGAACTCGCTCAGCGGTCAGCGATGTGGCCACTGGCGCACACGGCGTTCGATGTGATCGAGATGGCGCAGCGCGCGGAGTCCGATGTGTCGAAGGTCGCGAAGGCCTACTGGCAGATGTTCGAGGCGATCGACGCCGGGTGGCTGTGGGACGCCGTCGGAGCGCTTCCCCGCAGCGACCGGTGGCAGACCCAGGCCCGCTCGGCGCTGCGCGACGACCTGTTGTCGGTGCTCGCGGAGTTGACCGAAGATGCGGTCGGCGTCGGCGGCATCGATCCGTGGAAGGCGGCCAACGAGCGGGTGCTCGGTCGGGCGACGACGATGCTGACGGAGATCCGCCGGGCCGAGAGCTACGACGTCACGACGCTCTCGGTCGCGCTCAGGCAGCTGCGCAACCTGGTGCTCACCACGGTTCGCGCCCACTGACCGGTTCGGCCGCCTCGGCGCGCCAGGTGTCGCTGCAGGAGGGCGGATAGCGTGGTTCGAGCCATGGACGCCCCTCGTACCACCCCGCGTTTCCGCATCGCGCCGTCGCCCACGGGCTACTTCCACGTGGGCGGCGCCCGCACCGCGCTCTACAACTGGGCTCTTGCCAAGCGTCTCGGCGGCACGTTCGTGCTGCGCATCGAAGACACCGATGCCGAACGCAACCGGCCCGAGTGGAACCAGGGCATCATCGATGCGTTGGCATGGATCGGCATACATGCCGACGATCCCGCGTTCGAGGGCCCGTACTTCCAGAGCGAGTACGCATCGCATCACGTCGCCGAGGCTCAGCGGCTGTTCGACAGCGGCGCTGCCTACTACTGCGACATGACACCCGATCAGATCCAGGAGCGGGCCAAGGCGGAGGGCGTCACGGGCTACGCCGGTTGGTCGCGGGATCTCGGCCTGGGTCCCGCACCTGGCCGAGTGCTGCGCTTCCGCGTCCCCGAGGGATCGACCGTCGTGTCCGACCTCGTGCGGGGCGAGGTCACGTTCGACAATGCCACGATCGAGGATTTCGTGTTGCTGCGTGGCAACGGATCGCCGATGTTCCTGCTGGCGAACGTGGTCGACGACGTGACGATGCGGATCAGCCATGTCATCCGAGCCGAGGAGCACCTGCCGAACACGCCGAAGCAGCAGATGCTGTGGCGCGCCCTCGGCCATGAGCCGCCCGTGTGGGCCCACGTGCCACTGCTGGTGAACGAGCAGCGCAAGAAGATCTCCAAGCGTCGCGACAAGGTGGCGCTCGAGAGCTACCGCGACGAGGGCTACCTGGCCGACGCAATGGTGAACTACCTCATGACGCTCGGCTGGTCGCCCGGCGACGAGGAGATCCAACCGTGGTCGGCGATGCAGGACGCGTTCGCGCTCGAGGACGTGGCGAAGTCGCCGGCGTTCTTCGATTTGAAGAAGCTCGCGGCTTTCAACGGCACCTACATCAGGGCGCTGTCGGTCGAGGAGTTCGTCGAGGCAGCGGAGCCGTGGTGTGCGCAGTGGCGCGAGTCGCACCCCGACGGGGTGTGGGATGCCGACCAGTTCGCGGCGATGGCGCCATTCGTCCAACAGCGCGCCACCACGCTTGCCGAGGCACCTGGCGTGGTGGACTTCATGTTCTTGCCACATCCGCAGTTCGACGAGAAAGACCTGTCGAAGGCATGGGCGGTCGAGGATGCAGCCGCTCTCGTGGCCGAGACGATCACCGCGTTCGAGGTGTGCGACTGGACGGCCGAGGCGATGAAGGCTGCGTTCGAGAGCATCGCCGAGTCGCACGGTCTGAAGTCCGGCAAGGCACAGGCACCGATCCGCGTGGCCATCACCGGTCGCACGGTCGGCCCCCCGCTGTACGAGGCGATGGAGTTGCTCGGTCGCGACGAGGTGCTGCGCCGACTGCGAGCGCTTCCTGGTGGTGTGCACATCGCGTGAGCGACGACCTGTGGTCTGCGACCAAGGCCCGCGATGGGCCCGTCGTCGATCCGACGCCGGTGGGAGGCGTGCGGATCGTGCGGAGCCGACGCTGGCCGAAGCGGTTGTTCCTGTCGCTGCTCGCGATCGTGCTGGCCTTGGCGGGGTACCTCGGGATCTCGCTGTACCAGGTGTGGTCGACCGGCCGCACCGACGAGGCGCGAGCGGTCGATGCGATCGTCGTGATGGGAGCGGCTCAGTACGACGGTCGCCCGTCGCCCCAACTGCAGGCCCGCCTCGATCATGTCGTCGAGCTGTGGTCGGCCGGGTACGCCGACACGATCGTGGTCACGGGCGGCAAACAGCCCGGCGACCGCTTCACCGAGGCCGATGCCTCGGCCGACTACCTGGTGGGCCTCGGCGTGCCCGACGCTGCGATCGTGCGCGAGACCGCGGGGCGCTCGTCGTACGAATCGCTGACGGGGGTAGCCCGGCTGCTCACCCCGCTCGGCAAGCGGACCGTGCTGATCGTGAGCGACCCGTTTCACCTGCTGCGCAGCCGATTGTCTGCCCAGGAGCTCGGTCTGGTCGCGTACGTGTCGCCCGCGCCCGACACCACGGTCACCGGCAGCCAAGAGCTTGCTCGCGAGGTGAAAGAAGCCGCCGGGGTGGCCGTCGGCCGGATCATCGGCTTCGACCGCCTCCTCGACCTCACCGGCTGACCAACCGCAAGTCGCTTGTCCGTGAGCTGGAGCACGCGCCACGCGCGGTGCTGCTCACGTTTCGTTCGATTCGTGAGTTGGCGGACGCATGACGCGTGCTGCTGCTCACGGATGGGTGAGGGCGAGTTCGCCGTCGACGGACTCCATCACGCCGGCGACGAGGCGGAACGAGTTCAGTCGATCGGCTGGTGCGTGGATGTTGGTGGTGATCAGCAGTTCGTCCGCGCCGGTGCGCACGGCAAGGTTCAGCAGCCCCGCGCGCACGGTGTCGGGCGAGCCGATCACGTGACTCGCCGTCCAGCTCCGCACGATCTCGCGCTCCATCGGCGTGTACTCGTGCTCCGCAGCTTCCTCGGGCGTCGGGTAGACCGTCGGGCGACCTTGACGGAGCCGGACGATGGCGAGCGCGCCCGAGCCTGCCAGCCATCGGGCGTGTTCATCGGTGTCGGCACACACCACGTTCACCCCCAGCGCGAGCCTCGGCACCTCGAGCTGGCCCGGGCGGAAGGCGGCGCGGTACGCCTGCACGGCAGCGTCGGTGTTGCCGCCCGCGAAGTGATGGGCGAAGGCGAACGGCAGGCCGAGCTCGCCGGCGAGGATGGCGCTGTAGTCGCTGCTGCCGAGGAGCCAGATGTCGGGGGAGTAGCCGCGTGCCGGCACGGCGTGGATGGCGCCGTACGGGTGCGACGCCGACGAGGATCCGTCGAAGTAGCCCATCAACTCGAAGAGCTGACGAGGGAAGTCGTCAGCTGCTTCGTGACCCGCGCCGCGCCGGAGCGCTCGGGCGGTGAGGCCGTCGGTCCCAGGCGCTCGACCGAGGCCGAGGTCGATGCGGCCGGGATGGAGCGCTTCGAGCATGCCGAACTGCTCGGCGACCGCGAGAGCCGAGTGATTGGGCAGCATCACGCCCCCGGAGCCGAGACGGATGCGGGTGGTGGCTTGGGCGAGGTGAGCGATCAGGACGGCTGGCGATGAGCTCGCGATGCCGGGCATGTTGTGGTGCTCGGCCACCCAGTAGCGGCAGAACCCCAGTTCATCGGCCAGCTGTGCCAGATCGATCGACGAGCGCAGGGCGGCGGCCGGCGTGCTGCCCGACGACACCGGAGCAAGGTCGAGGATCGAAAGCGCGAGAGTGGTCATGCGCTACGCAACGTATCGGGCCGATGTCGGCTTCCCTGAACGAGCGATGGCGGCGGGGCCTCACCGGCTGCACGTGCCGAGCCGAGCGGTCTCCTCGACGGACAATGAGGTGGGAGCATCCGACGGTGGTGGTTAGAATCGGTGTTCCACGAGTGCCCGCCAGGGTCTCGATGGGGAATGGTGTAATTGGCAACACAGCAGTTTCTGGTACTGTTATTCAGGGTTCGAGTCCTTGTTCCCCAACCATCGCACGCTCTCGCGAGCTCGTTCGAAGCCGGTCCGCACGGGCCGGCTTCTTCCGTATTCGGGAGTGCGCCCGACCTCGGCGCACATGACCCAGCGACGTCTCATGCCGGCGTGAAGCTCCGCTTGTAGGCCGTCGGAGAGGTCGTCACGAGCCGTGTGAAGTGCGGTCGCATCGCCGAGGTGCTGCCGAAGCCGCTTCGGCGCGCGACTTCTTCCATCGACATCGTGCCTTGCTCGAGCAGTTCGCGTGCACGCAGGATGCGCTGGCGGATGAGCCACTGGTGAGGTGTCGTGCCTGTGGTCTCCCGGAACCGGCGCGAGAACTGCCGTGTGCTGAGGTTGGCGTTGTGTGCCAGCGTCGCGAGCGACAGATCTTGTTCGAGGTGGCCGATGGCCCATTCGAGCGTGCCGGCGAGATTGTCCCCGGGCGCAACCGTCGTTGCCGGTGCCATGACGAACTGAGCCTGCCCACCGTGGCGGTGCGGGGCGACCACGAGCTGGCGGGCGACGAGATTGGCCACCTGCGTTCCATGATCGGTTCGCACCAGATGGATCGCGAGATCGATCGCGGACGCTGATCCGGCGGAGGTGAGGATGTCGCCGTTGTCGACATACAGAACGTCCCCGTCGATGTCGACCTCGGGGTATCTCGATCGGAATCGGTCGGTGGCGTGCCAGTGGGTGGTGGCGCGGCGCCCGTCGAGCAGGCCTGCGGCGGCCAGTAGGAAGGTGCCCGAGCAGAACGACACCATTCGCACGCCACGTCGGTGAGCGCTTCGGAGTGCACTGACGAGCGCCGGCGAAGCGCTTGCCGTTTCCGGCCATCCGGCGACGATGATCGTGTCGGCGGAGCGGAACGACGCGAGCCCGCGGTCGATCATCAAGCTCAGACCGAGGTCCAGCCGGACCGCACCGGGCACCTCGGTCGCCACCGTGAAGCGGTACCACGGGATCTCCATCGGCGGTCGGTGACCGAAGACCTCGTACGCGACGGCAAGGTCGAACATGCTCGTTCCGTCGCCGACAAGCGCAACGACGTTCACCTGCTTCGTAACGGCCATCGCGCGACTCTGGTGCACGGCGACCATTCGGTCAATGGCGAGAATCTTGCGATGAATGTCTTTCTGGCCACTTGCTGCCCGGGAACGATCGGCGCACCCTGCGGAGATCGAACCCGATCAGCGGTCATTCCGACGATCGCCTCGGCTGCGGATGACACCGTGCCGGCGCCCTCCGCTCGAAGACGTTGCCGTCGGGCTCGCGACGCGACGAACTGGAGACGCTCATGACGACCATCGCCACATCCACCGAGATCCTCACCGACGAGATGCTGGCAGGGTTCGATGCCCGAGCTGCGACCTACGACCGCGAGAATCGCTTCTTCGACGAGGATTGGGACGAGCTTCGCGGCTCCGGATACCTGCTCGCTGCCGTTCCTCCGGAATTCGGCGGTTCCGGGCTCGGTCTGGATGCCGTCGCTCGGCTGCAGGGTCGGCTCGCGTACCACGCTCCGGCGACAGCGCTCGCGGTGAACATGCACGTGTACTGGACGGGAGTGGCCGCCGACCTCCTCCGCTCCGGTGACACATCCTTGCGATGGATCCTCGAGCGGGCCGCTGACGGGGAGGTCCTCGCCGCTCTCCACGGAGAGGCCGGCAATGACATGCCACTCGTCCTCTCGACGTCCAAAGCCGAGAGGGTGCCAGGAGGCTGGCAGATCAGCGGCCACAAGCTGTTCGGAAGCCTCTCGCCGGTGTGGACGCTTGCCGGCTTCCATGCGATGGACATGTCGGATCCGAAGAACCCGCAGATCGTGCACGGTTTCTTGACCCGCGACACGCCCGGTTGCGCGATCGTCGAGAGCTGGGACACGATCGGCATGCGGGCGACTCAGAGTCACGACACCATCCTCGACACAGCGTTCGTCCCGGATGACAACATTGTCCTCGTGTGCCCCGCCGGCTTCAAGGGTGCGAGCTTGTTCCATGTCGCCGTGTTCGCCTGGGCGCTGATGGGGTTCTCCACCGTGTATCTCGGCGCAGCCCGTCGAGCGTTCGACATCACGATCGACCGGATGCCCCACCGCAGGTCGGTTGCCCTCACGAACTCGATGGCACACCACCCAGGGGTTCAACACCTCGTGTCGGAGATGCGCATCGCGCTCGACGCCAGCGACGCGCTCCTCGAGCGAGTGTGTGGCGACTGGACGACAGGGGTGCCTCACGACGACTGGCCGGTGCGTCTGGTGGGCGCACGACACTTCGTGATCAACCACGCCTACGAGATCGTCGACCACGCCATGGACCTCGCGGGTGGAGGCGCAGCATTCAAGGGCAACCGCCTCGAGCAGATCTTCCGCGACGTTCGTATGGGCCGGTTCCACCCGGGCAACACGCTGCTCGCCCACGAGTTGATCGGCAAGCTCTGCCTCGGCATCGATCCCGACGACCCCCAACGCTCGGGCTAGCGCAACACCGAACTGCACACGTGCCCCTCGGAACACTTCGTCACGCCACTGGCAACGAGGGGTGGACCTCCATCGCCGACATCGCAAGACGAAGTCATCTGTTTCGAGCAGCGCGGTTGCCCGAAAGACGACCGAGCCCGGTCTGCCCCACCGATGTGGCGCAGACCGGGCTCAGTTGGAACACATCCGGTTGCGGTGATCAGGCCAGATCGAAGCGATCGGCGTCCATCACCTTGGCGAATGCGGCGGCGAAGTCGTTGGCGAACTTGGCGCCAGCATCATCGGCTGCATAGACGTCGGCGATGGCCCGCAGGATCGAGTTCGAGCCGAACACGAGATCGTTGCGAGTACCGGTCCACTTGATGTCGCCGCTGGCGCGGTGACGGCCTTCGAACGTGTCTTCAGCGCCCGATGCGGCAGACCACACGGCGTCCTGGTCCATCAGGTTGACGAAGAAGTCGTTGCTCAGCGTGCCGACCCGTTCGGTGAGCACGCCACGGCTGTCGGTGCTGACACCGAGCACACGGAGACCACCGACGAGGGCGGCCATTTCCGGAGCGCTGAGGCCGAGCAGCTGTGCCCGGTCGACGAGCAGGTGCTCGGCGACATGGCTGGTGCCCTTGCCCAGGTAGTTGCGGAAACCGTCGTTCTTCGGCTCGAGCCATGCGAAGGACTCTTCGTCAGTCTGCTCGGCAGTGGCATCGCCGCGGCCCGTGCTGACGTCGACGCTCACGCTGTGACCGCCTGCGGCCGCTGCGGCTTCGACTGCAGCGACGCCACCGAGCACGATGAGGTCGGCCATCGACACGTTGATGCCGACGCTCGACTGCACACCCTCGAGGGCGGACAGCACACGGCGGAGCTGTTCGGGGTGGTTGACGTTCCAGCCGTTCTGCGGAGCGAGACGGATGCGGCCACCGTTGGCGCCACCGCGCCGGTCGCTTCCACGGTAGGTGGACGCTGAAGCCCAGGCCGTCTCGACGAGCTCGGTGATGCTGAGGCCGGTCGACATGATCGCGGCCTTGACGGTTGCGACATCGGCGTCGCTGAGTGCGGTGCCTGCCGGAATCGGGTCCATCCACAGCAGCTCTTCAGCCGGAACCTCGGGGCCGATGAAATTGGCCTTCGGGCCGAGGTCGCGGTGCAGGAGCTTGTACCAGGCACGAGCGAAGGCGTCGTCGAGCTGTTCCGGGTTGTCACGGAAACGCTGCGAGATGGGGCCGTAGATCGGGTCCATCTTCATGGCCATGTCGGCTGTGGACATCATCGGGGCGTGGAACACGTCAGGACGCTGGGCGTCCGGCACCGTACCGGCGAGCGCCGGAGCTGTCCACTGCTTGTGGCCGGCCGGGCTCTCGGTGAGCACCCAATCGTTGTCCATCAATGTCTCGAGGTAGTTGTTGTCCCACGTGGTGGGCGTGGAGTTCCAGGCACCTTCGAAGCCACTCGTGGTGGTGTGGATGCCGACACCGCTCTCGAAGCTGTTCTTCCAGCCGAGGAGCTGTTGCTCCATCGGTGCGCCCTCGGGCTCGCTTCCCACCAAGGGTTCCGGGCCGGCACCGTGCATCTTGCCGAAGGCGTGCCCGCCCACGACCAGTGCGACGGTCTCCTCGTCGTTCATGGCCATGCGGCCGAACGTCTCGCGAATGTCGCGACCAGACCCGATGGGGTCGGGGTTGGCATTCGGGCCCTCGGGGTTGACGTAGATGAGGCCCATCTGCACCGCGCCGAGCGGCGCCTCGAGCTGGCGGTCACCGCTGTAGCGCTGGTCGTCGAGCCACACGTTCTCGGGGCCCCAGTAGACGTCTTCTTCCGGAGCCCACACGTCTTCACGACCGCCGGCGAAACCGAAGGTCTTGAAGCCCATCGATTCGAGCGCGACGTTGCCGGTGAGCAGCATCAGGTCGGCCCAGGAGATCTTGCGGCCGTACTTCTTCTTGATCGGCTCGAGCAGGGCGCGAGC
>JANNQK010000289.1:0-7746 GCA_031400715.1 Actinomycetes bacterium | reverse complement strand
GGCATCCATGCGCTGGCGCTTCATCGGCATCGTCAAGACGACCGCGTCGGCAACCTGGGCGAGTTGCACCGTCGTGGCGGAGTCGAGCAACGGACCACCATCGAACACGACGACGTGGGCATGTCGCGAGGCTGCCTCGACCACGTCCTGCACGTTCTGACGCCGAAGTGGGGCGCTCGCCGACTTGTCGCCGAGCCCGATCACGCTGAGCCCGGGAACGCCGGTGGGTGTGAACGGGTCGCCGAGGCTCGGGCGACGGCGGACGCCGCTCGCATCCGTGTCGTCGCCGTGGTTCAGGAGCGCCGCGATGCCGGGCCGACCTGGTGCGAACAGGGCGGTGACCTCGGGGTGGCGGAGGTCGGCATCGACCAACAGCACCTGGGAACCGAGCGCCGCATACCGATTGGCCATCGCTGCGGCGAGGGTGGTGGTGCCGGCAGAGCGCTGCGAGCCGGCGACGACCACGACGAGCGAGGACCCAGGACGAGCGGTGGCCTCGGCCCGCACGCACAAGTTGTCGACGAACGGGATGACGTTCGACGGCAGGTTCCCGAGAGCGGCGTGACGCGACTTGCCGAGTGATCGAGCGCGGGGGAACTCACCCACCACGGGGCGGCCGAGCACCTCGCTGGCCTGTGCAGGGTCGAGGATCCTCGGCGACAGACGACCGAGGAGCACGGCGCCGACGAGACCTGCGAAGAAGCCGCCGACAGCGCCCGCGTAGACGAGGAGGGTCTTGGGTGGTTCCGGATCACCCGGGACGGTGCCCCGCTGGACCACCTGGCTGGTGACACGGAGACGTTGGCTGACCTCGAGCTGGGTCTTGCTGCTGAGGATCTGGCTGTACTCGGCCTGCAGGCTCTCCTTGCGAGACACCAGGTCGGGGGCCACCTGCTCGAGTGCGGGAATGAAGCCGATGTTCCCCGACTCCGCGTTGAACCTATCGATGTACGACTGCATCGTCGTCTGGATCTCGCCATCGACGCCGGAGATCAGCGTGTTGAGTTCCGCCAACTGAGTGTCGAGGCGCTCGATCTCGGGGCCCTGCTGCTCGTCGACGGCGGTGTTGATCCGCTCGATGTACAGGTCGAGGTAGGCGTCAGCGATCGCCTTCGACAGCTCGGGGTCGGCGGTCGAGGCGACCACCCGGACGATGTCGGTGCGTGGCTCGTGAGTGAACACCGTGGCCAACCTCACCTGCGCAGTGCCGACACCACCTCCCACCTTGCTCGCGACTTTTTCGGCCAGTGCCGTGGATCGCAGAACGCTCAGCTCACCGACGACGTAACGGTCGGGATCGGACGTGAACGAGACGTTCACCCGCGACTCGCTCGGGGGCGTGACCAGCATGATCGCCTCGGACTCGTAGTTCGAGCCGCCGCCGTTCTCCAACGCGAATCCGGCGAACGCTCCCAACAGCGCCCCGAGCACCGGCACCCAGAGGTACCGCCGGATGGCATTGATCACAAAGGAAAGTTCCACGTCACCCTTTCAGTACCGGGTCGACCGACCCGGGCAGAACACCACCGCTGGTAGGCGGCCGAGTCTACGTGGTGGTCGCGGAACCCTGCCCTCGCGCATCGCCGAACCAATTCGATTGAGTCCTTCGGCCCATCTGCGGGTCACGACAGCGACAGTGGCGACGATCAACGATGATCAGTGGCCGGCGACGGGCACCTCTGCCCCGGGCTTCCACGTGGTGGACTGCAGGCTGACGATGTTGTACGGGTCGGTGTCGATCTCGTCGAGTTCGATCTCGCCGTGGAGCACTTGCCGCTTCCACTCCTGGTGGTGCGGTTCCATGTCGTGGAACTCGGGCATCACCTTCGTCGCGAACAACTCGAGCGCCTCACAGATGTGTTCGTGTCGGTTTCGTCCGGCCTGGTTGAGCAGGATCACCTGGTCGACGTTCGACTCGGCGAAGCGGTGCAGCTTGTCGCGGATCGTGGCGGGCGAACCGATCAGTCCGCCACCCTGGGCCTTCTGCCCTGACGGGCTGGCCTTCCACGTCTGGTACTCGTCCCACAGGCTGACCGTCCCGGGAACGAGCGGGCCCTTGTCGTTGTAGAAGCGCAGCGCGAACTGGAAGAACGTGGATCCGTCGGCTCGGGCCCGGGCCTCGTCGTCGGTGTCGGCGCACATGAACTGGCTGACGATGGCGATGTTCGGATTGGTCGCGTACGGCCCCAGCGGATCGAAGCGCTTGGTGAACGAGTTGTAGTACGCATGCACCCAGGCGTTCGCGGCCTCGGCGCTGACGAACTGGAAGCCGAGCGCGCCGATGCCGCGGCGGCCGGCCATCTCGATCGTCTCGAGCTGGCTGCACGCAACCCAGAGCGGCGGGTGTGGGTACTGGCGCGGCTTGGGGATCACGTTGCGGAGCGGGAAGTCGAAGTACTCACCGTGATACTCCCAACCCTCCTCCCAGAACATCGGCATCAGGCACCGCATCGCGTCCTCCCAGACGGCCCGCTTGTCGCGGAAACGCCGGTCGAACGGATGCAGTTCGGTGACGCTGCTGCCTTCGCCGACGCCCATCTCCACTCGCCCATCGCTCAACAGGTCGAGGGTGCTCACTCGTTCGGCGACTCGGGCCGGGTGATTGGTCGGCAACTGGATGATGCCGTGACCGAGGCGGATGTTGGTGGTCCGTTGACTGGCCGCAGCAAGGAACACCTCCGGAGCCGAGGAGTGGCTGTACTCCTCGAGGAAGTGGTGCTCGACTTCCCAGGCATAGTCGTACCCCAGCTTGTCGGCCAGGTCGACCTGGTCGAGCGCGTGGTTGAACAGCGTGTACTCGTCGTCGCGCGTCCATGGCTTGGGCAGCTGCAGTTCGTAGAACACTCCGAACTTCATGACCAGATCTCCATGATCCCGACCCCCATCGGTTGCGGTCCGGTGCACCGAACCGTCCACACGTTACGTCGCACGAGGGTGCGCCCGGCTCAGCGAGGAACCAGGTCCGATCGTTCGGCGTTCGGTGTTCGGTGTTCGGCGTCAGCCGCCCCCGGCGGCGACGTCGGGGCCGAGCGTGGGGATGGGCAGTGCCGCGAGCTGCGGAGGCTCGCCGACGTCGGCACCGACCGGATCGAACGACAGCACGATCACCTGCCGATGCCCGATCACGTGGTCGCTCGGATCGCCGGCCTCGCCCGCACCGTCGACGGTCCAACGGATGATGCCCCGTTGCCCGTCGGGGCACGTCTGCCCGGTTCGCACCACGACGTCATCCCACAGCGAGAGCTCGTCTTCGTCGGCGCTCCATCCCCCTTCGGCGAGGAACCGACGGAGCGTGGCTTCGTCGCCGACGTCCTGTTGCGGGCCGTCAGCATGGAACGGATGCACGTACACGAGCCCATCACCGTGCGAGTGCACACCGGCCTCGGGATTCGTCGCCGGAGCGTTGGCGATCCATTCGCCGCAGACGTGCACGCCCAGCGCAGCCAGCCACGTGTCGCCGACGCCGACCCTTGGCCGATCGACATCGGGTCGCGGTTCACCGCGCAGCACTGCGGCGACGGTGAGGGCCTCGCGTTCTGACAGCAACGGTCCGAACGCCGACTCCAGGGCGAGCGCCGAGTAGCTGAACTCGAACACACCCCGGCCATCGACGACGAGCACGAACCGGTCGGCGCGCGCCGCCTCGAACGCATCGCGGATGGCAGCGAACGACTCGGGGGCCACCCGCACTCGAACGACCCATCCGAGATCGCCACGTGACTCGGCCAACGCGTCGACCACCCAGCTGCTGACACCGAGCGACTGTTCGACGCCGACTGCATCACCGAGCACGTGACATCGTCGTCCCTCGAGGCGGAGGCTGACGCCGATGTCCTCGCAGACTCCGATCGTGGTGCTCAGCACCGACCGGATCTCCACGAGGGCTGGCTCGTCACCGTCGTCGCCCCCGTCGTCGCCGCCCGAACTCTCGACCGCCGGACCAGCGGTCGCGATGGGTGCCGACGGTTCGGACGATGTGTCCGCGCACCCGGTCGACGCCACTGCGACGAGCATCGCTAGCACGCCAAGCCTCGCCGGCCGGTTGCATCGCCAGTCGACACGCGGCATCACGGAAAGCGCTTCGCCATCCAGTCGGCCACGAGCCGAAGGGCCTCCGGCCGGTGCCCCTCCAGGTAGTGCGGGGCACCGCTCATCTCGACGTAGGTGCTGTCGGCGGCGCCGCTGTTGTCGACGATCTCCTTGGCCTGCCAGCGGCGGATCTCGGTGTCGGCCGTGGGATGCACCAGGATCGTCGGGACGGTGACCTGCGGCATGGTGTCGGCCAGCTTGGCGTGACTCGAGAGACCCGACCAGGTGCTGAGCCATCCGCGCGCCGTCATCGTGCGAGCCAGACCACCTCGCCCGTAGTTGGCGTCGAGGGGGTCGGGGAACGCGAACAGCGAACCCATCGGTCGATCGTCGGGATCGATCGACAGATCGAGGTACGCAGGATCGGCGAGCGTGCGGTAGATCGTGAGGTAGCTGGTGAACACCGCACGCCGACGCTGCTCGCGCCACCCCGCGGGATCTGCCGCCTTGTCGATGCCCCGAAGTCGGCTGCCTGCCTCGCCGGCATCGGCGATGCTCGCCTTGGCGATCGCGTCGATGCGGGCGACCCGCGCCACCTGTGCCGCGCGATAACGGGCGACCCAGGCGGGGTCGTACTCGCACGGCTCCGGCCAGGGCCGCCAACCGTTGTCGGCGTCATACATGTCGAGTTCGGGCACGGTGCTGAACGGATCGTGCTCGTCGGCGACGCTCGGGTCGATCACCTGGTTCATGAACACACCCTCACCGGGGTGCGCGGCCATCCCGACCCATCCGTCACCGATGCCGAGCCGCGCGTTCGCAAGGGCCATGAGGCTCCCGCCGCCCGAGTTGCCGAGCAGCACGATGGCCTCGGCACCTCGTCGCTTCATCTCCTGGTACGCGGTGTTCACGTCGACGATGCAGTTCTCGTGGAGGCAGTCGGTGTCGTTGTTCATGTAGCGGGTGCCGAACCCGAGCACCGCGTAGCCCGCAGCGGCGAGCAGCGGACATGCGTAGTGCACCGAGAAGTCGCCTCGCGGATGGCTGAGGATCACCGCTGTCTTCCAGGCCCGACCCCGCGGCGGAGTCCACAGCAGACCACGCACGAGCGCCCCATCGGGGCTCACGAGGCGGATGCTCTCGCGTTGGATCTCGACCCCCGGGTCGTCCTGCGGAAGGGGCCAGTAGTTCAGCCCGAACGGTCGCTGTCCCCCGAGGTGCGGGTCGAGCTGCACATCGAGATCCTGCATGAGCCGAACCCTACTTTCGAGGGGTACTGCCCGGCGTACCCTGACGTGCATGGAGATGCGCGTGGTGCGAGTGACCGATCGATTCGACGAGGCCTGTCGGTTCTACGGCGAGGTGCTCGGATGGCCGGTCACCAAGGAATGGACCGACGGAGGTCGCGGGCGGATCTTCGGCTTCGGCGACTCGGCGAGGGTCGAGTTCCTCGAGGGCACCCCCGAACCCGTCTCCGGTCTCTTCGTGTCGGCCGAGGTGGGCGATCTCGGGGAGGTCCTCGGACGTCTGCGCGCCAACGCGGTGCCGCTCGACCAGGAACCCGAGGTGCAGCCGTGGGGTCACCGCAACCTTGCCCTGACCGACCCCACTGGCATCAAGCTCGTGCTGTTCCAGGTGTTGCCCGCCACGTTCGACCAGCCGTAGACCACCTCGGCGCGCCACGTCGGGCTGATCGAGGTGAACCCGCACGGGTCAGCCCGTCGGCTCCGGAGGTCGCGTCGCGAGGACGACGGGCACGTCCATCGCCTGATCGTCGCGGATGATGCCGAGCGTCATGGCAGAGCCGGGGTCGAGGTCGCGCACCGTCGCGATGAGGTCGTCTGCACCCACGATGTCGGCGCCGTCGGCGCTCACCACGACATCGCCGGCGACGATGCCGGCGAGGTCGGCTGCGGAGCCGAGTTCCACCTGCGTCACCACCGCACCGCGACCGCCGTCATGACGTGGCTCGACGCCGACGCCGAGGTACCCCTGGGTCAACTCGATGCCGCCGGCCTCGGCGCGGAGTGCTGCCAACTCCGGCAGCAGTTCGGCGACGCCGATCGCGAAGCCGACGCTGTTGGCTGCGGTGTCGACGTCGCCATATGCGACGGCGGTGTTGATGCCGACGACGTTCCCGAAGGCGTTGACGAGCGGCTCGCCCGAGTTCCCTGACGAGATCGGTGCGTCGGTCTGCACGAGGCCGTTCAACGCGCCAGCGCTCGTCGACAGCGTGCGGTCGAGGGCGGACACGACTCCTCTGGTGACGCTCGGGTCGCCATCGAGGTCGAGCGCGAATCCGATCGCCACCACATCGTCGCCCACGCGGATGTCGGCAGGGTCGGCGAACGTCGCGGGTGGCAGTCCGGAGGCGTCGATTCGCACGAGGGCGAGATCGTTGGACGCATCGACGGCGATGACCGCTCCCACCCGCGGCTCGCTCTCGCCAGGGAGGCGCACGTTGACCGTCGTGGCGTCGGCGACGACGTGGGCATTGGTGACGATCTCACCGTCGGCGGTGACGATCACTCCCGTGCCCGCCGACTGGCCGAGCTCACCGTCGAGACCGACCTCTCGTTGGATCGCGACGACGCTGCCGCCCACCGCACCCGCCACCGCAGCGACGTCGATCGGCCCGGGCTCGTCCGCCCGCGGCGGGGCGACAGAGACGCCGAGCATCGATGCCCGACGGGGCGGCTCGTCGCGTCGACCGGCGATCTCGTTGCCCATCAGCGCTCCGAGCAGACCGGCGAGCCAGGCCGCGAGGGTGAGGCCACACGCGAGCAGGATCAGCGTGCGGCGATTCGGGGCTGCCCGATGCCGGCGCTCGCGCCGGTGACGTCGACCCGTCGGCGTCGGCGCCCCGAACCCGATCGACGACGGCATCAGATGATCGGTGATGCGCACCGTCCCCGGAGCACCCACCGCATGCACCGCATGCACCGCATGCGACGAAGCGAGGTCGGTCGGCACCCGCAGGGTCCCCGATGTCGGGGGAGGCAACGGCATCCGCTGGCCCGCACCGGCGAGCACGTCGATGCGGGAGGGTGCACGGAGATGGGGGTGGTCGTGCGGCTCGATGCCGCCTTGCTATCGCTGTCGCTGTCTGCGCGCAACGGAGACGGACCGGGATGATCCGAAAGACCTGCCCGGCATCGAGTCACCGAGGAAAACGAACGGAGGGGACGGCCGATGCCGTCCCCTCCGTTGCAGCGGTCTTCGAAATCAGACCAGCGTCAGACCAGCGTCAGCTCGACTGGATCTTGATCTCGATGTCGACGCCGGCAGGCAGTTCGATGTGCTGCAGGCTGTCGATGGTCTTGGCGTTCGGGTCGACGATGTCGATCAGACGCTTGTGGACACGCATCTCGAAGTGCTCGCGAGAGTCCTTGTCGATGTGTGGACCGCGGATGACCGTGTAGCGGTGCTTGTCGGTCGGCAACGGGATCGGACCACGAATCGTGGCATTGGTGCGGGTGACCGTCTCGACGATCTTGCGAGTCGACTGGTCGATGATCTCGTGATCGAACGCCTTGAGGCGAATGCGGATGCTGGACTGGGCCATGGTTCGTCAGCTCACTTCGTGATCTTGGTGACGCGGCCGGCGCCCACGGTACGGCCACCCTCGCGGATCGCGAAACGCAAGCCCTCATCCATCGCGATCGGCTTGCCCAACTCCACCGTGATCGCCACGTTGTCACCAGGCATCACCATCTC
>JANNQK010000288.1:0-7654 GCA_031400715.1 Actinomycetes bacterium | reverse complement strand
CCATCCCCCCTTGGGCTTTTTTGACGCGGCTACCCCGCTTCTAAATGTGCCGCCGGCCCCCCGGACGGGGCGCCGTCGACTCATTCTCGGCTGACCGCACCTCGACCTGTACAGGGTCGGTGGACATCGGGGCCGGTCCTTTCCTGAGCCAGCTCGATCGCTCGAGCCTGGCGGATCATCCGAAGGTGTAGGTCTGCTTCTGCTCTTCGATCGTCGCCAGGATCGTATCGATCTGGCTCGGGTCGGCGAGGAAGTCCGACAGACCCTTCCCGACGACCTGCGAGGCGAAGTCGGGATCGGTGTCGCGGTCGAGGAACTGGGCGATGTACTTCGCCGAACCCACGAGTTCGGCCGACTTCTGCTGCAGAGCGTTGTACCCGTCGGTCTTGGCCTTGGCGTTGGCTGCAACCACGGACGGGTCGATCGCGATGTAGGCGTCGATCGGCGCCGAACCACCGAGAGCGGCGAGGAGCGCCTTCGCGCCGGCCTCGTTCGCCGGCTTCGCTGCCATCATGAATCCGTCGATCGGCGCCTCGACCGCGTCCTGGCCGTGGGCCGGGTCGATCTCGGGGAAGGCGAAGAAGTCGATGTCGTCGATGATGTCCTGCTGTGTGGCCGAATCGAAGTTGCTCGTCACGAATGTGCCGAGCAGGTACATGCCGACCTCTTTGTCGCCGAGCGCCGTGGCGGCGTCCTGCCACGTGCGGCCGTTGACGTCGGGCTGGTAGTAGTCGAGGATCGTCGACCAGTTGGTGAAGATCTGCTTCACCTTGTCGTCGGTCCAGCTCTCCTGCCCGCCCATCAACGACACGTGGAAGTCGTAGCCGTTGGTGCGCAGGTTGATCATGTCGAACATGCCCATCTGCGGCCAGCCACCGTCGTTGGCTGCTGCAAACGGGATGATGCCGTCGGCCTTCATCTTCTCGGCGAGCGCGAGGAGGTCGTCCCACGTGGTCGGGATCTCGTAACCCTTCTCCTCGAACAGGCTCTTCCGGTAGTGGATCGCCCATGGGTAGAAGTACAACGGCACGAAGTACTGCTTGCCGTCGAGGCCCGACGAGGCGCTCTTGAAGCCCTCGCTGAGATCGCCCAGGTTCGCCCACACATCGGAGATGTCCCCGACCACGCCCTTGCTCGCAAAGGCACGCATGCGGTAGCCGGCGAACCAGCTCACGACATCGTCGGGCTGCTGGATGTAGGTGTTGAAGTTCTCCTGGTACGTGTTGTGGTCGACGGTGTTGATCGTCGCGTTCACGCCCGTTGCCGCGATCGCAGCCGCGATGGCTGCCTTCGGCTTCTCGTCGGAGTAGTTCGAGCCGAAGGTCACGGCGTCGCCGCTCGGCGCAGCCGTGGTCGCGGGGGCGGCAGCGGTGGTCGCGGTGCCACCATCGGTGGAGTCGCTTCCGCTGCCCGTCTCGTCGTCGTCGCCGCAGGCGGCGAGCGCGGCGGCACCGGCAATTCCGGCGGCACCCGCAAGGAGCGTGCGACGCGAGAAGATCGAGAACCCGACGTCTGACGGGCTCGGTGATGATTCGTAATTCAAGGCTCCCCCTCGTGGATGCAGAACACACCGATACGGTTCGGAGTGTCCACCGGCCGTCGTGTTGCGAACGCTCACTGCGCTCCCGAACGACATCCTGGTGAACGGTGTTGAAATGGTATGTTCACTTCGCAATGTGACATGACCGCTGGGCGCTGTCAAGGTGCGATGTGCGATTATCGAACACAAAGTGGTGGCGTTGGATCACCCATCCACCGCTCCGCACACCGATCGTGTTCGATCACCTCGTTTCGTGTTGACATTCTGTCCATGGTCGTGCAGTGTGCGAATCATTGATCCGGTCGGGTTCGGCCGGGCCCGGCCGTGGACAGGCGTCGGAAAGGGGGACTCGCACGATGAACGACAACGTGTTCGATCCCGGGTCTGCCCGTGCCTTCGCTCGTCAACGCCACGAGGTCATCGCCGCCGAAGTGCGCCGCCGTGGTTCGGTGCGCGTCAGCGAACTCGCCGTCCTGCTCGGAGTCAGCGACATGACCGTGCGGCGCGATCTCGACCTGCTCGACGAGGCCGGCCTCCTGCGCAAGGTGCACGGCGGCGCCACCCTGTGCGATGAGCACAGCACGGACGAGCCGGGTTTCGAGGCCAAGTCGATGCGCAACATGGCAGACAAGCACGCCATCGCGATCGCTGCCGCCGAGCGAGTGCGCCCTGGCAGTGCGATCGGCATCACCGCCGGCACCACCACGTGGCAGCTTGCGTACCACCTGGTCGACATCGCCGACCTCACCGTCGTCACCAACTCGGTGCAGGTGGCCGAGGTGCTCCATCAGCACCGGCGCCACGACCGCACCGTCGTCCTCACGGGCGGTGTGCGCACGCCCTCCGATGCCCTCGTGGGTCCCGTGGCTGTGCACACCCTGCAAGCGCTCCACCTCGACATGGTGTTCATGGGTGTCCACGGCATCAGCGAACGCGCCGGCTTCACCACTCCGAACTTGATGGAGGCCGAGACGAACCGTGCCTTCATCGACGCGACGGGCCACCTCGTCGTGCTGGCCGACCACACCAAGTGGAACGTCACCGGACTCAGCACGATCGCTCCACTGCGTTCGGCTGCCGAACTGATCACCGACCGAGGACTCGCCATCACGGCGCGCAACATCCTCGATGACGAAGTCGGCCAGCTCGTGATCGCCGATCCGCAGTTCGTCGACCAGTCGATCCCCCATGGTGCGAGCACCACCGGCGCCGTGCCGATCTCATCCAACAGCACGTCCAACAGCACGTCCAACACCAACGTTGCCGCGGTCTCCGCGGACGTCTCTCGCGCCACCCGCAGGAGGGCCTGATGTCCACCGTCACCTTCACCGATGCCAGCCGCATCTACCCGAACACGCCCAAACCAGCGGTCGACCACCTGAACCTGGAGATCGCCGACGGCGAGTTCCTCGTCCTCGTCGGTCCTTCGGGCTGTGGCAAGAGCACCACCTTGCGCATGCTCGCCGGTCTCGAACCGATCGACGGAGGCAGCGTCCACATCGGCGACACCGACGTGACCTTCCTGCCACCGCGCGCACGCGACATCGCAATGGTGTTCCAGAGCTACGCGCTCTATCCGCACATGACCGTCGCCGAGAACATCGGCTTCCACCTGAAGATCAAGAAGGTCCCCAAGCCAGAGATAGCCGAGCGTGTGCACGAGGCCGCCAAGCTCCTCGACCTCGAGGAGTATCTCGATCGAAAGCCGGCCAAGCTCTCCGGTGGCCAGCGTCAGCGAGTGGCAATGGGCCGGGCAATCGTCCGCCAGCCCAAGGTGTTCCTCATGGACGAGCCTCTGTCGAACCTCGACGCCAAGCTCCGGGTGCAGACGCGCACCCAGATCGCAGCCCTGCAACGCCGCCTCGGCGTGACCACCGTCTACGTCACCCACGACCAGGTGGAGGCGATGACGATGGGCGATCGTGTCGCGGTGCTGAAGGACGGGCTGCTCCAGCAGTGTGCGACCCCGCGCGACCTGTTCACCCGGCCTCGCAACAACTTCGTGGCCGGCTTCATCGGATCGCCGGCAATGAACATGATGCACGCGGTGCTCGGCCCGGACGGCGCCAGGTTCGGCTCACTCGTCATTGCACTCACACCCGAGCAGCGATCGGCGCTCACCAGCGATGCGGTCGTGGTCGGTGTCCGGCCTGAAGGGCTTCATGCCCACGGCGAGGGCGGGCTGGATGCGACGGTGATCACGGTCGAAGAGCTCGGCTCCGAGTCGTACCTCTACTGCACGCCGGTGGCGCACCCGGAGTTGACGGTGGTCTCTCGCGCCGAAGGCCTGAGCAACATCATGAAGGGCGATACCGTCCATCTCGTCCCGGACCGTGGTGCGCTCCACCTGTTCGACGGCGCCACGGGTGACCGCCTGCCCGATTGAGTGGTGAGATCGTCATGACTCCCCCAACAAATGGCCGAGCGGCGCCGAGCGCGCTCGCGGACGCCGCGCCGGCTACGACCGACGACACGCGTGTCGATCCGTACCTCGGCACGGTCGTCCACATCGTGGGCACTCGCCAGGCCCGGCCCAACCTGCCGTCCACGGGATGCCCGTTCTGCCCGGGCGGCCTCGAGGCTCCCGAGCCGTACGACGTGCGCTGGTTCAAGAACCGGTGGCCGGCGATGCAACCCGACCGCTGCGAGGTCGTGCTCTACACGAGCCAGCATGATGCGACGTTCTCCTCGCTCGGCACGGCCGGCGCGCTCAAGGTGATCAACCTGTGGACCGAGCGCTTCATCGACCTCGGTGCTCGCGACGACGTCGACTACGTGCTGATCTTCGAGAACCGAGGCCCCGAAGTGGGGGCCACGATCGCGCACCCGCATGGCCAGATCTACGCGTACGACCACGTGCCTGACCGCCCGGGACGGCTGTTGGCCGCCGGATGGGAGCCCGAGTTCGAAGCGGGCGAGCGGATCGTCGCCGATCACGGCGGCGATCGCGGCTGGCTCGCCTGGGTGCCGATCGCCTCGACGTTCCCCGTGGCGCTCACGCTTGCGCCGAAGGTGCGCACGCCCGACATCGCCGCGCTCGACGACGTCGGCCGCGAAGATCTGGCGGCGATGCTCGTCGACGTGCTGGCCCGGCTCGATCGTCTGTACGACACCCCACTGCCCTACATGATGTGGCTCAACCAGCGCCCGACCGACGGTGGCAAATGGCCGCAGGCGTGGTTCAACATCGAGATCGTGTCGCCGTGGCGTCGCGGCAACACGTCTCGCTTCATCGCCGCGGCCGAGGTCGCATGCAACGAGTACTTCAACCCGGTCATCCCCGAGGTCGTTGCCGAACGCCTGCGCGAGCTCGGCTGACCCGCCGACTCAGCCCTGGAGGGGGGCGAACGCCGGTGGCCGCTTCTGCAGGAAACTGGCGACACCTTCTTTGAAGTCACTCCGCCGCAGCGAGGCCTTCATCAACTCGATCGCGTCGTCGCTCGCCGCGGCGACGCCACGGGTCTGGTCGGCGTAGATCTGTTGCTTCATGATCGACATCGACGTCGGCGACGCGTTCACCGCGAGGTCGGCGGCGTACTCGAGCGTGCGGTCGAGCAGATGCTCGGCCGGCACGACTTCGTTGACGAGGCCCATCGCCGCGGCCTCTTCGGCGAGGAACACTCGCCCGGAGAACAACAGATCCATCGACCGGGCCGTACCGATGAGCCTCGGAAGGATCCATGACATGCCGTACTCGGCGATCAGACCTCGCCGCGAGAACGCCGTGGTGAACTTCGCACCCGCTGCGGCGAAGCGGATGTCGCACATCAGTGCCTGCACCATGCCGATGCCGGCGCAGGCGCCGTTCACGGCAGCGATGACCGGCTTGGGAACCGTGGTCGTGTAGTGCTGAGGGCGCCCGCCGGCGGCACTCTCGGCGCCGCCGGCACTGTCGTTGCCGATGCCTTGGAGGGTCTCCATGTCGGCACCGGCACAGAAGCCCTTCCCGGCACCGGTGACCACGATCACCTTCACGTCCGGATCTGCGGCTGCCTGATCGAGCAACTCGAAGTAGCGCACCGCGAGCTCGCCGTTCCATGCGTTCAGGCGGGCAGGCCTGTTCAAGGTGATCAGCGCGATGCCGGGTTCGCGCCGTTCGTAGAGGACGGGGTCAGGATTCGTCGAGAGGTCGCTCATCGGCGGCAACGTAGTCGTGACCATCGGTGCCCTCCGAGGCGGACGGAGCGGAACCGCCCACGACTGGTTCCTCGTCCTGCGGCCGCTCGTCCTGCGGCTGCTCGTCCTGCTCCGGCGACGACTCCGATCGCTCACCACCGGACGGTCGACCACTCCAGACGAGATACAGCGCGGCCAGCACGGCGACGACGATGGCCACCCACTGGTTGAACCGGAACGGACCGAACTCGTCGGCGGCATCGATCCGCAGCCCTTCGACCCAGAACCTGCCGACCCCGTAGCCCACCAGGTACATCGCCATGAGCCGTGGGGCTCGAGGCTGGAACCGTCGATCGATGAGGATCAGCACCCCGCACAGTGCGAGATTCCAGAGCGACTCGTAGAGGAACGTCGGATGGAACAAGGTGCCGGGGAGGTATCCCGCCGGCACCTTGTCGGCACTGATCTCGAGCCCCCACGGCAGCGTGGTGGCTCCTCCGAACAACTCCTGGTTGAACCAGTTGCCCCAGCGACCGATCGACTGCGCGAGTGGGATCGCCGGCGCCGCGGCAGCAGCCATCTCGCGCGGATCGATGCCGCGCCGCTTCGTGACCCACCATCCGACGGTGATGCCGGCCAGCAGACCGCCGGGGATTCCGAGTCCACCCTTCCAGATCTGGAGGATGCGAGCCGGGTTGTCCTCGAACGAGCTCCAGTCGGTCATCACGTGGTAGAGCCGCGCTCCGACGACACCGGCGATCACGGCCCACACGGCCATCCCGCTCGCATCGTCGCGTGTGCCGGTGCCACGGGCTTCGAGCCGGCGACCGGTGAGCCAGACCCCGGCGACGACTCCGAGCGCGATCATCAGGCCATAGGCGTGGATCGACAGCGGACCGAGCTCGAACACCCCGCTCGACGGACTGGGAAGACTGGCGAGCAGACCGTTGCCCGACACCTCGGTCGTCACGACGTGACGCCACGGGCGAAGGCCACCGCGCGTTCTTCGATCAACCCGCGGTCGAAGTCCTGGGTGGCCACGTGGAAGCTGCGTTCGAGGGTGACCCGCTCGAGCGGGCCGCCGTACCGGCTGGCGAGGAACTCTGCCTGAGCCGGCTCGACCACGTGGTCCTGCGGCGAGTTCATCAACAGCAGCGGGCATGTCGCCGCGGCATACGTCGTGGCCAGAGGGGTGACCCCGTCCTCCAACATCGACAGCAGTGGCCGGAGCGGCACGCTGGCGTAGCTGATCTCGGTCTGATCCGGATCGGCGATGTCGCTTCCGATCCCCGGGAACTCGTCGGTGCCGCCGTCGATCGTGGCTCGGACCAGACCGATGAGATCCTCCGACGGTTGCGTCGCCGGGTTGATGCACACCAGACCGGCGATCTCGGGGTGATCGGCACCGAGCCGCAGCGTGAGGGCGCCGCCCATGCTCAGTCCGACGACCACCACCTTCGAGCAGCGGGCAGCCAGATGCTGATACGCACGCTCGGCATCGCCGTGCCAATCCGACCACGAGGTCGCCTTCATGTCATCGACCGACGTGCCGTGGCCCGGCAGACGCGGCAGCTCGACATGGAACCCCGCAGCCGCGAATGCCTCGGCCAGCCCACGCATCGACGGGGGCGCACCCGTGAATCCGTGGAGCACGAGGGCACCCGGCGCTTCGGGGGTCGCAGCGATGTGCGACCAGGGCTCGCAGCCGGCGATGACGGGGACGACAGAGGGATCACTCATGGGAGAAGTATGGCCGCCGCGGCACCCCAGGAGGACCTCGGTGTCTTCGATCAGCGCGATCAGCGAAGCGCTTGGCGGTACGGATCGTCGGGGCCGAGCGGTTCGTCCCACCACTCACTCGGCACGGGTGTGGTCTCCCAGTCGGGGAACGGGTAGATGCAGTCGACCGGGCAGGCCGGCAGACACTTGTCGCATCCGCTGCACAGCTCGGGCACGATCACCACATCGGGGCCGTGGTTGAAGATCGCTCCGAAGTGC
>JANNQK010000287.1:0-6750 GCA_031400715.1 Actinomycetes bacterium | reverse complement strand
CCCTCGGCCTCGACGCCGTGGCGCTGTTCACGGCCGGGCTTCGTCCCGTCGGACGGCACGTGTTCATGGTCGTCGATGAATCGTCGCCGGCCACGATCCTCCAGGCGCGACGTGCCAGCAACTGCTCGACGATGCAGTGGGACAACGGCATGCAGAGCCTGCACGGGATGCACGTCCACGGCTTCCCCAACCTGTTCATCGTGGGCCCGACCCACGGCTCGAACCTGATCTCGAACATCACCCAGAACCTCACCGAGGCCGGCACGACCATCGCAACGATCCTGTCGCATGCGCTCCGGACGGAGGCCGACGAGATCGACGTGACTGCCGAGGCCGAGGCTGCATGGGTGGAACTGATGGTCAGCAGCGTCCGTGGGTTCATCGGCAACCCGGAGTGCACCCCGGGCTACTACAACAACGAGGGCGGCCCCATCGGCCCGAAGGAACGCCTCAACGGCAGCGGGCACCCAGACGGTCCAATCGCCTACTGGGAGTACCTCGACCGCTGGCGCAACACCGGAGACTTCAGCGGCCTCGCCTTCTCCTGACCCACGCCTCGACCCAGACCTCGCGATGAGAGATGAGTGCCTGTGGCGCCCCCATCTCTCATCGGACGTCGGGGATCGCCCAAGCCGATGAGAGATGAGGGCGGCAGGGCCATTCATCTCTCATCGCGGGGTTTGGGTCGGTCAGCGGAAGCGGACGCCTTGACGGGTCAGCTCGTCCTGGATCCGGTCGATCTTCACGTCTTCGAGGTCGCAATCGTCGTGCAGGCTCTGGGCCGCGGCGATGCCGGCGCCCTGGCCCAGCACCGCGCAGCACGACATGTTGCGCGTCGCCGCGTGACTGATCCGGTCGCCACCCGACGAACGGCCGGCGACCAACAGGTTGTGAACCCCCTGGGGCAGCACGTTGCGGTACGGCAGGTGGAAGTACCGGCCGGTGGTGGGCAGGATCAGCACGCCGTAGCCGTCGATGAACTCCGGGTAGATGCCGATCGAGTCGTCGAATCGTGCCTGCTCGCGCACGTCGTGCTCGGTCATGTCGTAGACAGCATCGATCTTGCGTGTGTCGCGCACGCCGAGCGTCATGCCGAAGTTGCGCAATCGTGCGTTCTCGCAGCCCGGTGTGTAGGCGCGCAGAGCCTCGATCGCGTGCATCGCCTGCCGACGCCCTTCGATCTCGCCACGAGTGAGGTCGTCGGGGTCGGTGCCATCGATGCCGGCCAGGTGGACGAGGTTCATGTAGGTCAGTTCACCCGAGTCGTGGATCGCTCCCCAGGTGCCCGCGATGGTGGTGAGGTCGGCGGGGATGAGCCCGGCTTCCACCGCCTGGCGGAACGGCTTGTGCAGGAACGGCGAGAACATCGAGTCCTCCTTGCCGCTGGTCTCGATCGACCACTCGCCGTTGCCTGCCCAGTCGGCGTAGGTCTGAGGGTCGGCGGCGATGCCCTCGACGAACCGTCGCTTGTCGACCCCGGCGAGATGGAACATCACCGATGCCGCCATCATCTGTTCGCGCGGCGTGAGGTGTGTTGCCGCTCCGGCGCGGTGGGCGATGTCGGCGTCGCCGGTGGCATCGATCACGCGGCGGCCGAGGATCGCCTCGCGGCCCGCCTTCGATTCGGTGATGATGCCGATCACCGAATCGCCATCCATCACCGGTGCCACGAAGGTGCGGTGCAGCATCGGATGAATGCCGGCCTCCTGCACCAACACGTCAGCGACGACCTTGAAGCCCTCTGCGTCGATCTCGTACGACTGTGACTGGCTCTCCGGAACGGCGGCGCCCATCTGGTGGGCTCGCTCCTCGAACTCGCGGCCGATGCCGTCGGCCTCGACGGTCTGCTCGTGGCGGTACCACGCGAAGCCTTCGACCCCCACGGTGGTGATGTTGCCGCCGAAGCATCCGAAGCGCTCGACCAGGGTGACCTCCACGCCGTGACGTGCCGCGGCGAGCGCGGCGGCGAGCCCGGCCGGGCCCGAACCCACGACGAGTACGTCGGTGTGATGGATCACGTCGACCTCGCGGGCCGGCTCGGAGATCGTGTGGCGCTTCATGTTGGAACCCAGAACATGCCTGGAGTCTGCTCGACTTGCCGTGACCGGACGGCCACCTCGGTCAGCGATCCGGGCTGACCAGCACGCGGCCGCGCATGCCGCCGGCCAGGATGCGGTCGAGTTGATCGGGCAGATGATCGAAACCGACGATCTCCTGCTGCCACGGCCCGTTCGTGTCGCCCAGCCAGCCGGGGCGGAGATCGGTGGCGATGCGCTGCCATGCCGCCCTCCGTTCGGCGATCGGTGTCTGCACGCTGTCGATGCCCAACAGCGACACGTTGCGGAGGATGAACGGCAGCACGGTGGTCGGGAGGTCGGACCCGCCGGTGAGGCCGCTCGCGGCAACGCAGGCACCGTACCGGAGCGTGCGCAGCACGTGGGAGAGTGTCGATCCGCCCACGCAGTCGACGCAGCCTGCCCAGCGTTCCTTCTCGAGCGGCTTGCTCGACTCGGGGGTGAGTTCGCTGCGGTCGAGCACGTCGGCGGCACCGAGCGACCTCAGCCATCCTGCCTCGGCGGCCTTGCCGGTGCTGGCCACGACCTCATGACCGCGCGCCGCAAGCATGCCGACAGCCATCGATCCCACGCCGCCGGTCGCGCCGGTGACGAGCACAGGACCAGACCCTGCGACAAGGCCCGCTCGTTCGAGCGCCGCCACCGAGAGCGCGGCGGTGAAGCCAGCAGTGCCGACCGCCATCGCCGTCGATGCGTCGAGGCCGTTGGGCATGGGGACCACCCACGCCCCGGGTACTCGAGCCAGCTCTGCGTAGCCACCGTGGCGGGCCACCCCCAGGTCGTAACCATGGACGATCACCTTGGCCCCGACGCTCACCTCAGCACTCTTCGACTCGACCACTTCGCCGGCCAGATCCACCCCGGGGACCAGCGGATCGATGCGGGCCACCCGGCCGCGCTCGCTCGTCGCCAGCCCGTCCTTGAAGTTGATCCCCGACATCTCGACGCGGATCAACACCTCGCCATCGTCGAGAGGGCCGAGGTCGATGCTGCCCACGCGACGCGACCATCCGGCATCGGTCTGGCCGGACAGGAAGGCTCGGGTGGTGTTCATGGATGGACTCCCGGTGGTTCAGGCAGCCGGACGGACGCCGGCGGCGAGCTCTCTGGCAATGATGTTCCACTCGGCGGTCTTCGCGCCGGTCGGACGCAGACGTTCGAGCACGGTCGTCGACGCCTCGACGCCCGTGGTGACGCGCGAGCGGCGAGCGGACCACGTGACGTCGTGGCTCCGCATCAGATCGAGCGTGGTCGCGACGGGGTCGGAGAGCGACCGGAGTGCGTCGATCTCGTACACGCACACGTTCCACGCAGCATGAGCCTCGGACGCTGCTGCGGCCTGATCGACCACGGTGGCCCAACGATGCTCGAACCTGGTAATCGTGTCGGGGTCGTCGAGCGAGGTCATCACCTTCGAGGTGTCGGCGAAGACGAGGCCGATGTCGGCGCCATCGATCGCGTGGCTCAGCGCGTGCAGCTCGGCGGTGAGCGACTCGGCCACGGCCTTCGGGTGGTAGTGCCCGTCGATCGTTCGGCGCAGCTGGATCGCGTGCAGGTCGGTTGCCTGACGTGGTGCGGACTCGATCGGTGATCCGACCGCGATCCACTGCATCGTCGAGCAGTTGCTGGCACGTCGCGCCTGGAGGATCGTGGCCGGCGACGATTCATCGACGACCATGAACACGTGCCGTCCGACGGGACGAAGCCCGGCCGTGAACAGCGCCACGGCGTCGAGGCCGAGGGCGCTCGCCAGTCGCACGACCACATCGACCGTTGGTGTCGGGCCGGGAGCCCTCTCTGCCGACCGTGCTCGTTCGAGAGCGACGATGTACGGCTGTGACAAGCCAGAGCGGCGAGCGAGCTCTCGCGTCGACCAGCCGAGTTGCTGGCGCGCCTCGATGACGGCGCGCGCGAATCGGTTCGAAGCGAAGGCCCACGAGTCGGGTCGATGTTCGATGCTGGCTGGCATGTGCCGATCACTATAGTGATCGCCGTATGGAAGTCGCCACCCTGCCCGATTCTCACGACCAGCCGGTCCGACGCCGGTGGGCGCGCGACCTGATCGCGTTGTCGCTGTGGCTGTTGCTCGTGGTGACGTTGGTGAGAGTGGGGCACGATCATCGAGCCGCTGGCGCACACCACCACGGTGCTGCATCGATCGAATCGGGCCGCGCGTTCCTGAGTTGGGCGGTGATGACCGCAGTGATGATGTTGCCGACGACCGTTCCGGTGCTGCGCGCGCTCGACGATCTCATGGCGAGCCGTCGTGGCACCGGGCTGCTGGGCCGGTTCGACGTCATCTGGTGGGCGTTCGTCGGCGGCTACCTCGCCATGTGGATCGGGTTCGCCGCGCTCGCCGCGGGCCTGCAGGTGGTGCTGGGTCGAAGCGATGCACTCGGCGCCGCAGGCGAGCTCCGTTCGACGGTGCTCGCCGCCGCAGTGTTGATGGTCGCAGGGATCTATCAGTTCACGGTGTGGAAGCAGGCCTGCCTCTCCGGCTGCACCCGTCCGATGACGTTCTTCTTGGTGCACTGGCGTGACGGCGCACTCGGTGGGGTGCGCATGGGTGCTCGTCATGCGGTCACCTGCATCGGTTGTTGCTGGGCGCTGATGGCGCTCGCCTTCGTCGGAGGCATCCACTCGTTGTGGTTCATGGTGATCGCGACCGTGTTGATGGTGGTGGAGAAGTTGCCTGCCGTCGGACAGCGGGCGCGCGTGCCGATCGGCGTGCTGTTGATCGCCGGCTCGGTCGCGATGGTCGCGGGCTGGTTGCGGTGACTGCCACGACCGGAGCGACCGAAGCACAGCAGATGAACGAGCCGTTCGAACATCGACCAGAACATCGACCAGAACATCGAACAGAGAGAGAAGGAGAGGTGCCGGCATGAGTGCAACCAAGGAACCGTGGTCCATCGAGGGTGAGCTGATCCTCAACTGCAACTGCACGGTGTTCTGCCCCTGCGTGATCTCCCTCGGCAAGCATCCGCCCACCGAGGGCTACTGCCAGGCGTGGTCGGGCGTGCACATCGAGACCGGCCACTCGGGCGACGTCGACCTGTCGGGTCTCGACGTGGCGATGCTGCTGGACATTCCCGGCAAGATGGAGCGAGGCAACTGGTCGCTCGCACTCTGGATCGACGACCGGGCGGACGAAGCTCAGTACGCAGCCCTGGAGTCGATCTTCCGTGGGCAGCGGCGGGGGAGCACGGGTCTGTTCAACATGCTGGTCGGCGAGTACCTCGGCGCCGAGAAGGCGCCTGTGCGATTCGAGCGCGACGGCAACGACCGCACGTTGTCGGTGGGGAAGTTCATCCAGGGTCGTGTCTCACCCATCGGTGGCGCGCGTGAGGGTGAGGAGGTGAGCGTGGTGAACACCCAGTACTGGATGGGTCCCGAGGTGACGGTCGCCGAAGCGGTGACCGGCAGGGTGAGGGCGTTCGGTCGCGTCTGGAACTTCGAAGGGCGGAGCGCGGAGATCTGTCAGATCGGGTGGGAGGGTCCCTGATGGCGCCGACTCTCGCGATCACCCGCCGTCTTCGATCGACGCCCTGGTCGTCTCGCGTCGAGGCGGCCGGCGTGCGGTCGTACACCGTCTACAACCACATGTTGCTGCCCACCCAGTTCCGAGGGGTCGAAGACGACTACGAACATCTCCGTCGCTCGGTGCAGGTGTGGGATGTCGGCTGCGAGCGTCAGGTCGAGATCGTCGGGCCCGACGCCGATCGGCTGGCACAACTGCTCACCGTGCGCGATCTGCGCGAGATGGTGATCGGACGATGCGGTTACGCACCGGTGCTCGACCGTGCCGGTTGCCTGATCAACGATCCCGTGGTGCTCCACGTGGGTGAACAGCACTGGTGGTTCTCGGTGTCCGACTCCGACGTCGTGCTGTGGGCCGGTGGGCTCGCGCTCGGCATGGGCCTCGATGTCGTCGTGCGCGAGCCCGACGTGTGGCCACTCGCCGTGCAGGGGGTACGAGCCGAGGACGTGATGGCGAAGGTGTTCGGCGAGGCGGTGCGAGCGGTCAAGTTCTTCCGGTTCGCACCGCTGGCCTTCGAGGGACACGAGATGGTGGTCGCCCGGAGCGGATGGAGTGCCCAGGGTGGATTCGAGGTCTACGTCGACGACGCCGACGTGGGCCGACGGCTCTACGACCGGTTGATGGACGTCGGATCCGATGACGGGATCGGCCCGGGCTGCCCGAACCTGATCGAGCGGATCGAGGCCGGCCTACTCACCTACGGCACCGATGTCACCCGTGACGACACTGCGCTCGAAGCCGGGTTCGACCGCTACTGCGCGCTCGACGCTCCCATCGACGCGATCGGTCTCGACGCGCTCCGGCGTCAGCGCGACACCGGTGTCACGCGCCGCATCCGCGGGCTGACGATCGACGGCGATCGCGTGCCGCCGAACCGCGACCCCTGGCCGGTCACCGACGCCGAGGGATCCCGCATCGGTCAGGTGACATCTGCGGTCTGGTCTCCTCGGCTGCACACCAACGTGGCGATCGGCATGCTCGCTGTCTCGCACGGAGCGACCGACACCGTCGTGTCGGTCGAGGTCGGCGACGACGTGCGGCGGGCCACGGTGTGTGACCTCCCGTTTCCCGGGGCATCGCAACGCTGACCACCGGCGCAGGAGCGTCACTCGTATTCGTGCTCGGGCGCCGGGT
>JANNQK010000286.1:0-13541 GCA_031400715.1 Actinomycetes bacterium | reverse complement strand
CCTTGATGAGTTGGGCGACAGGAAGCGAGTTCGGCACGCTGAAGCCCATGTCGCCGGTGACCATGCCCTTCAGCCAGAAGAAGTACTGGGTGAAGTAGTTGCTGTCGAGACGGTACTTCGCCGTCGTCGATGCGATGAGTTCCTGGTCGGCGGTGCCACCGAGCAGGGTTCGGGCTGGGTCGCCGGGAGCGTTGAGTCCGAGTCGCATCAGCACCATCACCCCGAAGGTGACGATGAAGAAGACGATCGCGAACTGGCTCAGTTTCTGGAGGAAGTAGCGCACTCAGCAGACCTCGGTGGGGAACGGCGGGAGAGAGACAAAGCCTCGGGGCCGGGTGACACGACCAATGGTCGTGCCACCCGGCCCTTCAGCCAGTGGCCTGGATCAGGCGGCGTCGTCGACCCAGAGGGCGTGCATGTAGAACTGGCCGGAGAAGCCAGCGCCGTCACGTGCGAAGCTGCCGTCAGGGAACACCAGCGTGCTGAGACCCTGGATCTTCGGGTCGCGAGGCGTGCCCCAGAGCGTCCACGAGGTGGGGATCTGGTAGCACTGCTCGGCCATGTGCCGGTTCACGTTCTCGGCGAACTCGAGCCGCTTGGCCGGGTCGGACTCGACACGCTGGGCGTCGAGGTTCTCGTCGACGATCGGGTCCTCGACACGGCCGAAGTTGAGGGCGAGTCCACCGTCGGGTGCCGACGCCGACGAGTGCCACCAGAAGTACTGGCCGTCGATCGTGGTACCGGCGTGGTTGCGCCAGCCGTACATGAAGAAGCCAGGGTCTCCGAACAACGCATTGGTGATGAACTGGTCCTGGGGCACCTGTTGGATCTCGGTGGTGACACCGATCTGGTCCCAGTAGCCCTGGTACAGCTCCGCGATCTGGGCAGTGATCGCCGATGTGACCGTGCCGTAGTTGACGGTCACCGGACCGTTTTCGGCGACGTACTCGTCGATCAACGCCTGTGCGCCTTCGAGGTCTTGTGCCGTGTCGAAGCCGTTGTCCTCGAGGTAGCCCTCCTGGCCGGGCGAGAACAAGCCGTTGGCAATCTGGAGGATGCCATCGGCGGTGAGGTCGTTCAGCTCCTGGCGATCGATCGCCTTCGAGAGTGCGCAACGCACCCTCGCGTCCTGCAGTGGGCCGGGCTTGGCGAGGTCGATCAGGATGTAGTTGGTCTCGGTGAACGAGTCCTGCTCGGTCATCGGGTACTCGTCGGCCAGATCACGGAACTCGCTGATCACGATGGCCGACGAGGTCGAGAAGATGTCGATGTCGCCGCTCTGCAGCGCCTCGGACGCAGTCTCGCTGTCCTCGATCACACGGAACTCGACCGAGTCGAGGTACGGCAATTGGTTGCCGGCTGCGTCCTTCATCCAGTAGTCGGGGTTGCGGGTCACGACGAGCTTGTCGCGCGGGGCGTAGCTCTCGACGATGAAGGGACCGGTACCCACCGGAGCGGTGGACAAGGTGGGATCCAAAGCGACGGCATCGAGCCACGTCGGCGAGGCGATCATCCCGAGCTGGCCGGCCAGCGATGCCGGCAGGTTCGGCCACGGAAGCGGCTGGCTGAGGTCGCCGCCCTTGCCCGTCTTGATGGTGAAGCTCAGGTCACCGGTGGCCTCGATCGCGAGCGTGCCGTCGGCGTTCTTGCCATAGTCGGTGATCGCGCCCGAGATCAACAGGCCAGAGCCCGTCGCCACCAGGTTCTTCACCACAGCAGCGGCGTCGAGCGCCGTGCCGTCGTGGAACTTGATGCCTTCGCGCAAGTTGAAGGTCCACTCGGTGAAGTCGGCGTTCGATTCATAGGTGTCGACCAGCACACCGACGATCTCGTTGTCGGCGTTGAGCGCGACGAGCGGGTCGTAGAACGTGCGGGCGCGCTGCTGGCAGTACGAGTCGCACTGCATCGCTGCGGGAGTCCACGGGTTGGCGACTTCGGCCTCGCCGCTCACGATGATTGTTCCGCCGTACACCGGGTCCTTGGCAGCCGGCTCGGTGGTCTCGGTCTCGGCTTCGGTGGTGGCGGTCTCGGCTTCGGTGGTCTCGGTCTCGGGTTCTGTCGCCCCCGTCTCGGCCTCGGTCGCTGCGGTGGTCGCGTCGGGCTCCGAGGTGACCTCGTCGTCCTTCTTGCTACATGCTCCTGCCACCAGTCCGAGCGTGACGACTGCTACTGCGAGCAGGCGTCCCGGTCGGCGGCGGGTTGAACGGCTTGATGTCACCCTGGGTCCCCCTTGGTCAGAAAATTCGATTGCCCGGCCGTTTCTGGATTGGCGTCCGCTGTGACCCCCATCACATGCCGGTGCGCTCACCATAGCCAACTGATCCGACGTGTCAATGATCCTGCTCGGTGATTGGGGGTCGGCGTGCGATCCGCCAGCGAGAGGTGGTTTGCCTACCGGCGGTAGGTTTGACGGGTGCCAGCCGTGCGCCCCGACCACGTCGATCTGCCGCATCCACAGCGGCTCGCGTCCAGTCACCTCCGATTCTCCGAGGTGATGGCGAGTCATGCCGCTGCGGTGGCAGCCGGCTCGCCCAGCTATCGCGATCCGGTGAGCGGGTACCAGGTCTTCACCGCGGCGTTCCTCGCTGCTCGGGGCTCGTGCTGCGACACGGGGTGTCGTCACTGTCCGTACCTCGGCGCCTGCCAGGACTAGTTTCGGTCGATGGCCGACCACGACAGAAGTGCACGCAACGACTCGTCGCTCGATCATCTGGTCGAGCGCCTGAGGGTGAGGCCCGGCGACGAGGTCGACCTCTCCGAGCATCCGACCGACCTCGACGTCGACATGACCAAGGAAGGCGCCCTCGCCAGGTTGGCCCACACGAGCGATCGGATCGACGTCCTGCAGCAACGTCTGTACGCCGAGTCGAAGCGCAGCGTGATGCTGGTGGTGCAGGCGATGGATGCGGCGGGCAAGGACGGCACCATCCGAAACGTCTTGACGGGGCTGAATCCAGCGGGTGTCCGCGTCGAGAGCTTCAAGGCGCCCGGGGGTCCCGAAGCCCAGCACGACTACCTGTGGCGGGTGCATCAGGTGTGCCCTCGCGACGGCGAGATCGCCGTGTTCAACCGCAGCCACTACGAAGACGTGTTGGTGGTGCGCGTGAAGAACTTCGTTCCCGAAGAGGTGTGGAAGCGTCGGTACCAGCACATCCGCAACTTCGAACAGCTCCTCACCGACGAAGGGACGACGGTGGTGAAGGTGTTCCTGCACGTTTCGAAAGACGAGCAGGCCCGGCGGTTCCAGGAACGTCTCGATGATCCGGAGAAGCGGTGGAAGTTCCGGGCCGGCGATCTGGACGATCGAGCACTCTGGACCCAGTTCCAGGAGGCATACCAGCAAGCGATCAGCGAGACATCCACGAAGGATGCTCCCTGGTTCATCGTGCCGGCCGACAGCAACGCCACCCGGAACATGGCTGTGGGCGAGATCCTGCGCACCACGCTCGAACGGCTCGACCCGAAGATCCCCGAGCCGGAGGCCGGACTCGACGGTGTGAAGGTCGTGTGAACGACCTGCGTGATCACCTCCGCCGACTTGTACGAATTGTAAAGTCCTGCCGATGTCCGTGACCGTTGCCTACACGCTCGACGATGCGCTCGAGTCACTCGCTGCCGATCCGTCAGCGATCGTGCTCGCCGGCGGCACCGATCTGATGGTCGCCTTCAACTCGGGGCATCGGCGCGCCGACTCGATCGTGTGCGTCAAGCGCGTCAGCGAGCTGCGCTCGTGGCGCCACGACCCCGACGCCGGAACGCTGCGCATCGGAGCAGCGATCACCTACTCGGAGCTGATGGACGATCCGTTGGCCGGCTTCGCGCCGGCGCACGCGCAAGCCGCCCGAACGGTCGGCTCCCCTCAGATCCGCAATGCAGCCACGGTCGGCGGCAACGTCGGCACCGCGTCGCCCGCCGGCGACGGACTACCGGTGTTGTCGGCGTTGGAGGCAGTGGTGCACGTCGCGAGCACCAGCGGCCGTCGCGACGTGGCGTTCGCCGACTTCGCCATCGCTCCGAAGCGAACCGTGCTGCAGCCGAGCGAACTGATCACCGGCGTCACGATCCCGGTGCTGTCGGGCTTCCAGGGCTACAGCAAGGTCGGCGTTCGCAACGCGATGGTGATCGCCACGGCGAGCGCATGTCTGGTGGTCGACCCGGTCGGTCGCTCGGTTCGCCTCGCGCTCGGATCGGTCGGGCCCGTGATCCTTCGCGCACCCGAGGCCGAAGCGATCGCGTCGGCGGCGATCGACTTCGAGGCGAACACGATCGGCCCCGCTGCGATACGAGCCTTCGGGGAAGCGGCCGGAGCCGCAGCCCGTCCGATCGACGATCATCGCTCCAGTGCGGCGTACCGGCGGCGAGCGATCGAGGTGCTCGCACGACGACTCATCACCCGCGCCTGTCCCTCGATCACCGGAGAGTTCTCATGAACCAGATCTACACGTTGCGGGTGAACGGCGACGATCGTGAGGTGCGCGACGCGTGGGTGGGGGAGAGCCTGCTCTACGTGTTGCGCGAACGCCTCGGGCTGATGGGCTCGAAGGGCGCCTGCGAACAGGGCGAGTGCGGGAGCTGCAGCGTGCTCGTCGACGACGAGCTCGTGTGCGGATGCCTCGTGCTCGCCGCGAGCGCGACGGGGCAACAGATCGTGACCATCGAGGGCATTGCGCCTGTCGGCTCGCCCAGCGACGTACAACAGGCCTTCGTCGACGCGGGCGCCGTGCAGTGCGGATTCTGCACCCCCGGTCTGATCATGGCCGCCCACGCGTTGCTCGACCGATCGCCCGAGCCCACCGAGTACGAGATCCGCGAGGAGCTGTCCGGCAACGTGTGCCGCTGCACCGGTTACGGCCGGATCATCGATGCCGTGCAACGGGTGGCGGTCTCTCGCAGAGCTGCTGCCGAGGTGCCGTCGTGAGCCCGATCATGGTGTCGAGCACCGTCGCAACCAGCGCGGCGGTCGCGACCGGGGTTCTGTCCGGCAGGCTGGGCGACAGCGCTGCCCGGCCCGACGGGGTGGCCAAGGCGCAGGGTTCGTTCGAGTTCTCCGGCGATCTGACCGCCGACGGGTTCCTGTGGGGCGCGACGCTGCGGTCGCCGCACCCGTACGCCCGCATCGTGTCGATCGATCTCTCGGCGGCGTGGAAGATCGCGGGTGTCGAGGCGATCGTGACCGCCACCGACGTACCGGGCGTGCCGAACTACGGCCTGATCTCGCAGGACCAACCGGTGTTCGCCGCCGAGTTCGTGCGGTTCGTCGGAGAGCCGGTCGCTGCCGTTGCCGCCGATCATCCCGAGACATGCCGGCGCGCGCTCGCAGCGATCGTCGTCGTCTACGAGGTGCTCGAGCCGCTGACCGACCCCGAGCGGTCCCTCGACGGGTCGTTTCCACCCATCCATCCCGACGGCAACGTGTTCCGCCACCAGCGGATCGTCCGCGGCGACACCACGCTCACCGGCGACGTCGTGGTCGAGGCCGAGTACGAGATCGGGATGCAGGATCAAGCGTTCCTCGGGCTCGAGGCTGCGCTGGCGATCCCCGATCCCGGTGGAGCCGGCGTCGAGCTGCACGTGGCCACGCAATGGCTGCACGAGGATCAGCACCAGATCGCAGCCTGTCTCGGTCTGGCCGACTCACAGGTGCGTCTCACCCTCGGCGGTGTCGGCGGAGCATTCGGCGCCCGCGAGGACATCAGCCTCCAGGTGCACACGTGTCTGCTCGCGCTGCGCACGGGACGGCCGGTTCGGATCGCATACAGCCGGGAGGAGAGTTTCCTCGGCCACGTGCACCGGCACCCCGCCCGCATCTGGATGCGCCACCACGCGAACACCGACGGAACGATCGTCAAGATCGAGGCGAGGTTCGTGCTCGATGGTGGTGCGTACGCGTCCACCTCATCGGCGGTTCTCATCAATGCCGTCACCCACACGCAGGGCCCGTACAAGTGCGAGAACGCCGTGGTCGACGGCTGGGCGGTACGCACGAACAACTTGCCGTGCGGGGCGATGCGCGGCTTCGGAGTGGTGCAGGCCTGCTTCGCTCACGAGGGTCAGATGGATCGGCTCGCCGAGGCCTGCGGCCTCGATCCTGTGGAGATCCGGCTGAGGAACGCGATGGAGACCGGCGATCGGCTGATCACCGGTCAGGTGATCGAGAACGTCGCGCCGGTGGCGCGTTGCATTCGTGAGACCGCCGCGCTCCCGCTACCCGACGAGCCCGTCGGCGGCCGTGACGGCGATCCGATGCGACTGCCTGGTGGCGCGGGCTTGACCGCCGACCGCAGCCACATCCTGCGCGGCATCGGATGGGGTGTCGGCATCAAGAACCTCATGTACTCCGAGGGCTTCGACGACTTCGCGACCGCTCGTTGCACGCTGCTCGACGGCGTGGTGTCGCTGAAGTTCGCGACGAGCGAAGTCGGTCAGGGCTTCGTCACCATCGCCGCTCAGATCGCCCGCAGCGTGCTCGGGGTCGACGACGTCGTGCTCGAACCGATCGACACCACGATCGGCTCGGCAGGGTCCACCTCGGCATCGCGTCAGACGTGGATGAGCGGTGGGGCCGTCGACGGAGCGTGCCGCCTGGTTCGCGAGCAGCTGTTCGCGCACGTCGGAGCGATCCACGGCGTCGAGCCGCTGCGGCTCGGGATCGACGGCCGCGACGTGATCGACACCGTGGGTGAGCTGCGCGTGTCGGTCGCCGACGCAGCACGCGGCATCACGTTCCAACAGACGTTCGAACACCACCACCGCCCGACGGAGGAGCTCGACGAGAACGGCCAGGGAAGCTGCCACACGGCATTCGCCTTCGTGGCCCACCGGGCGGTCGTCGATGTCGATCCCGACTTGGGTTTGGTGAAGGTGGTGCAGATCGCGACGGCACAGGACGTCGGCCGCGCACTCAATCCACTGAGCGTGCTCGGCCAGATCGAGGGTGGCATCGCCCAAGGTGTGGGGCTTGCCGTGATGGAGGAGATCATCCAGATCGATGGCCGGGTGCGCAACGCCAACTTCACCGACTACCTGCTGCCCACCATGCTCGACATGCCCGACGTGGTGGTGAGCCTGATCGAAGAGCCCGACCCGATGGCACCGCTCGGCGCGAAGGGCGTCGGCGAGCCGCCGTGCATTTCCAGCACCCCCGCGGTCGTCGCCGCGATCCGCGACGCGATCGGCAAGGCCCTCACCCGAGTCCCCGTGCGGCCGAGCGACATCGTGTTCTGATCTCGGTCAGGTGATCGAGGAGCTTCGATCGAGTCAGCGATGCATGGCGCGAACGGCTCGTCTACATTCTCGGCACGCACCGGTTGGGATGGTGCCAGAGCCCCAGGGGAATCACCATGTCCGACCCAGTCGCGTCCTCAGCTGCAGTCGTCAGCAAGGAGCTGATCTATCACCGCTTCTTGCTCTCGGCCGTGAAGCGCAACGCCGGTCGGCCGTGTACCACCGACTCGGCCACCGGCGTCACGCTCACCTATGCCGAGCATCTGGAGCGGGTGACGCGTGCGATCGGTGGGCTGCGGCGGCTGGGCGTCGGTCGCGGCGATCGATTTGCCGTGATGATGATGAACTCACCCGAGTACCTGCAGGTGTTCCACGCAGCGATGCTGGGTGGCGGCGTGGTGAACCCACTGAACCTGCGCTTCGCACCTGCTGAGTTGGTGTACGTGCTGCGCGACTCGGGAAGCTCGGTGTGCTTCGTCGACAGCATGTTCGCCCCGGTGATCCACTCCGTGCGTGAAGACGCAGGCATCGAGACGGTCGTGCTCGTCGGTGGTGGCGACGGCCCCCACGACATCACCTACGAGGCGTTGCTGGCCGAAGGCGAGCCCGTCCTGCCCGATGAGGGCGAGGAGTCCGATCCGGTGGTGTTGATGTACACCGGTGGCACGACCGGGATGCCGAAAGGGGTGCTGGCCAGCCAACGCAACCAGCTGATGAACGCTCATCACTGTCTGGCCAATCTGCCGTACACGCGGAACGGCACGCTGCTGTGCCAGACCCCGATGTTCCACGCCGCGTCGACCCTGTCGATGGTCTGCGTCTCGGCTGTCGGGGGCCACTTCGTCACCTTGCCGATGTTCGAGCCGACGGCAGCGATGCGTGCGATTCGCACGTACCAGCCGACGTTCACCGTGATGGTGCCGACGATGATCGGCATGATGATGGCGCATCCCGACTTCACGCCTGACACCCTCGACGGTGTTGCGGCTCTGGGTTACGGGGCGTCACCGATGCCGCAGGTGCTGCTCGAGAAGCTGGCCACGCTGTATCCGTCGCTCGATCTGTATCAGGTGTACGGCATGACCGAGGCGTCTCCGCTCCTGACGGTGCTGTCGCCCGAGGACCATCGCACGGGCGGTGCGTTGCTCCGGTCGGCTGGCGCGCCGGTCACCGGTGTCGTGTTGTCGATCCGCGATGCCGGCGACCAGGAGCTGCCGGCGGGCGAACCCGGAGAGGTGTGCGCTCGAGGTGGGAACTACATGCTCGAGTACTGGAGGAAGCCAGAGGCCACGGCCGACGTGTTCAGCGGCGGCTGGTATCGGTCCGGCGACGCCGGCTACCTCGATGCCGACGGGTATCTGTTCCTCGTCGACCGGGTGAAGGACATGATCGTCACCGGCGGCGAGAACGTGTACTCGGCCGAGGTCGAGAACTCCATCTCGGGGCACCCGGCCGTGCTGCAGGTGGCCGTGATCGGCATCCCGAGCGACCAGTGGGGCGAGGAGGTGCACGCGATCGTGGTCCTGCGAGAGGGCATGCAGGCCACGGAGGCCGAGATCATCGCTCGATCACGGGAGTTCATCGCCGGGTACAAGGTGCCGAAGTCTGTGTCGTTCCGTACCGACCCGCTGCCGTTGTCGGGCGCGATGAAGGTGCTCAAGCGCGACCTTCGGGCACCGTTCTGGGAAGGGCAGACCCGCAACATCGGTTGACATCGGCTGAGGTCGGTCATCTGCCGGGCCATGTGGTCGGTCATGGAACGATCGTCTAGGTTGGCCGTGTCGATCCTGCTCGGATCGGTTCGATCAACCTTCGAAAGAGAGTCTGTGTGTCCAGCGAACGCGAGATCATGACCTGGGAGATCTTCGGCGAAGCCTCCCGCGAGCTGGCGCAGGTCGTTGCCGACGACTACGAGCCGGACATGATCCTGTCGATCGCACGCGGTGGGCTCCTGATCGGTGGAGCCCTGGGCTACGCACTGAGCGTGAAGAACGTCTACACCATGAACGTCGAGTTCTACACAGGCGTCGACGAACGCCTCGAGGTGCCGCGCATCCTGCCGCCGGCGCCCGATTTCGTCGATGCGCGGCACTTCAAGATCCTCATCGCCGACGACGTGGCCGACACCGGCCACACGTTGCGCAGCGTGCTCGACTTCTGCAGCGGCAAGGTGGCGGAGGTGCGTACCGCCTGCCTGTACGAGAAGAGCCACTCGGTCGTGAAGTGCGACTACGTGTGGAAGAAGACCGACCAGTGGATCAACTTCCCGTGGAGCGACAAGGAACCGGTCGCCAAGCGCGACTGGTCCGTCAAGGACGCCTGACCCCAACCCCGGTTCGCGATGAGAGATGAGTGCCGCTGGCACCATCATCTCTCATCGCGGTGTGGGATGGGGTGTCGGTTCAGGGGGCGGCGGACTGCAGCCGGGCGAGCAAACGGGCCTTGGGCACGATGCCGAGCAGTTTGCCTCCGCGCCACACGGTCACGAACGGGGCTGCGGGGTTGAGGCGTGACAGGACGTCCGACAGCTCTTCGTCGGGATCGGCCTTGGCCAACTTGGCGAACGGCACCATCAGCTGCGTCAGTGCGACATAGGGGCGTCGTTCTTCGGGAACGGCACGCAACTGGTCCTCGCTGACGATGCCGGCCAGCGTGCCGTCGGCACCGGTGACCGCCACCACACCCGCCCCGCCGAGGCGGGCTCGCTGCCACCACATCGTGTCGGCATCCGTGCCGGTGGGGGCCTCGGCGACCCCGAACCACGTGAGGTCGCCGACACGAGTGCCGCTGAGACGTTCGGCCACGTCGGTCGCCATCATCTCCGCCTTGGCGTTGAGAGCGATGAAGAGCCCGGTGAGCATCAGCAACAGGCCCGGCTGGCCGTTGAACAGCATGACCGCACCGACGCCGGCGATCGAGAAACCGACCGCCTTGCCTGCGTTGCCGGCCTCGCGAGCGGCGCGGAAGCGGTCGCCGTGGCGGCTCCAGCGATAGGCCTTCAGGATTCGGCCCCCGTCGAGCGGCGATCCGGGGAGGAGGTTGAACACGCCGAGGAGGAGATTGATCACGCCCAACCAGCCGAGGATGCCCAGCGCGGTGCCGTCGATCCCCAACGCGCTGGAGCCGAACATCGCGCCGATCGAGACGCCACCGATCGCCAGGCTCGTCAACGGCCCAGCGGCAGCGATCCAGCCTTCTGCCCGGGCGGTCGGGGCCTCTCGGTCGAGTTGGGCCACACCGCCCATGGCCCAGAGTTGGATCGAGCGCGTGCCTACTCCGTAGCGACGCGCTGCAAGCGCGTGCGCCACTTCGTGCGCAGTGATCGACGCGAGGAACGCAACGAGGGCGATGGCGGCGCCGATTGCGCCGTACTGCGCGACGAGGTTCGATCCGAACAGGACGGCGACCAGCAGCACGCTCCAGTGGAGTTGGAACGGAACGCCGAACAGCTTTCCGAGAGAGAGCGAGCCTGACGAGAACATGTGACGAGTCCTTTCGACACTGAACAGCGGGATGCTGTCCGGTGCCTCTGGTCTCACCCGCTCTTGCGAGCCTCGACGGCCGGAGCTATTGCCCGTGTTGACGAACGTCGAATGATGTGGGGTTACTCCCCGTCGGCGTTCCCCACACTACGTCACCGATGGCGCTCGCGTGCGGTCAGGTGACGCGCAGCACAGTGAGCGCCGCGTTCCTGCCGCTGGCACCCCACACGCCGGCGCCGGGGAACGTGGCTGCTCCGGTGAGGAACAAGCCGCGCACCGGCGTCTCGTACCGAGTGAGCTCCGGTTGCTTGTTGAGCAGCGCCGCCAGCGGTCCGCCCGAGAAGCTGGTCGCATGACCCGCGGGCAGGTGGAACTCCGTCTCGTAGCGATCGGGGGTCATCGCGCGCCAGGCGCCGAGGCCGTCGAGGAAGCCCGGCTCGGCGATGGAGGCGAGCTGTTCAAGCCAGCGCCTCGGCTTGTCGCTGCCGGGCCATCCGCCCGGCACGCGGTACGGCGTGTACAGGCACTCCAGACTCAAGACGTGCTGCGGCTGGCCGGAGTGCGCAGGTGGCGCCATCGATGGGTCGAGCACCGTCGGCACGTTCAGGAACATGCCCGGTCGCTCGAGAACCCCGCCGGATGCCATCATCTGGAATCCCCGGTGGATCTCGGCGAGCGACGGGGCGATGATGACGGTGCCCGTGAGCGGATCGGGCTGGTCGGGCAGGTGCGACATCGCCCGCAGGCGGGGAAGCGTCGACACCATCGCATCGATCTTCGACTCGTACCCCTCGTGACGTGGCGTCTGCCGCCAACGCTCGATCATCGCGTGTGCCTGCGGCGGTGGGTTGGTGAGCCAGCGCAGGAAGGTGTCGTGAGGGTTGCACGCAGACACGACGATGCCTGCCGTCACGTCCGTGCCGTCGTCGAGGGTGACACCGCGCACCGCCGGCCCTTCGCAGGTGATCGCGGTCACCTTGGTCGACGTGCGCAACGTGCCACCGCTGGCGAGGAACGAGCGTTCCAAACTGATCGGTACCATCCCGCTGCCGCCGTGGGGGCGGCCCACCTTGCCGACGTGGCGGAGTGCGTAGGTGAGCGCACCCAGACCGGTGCCCGGCAGTTCGGGGGAGATGCCCCACACCATCGGCCCGGTCACCATGGCCGGTCCTTGCAGGGCATCGGTCGAGAAGTACTCGCGCATCACGTCGGCCGCACTTCGGCGGCTCCATCGCATCAACGTGCTGACGCCACGTCCGCGACGCTTGATCACCTTGGCGGTGATGTCGCGCAGTGTCGGGGGGTCGTTGGCCTGATCGAACACCATTCGTACCGCAGGCATCGCTGCCGCGAGGTAGCGCCTGTAGCCGTCGACCTCGCCAGGGTGCACGCTGCCGATCGAGTCGAGCGTGGCGTCGACCTCGTGGTAGATAACCCATGCCGGCGATCCGTCCCAGGCCATGTTCGTCTGTGATGGATCGACGTCGAGGTATCGAAGGCCGTGCTCCGCGAGGCGGAGCTCGTCCATCACCGGCGTCGTGCGGAACGTGATGTGGTCGCAGTTGCAGATGTTCACCGTGCCGCCGCCGAACGGCTCGCTGGCGGCTGTGCCGCCCACGGAGGCTCGTGCCTCGACGAGCAAGGTGCGCAGACCGCCGCGGGCCAGGTATGCGGCGCAGACGAGCCCGTTGTGGCCGGCGCCGATCACCACGGCATCGAAGTCGTGGGCGGGCATTGCCACATTCTGGTCGCTGCCCGCGAGCCGCTGTACGTTGGGCACTGTGACACATGGATCAGAGACCAGGATTCGCCGATTCGTCGACCTCCGCGGTCCGGAAGTGGCGTCGAGGATCACCGAGCGGAGCATCTTCGTGCAACCTCTTGGCGCGATCGAACAGCACGGCCCGCACCTGCCACTCAGTACCGACTCGGTGATCGCGACCGCGGTGGCCGAGGCGACGATCGACACCTATGGTGACGAGGTCGACGCGTGGTTGTTGCCCACCCTGCAGTACACGAAGTCGAACGAGCACGCCTGGTCGCCGGGCACGGTCTGGTTGTCGGCGACCACCCTGCTGGCGGTGCTCGACGACATCGGTCGGTGCATCGCCACCACTCGAGCGGAGCGACTGGTGTTCTTCAACGGTCACGGTGGCAACAGCGCGCTCGCCAACGTGGCCAACCGTGAGGTGCGCCTGGCCCACGGGTTGCGGACGTTCCTCGCGCACCCCGGTGTCCCTCCCGATCAAGGCGGCGTGTCGCCGCCGAGCGAGCTCGGCATGGGCGTGCACGGCGGCACCGACGAGACCTCCCTGATGCTCCATCTCGCCCCGGAGTTGGTGCGGATGGAGCTCGCCGAACGCCGGGTGCCCGAGAAGATCGCACTCAACGAGTACGTGCGGTTCGGTGGCCGGGTGAGCTTCGGCTGGTTGTCGAACGATTTCAACGCCGACGGCTACGTCGGCGATCCCACTCACGCGACCGCAGCTCTCGGCGAGCAGCTGTTCGACGGTGCCGTCAGAGCGTTCGGCGAAGCACTGCGCGAGATCGCGGTGTTCGACTTCGGTCGGTGACGGATGTCGGAGAACACCTCACCTCACCTCGGTCTCCGCGTCGACGTCGATCGGCTCATCGGCAGGCTGGAAGCCTTGGGCGAGATCGGAGCGGTGCTCGGGCCCAACGGCGAGCGCGGCTGCGCTCGGTTGGCGCTCACCGATGCCGATCGGCACGGGCGAGATCTCGTCGTGAGCTGGATGCGCGATCTCGGGCTCGAGATCTCCACCGACGCGGTGGGAAACGTCGTCGGCGTGAGAGCGGGTGTCGATCCGTCATCGG
>JANNQK010000285.1:0-6136 GCA_031400715.1 Actinomycetes bacterium | reverse complement strand
AAGTACCGAACCTTGCACGCAAGGTATCAGACCATGCACTTTGAACACAGCGCCGACGCGCAACGCCGAGCCCGGTGGTTTGTGTTCCGTCCGACCGGACGGAACACCACGACGGCCACGATGACCACCTGCGCCAGCAGTGCCACGTCAGCCGTCGATGTCGACGCGAGTCCGACGCACGAGTTCCTCGACTGATTCCACGCCCCTGGCACCCTGGGGTTGAGCACATCGCACCACGGGATCAGCCCCGCGGCGGACCGGCGTACGCCTTCTTCGCCACTGCGGCCTGGGCGGCCTCGCGCAGCACCGCCACCGCCTCGAGCACGTGCGGGCGCAGGTCCGATCCACCGGCGGCATCGATGTGGTCGTACAACGCCTGACGCATGCGCGGGTCCCAGTAGTTCCGCAGGTGGTTGCGGACGCCTTCGATACGGCGCTCGGAGGGGTAGGGCGCGAAGAAGTCACCGATCTGATTGGCCATCGTGACCAACCGCTCGGTCTCGATGAAGCTCATGCTCCCGCCACCGGTTGAGCGACTGGCTGGGCGATTGGCTGAGCGACGGCGGCGCGCACCACGTCGACTGCGGTCACCTTGTACTCGGGGCAGTTCGTCGCCCAGTCGTCGAGGTCGCTGGTCAGGTTGTTCACCATCGTGTGGGCGAAGTGGAACGTGGTGTACACGATCCCGGGGTTCACTCGTTCACTGATGCTCACGGTGAGCTCGGTCGAACCGTAGCGGCTGGTGATCAGAGCACGATCGCCGCTCGACAACCCTCGACCGGCGGCATCATCGGCCGAGATCTCCAACACGTCGTCGTCGTGCCATGCCACGTTGGCGGTGCGACGGGTCTGGGTGCCCACGTTGTACTGCGACAGGATCCGACCGGTGGTGAGCAACAGCGGGAACTGGTCGGTCGCCTTCTCCGATGTGGGGAGGTAGCCGGTGAGCATGAACGAACCCTTCCCCCTCGGAAAGGTGACCGTGTGCAGCACTTCGGTGCCTTCCGGGGCATCGGCATTGCACGGCCACTGCACCGATCCCAATGCCTCGACCTTGTCGAACGACATCCCCGAGTACGCAGGTGAGGTTCGCGCGATCTCGTCGAGCACCTCACGGGGATGGTCGTAGTGGCATTCGTAGCCCATTGCGTTCATGAAGCCGACGGTGATCTGCCAGTCGGCCAGGCCGCCCAGCGGCTCGACCACCTTGCGGACCATCGACACTCGCCGCTCGGCATTGGTGAACGTGCCGTCCTTTTCGAGCGACGAGGAACCGGGGAAGAACACATGGGCCAACTTGGCGGTCTCGGAGAGATACAGATCCTGCACGACCACGCACTCCATGCTGCGCAGCGCAGCCTCGACGTGGTGGCGATTGGGATCGCTCTGGATCGGGTCCTCGCCCTGGATGTAGATCGCCTTGAACGAACCCGTCACCGCAGCGTCGAACATGTTGGGGAGGCGCAGGCCCGGCTCGCTGTCGAGCGTGACCTTCCACTCGTCCTCGAACGAGCCGCGCACCTCGTCGTCGGTCACGAAGCGATACCCGGTGAGCATGTGCGGCCACGAACCCAGGCACGACCCACCCTGCACGTTGCCCTGCCCGCGCAACGGGTTCACACCGACACCTTCGCGACCGATCATGCCGGTCGCCATCGTGAGGTTGCCGAGGCACATCACGCCGGTCGAGCCCTGGGAGTGTTCGGTCACGCCAAGGCCGTAGTAGATGGTGGAGTTCGGGCCGGCGGCGTAGATGCGGGCCAGCCGACGGATGTCGTCCGGCTCAAGCCCTGCTTCGGGACCGACGATGTCGGGCGAGTAGCGATCGTCGCCGACCAGATCCATCCACAGTCCGAAGTCGTCGCCGTCGCAGCGGGCCCTCACGAACTCTTCGTCGTACAGGCGCTCGCGAACGATCACGTGCGCCACGGAGTTGAGCACGAGCACGTTGGTGCCGGGCCGGAGCGCCAGGTGCACCTCCGCCTGGCAGTGCGGGGAATCGACCGTCTCGGTGCGGCGCGGGTCGATCACCAGCAACCGGGCGCCGCGGCGGACGGCACGCTTCATCATCGACCCGAACACGGGATGGCCTTCGGTGGGGTTGGCGCCCACGACGAGCACCACATCGGACTGCAGGATCGAGTCGAAGTGCTGTGAGGCGGCGCCGGCGCCCAACGTGGCCGACAGGCCGAACTGGGTGGGCGAGTGACAGATCCTCGAGCAGTTGTCGATGTTGTTGTTGCGCAATGCCACGCGCGCGAACTTCTGCATGAGGAAGATCTCCTCGTTGGTGCAGCGCGACGACGACACGGCTCCGACCGACGTGGTGCCGTGTTCGGCCTGGATGCGCTTGAACTCACCGGCGGCGTAGGCGAACGCGGTGGGCCAGTCGACTTCCTGCCAGGGATCGTCGACGTTCTTGCGGATCATGGGCGAGGTGATGCGATCCGGGTGCTGGTAGTAGTCGAAGGCGAACCGTCCCTTCACGCAGCTGTGCCCATGGTTGGCCTTGCCCTCCTTCCACGGGATCATGCGGACGATGCGATCGTCGACGGTCTCGGCCTTGAAGCCACACCCGACGCCGCAGTAGGCGCACGTGGTGGTGACGGAACGATCGGGCCTAACGGGAATCGGCACGGTGGTACCCCTCTGGGAACAGGCTCTTTTCGATGAGCGCATCGCTGGGACATGCCTGGACGCACGCTCCGCAACTCACGCACTCGGAGGCGAGGAACGACTCGTTCTGGCTGGGCGACACGTTGGATGCGAAACCGCGTCCGGCGATGGTGAGCGCGAAGGTCCCCTGGATCTCCTCACACGCCCGCACGCAGCGGCTGCACACGATGCACTTGGCCGGATCGAACAGGAAGTACGGGTTCGACTCGTCGACCGCGTCGTCGGCGTGGGTGTCGCCCCCACGGTAGGGATGGTCGACGGGAAGCCCTGCCTCGAGCCCCACCTGGGCGAGCGTGGTGTGGAACTGACTCCACCCGCCGTCGATGTCACTGTCGGGATAGTCCGACAAGTACAGCTCCACGACCCCTCGCCGCAGCTTGGTGAGCTGTTCGCTCGTGGTGCGCACCACCATGCCGTCCTCGACCGGCGTGGTGCAGCTGGCCGGATATCCACGGCGACCGTCGATCTCCACCAGGCACACGCGGCACGAGCCGAAGCACTCGAGGGTGTCGGTCGCACAGAGCTTGGGCACCGACGCACCCGCCGCGGTGGCCGCCAGCAACACCGAGCTGCGGGCGGGGACGGTGGTGTCGACACCGTCGATCGACAGGGTGACCGGTCGACCGTCGCGGGGCGGCGTGCCGAGGTCGACGCCCTCGCGCAGGTCGCGCAACTCGTTCCAGATGAACGTCATCGGGTCACCTCCGTCGCCAGACCGAAGTCGTCGGGGAACAGTCGCAACGCGCTGCGCACCGGGTACGGCGTCAGGCCGCCCAACGCGCACAGCGAGCCGTGTTCGAGCACATCGCACAGGTCGAGCAGCTGCTGATGATCGGCGTCGCGTCTGATTCCCGCCGAGATGCGGTCGATCAGCTCGACTCCCCTGGTGGATCCGATGCGACACGGTGTGCACTTGCCGCAGCTCTCGACGGCGCAGAACTCCATCGCGAAGCGAGCTTGAGCGGCCATGTCGACCGTCTCGTCGAACACGACCATGCCGCCGTGCCCGAGCAGGCCTCCGGCGGCGCTGATGGCTTCGTAGTCGAGGGCGACATCGAGGCCGGCGTCGTCGAAGTACGCGCCGAGCGGGCCGCCCACCTGGACTGCACGCAACGGCCGTCGGCTCCGGGTTCCTCCGCCGAAACGTTCGACCAGTTCGCGCAACGTGATGCCGAACGGCACCTCGATCAATGCGCCGCGAGCGACGTTGCCCGCCAGTTGCACCGCCAGGGTGCCCTTCGATCGTCCCACCCCGTGCGCCGCATACGCCGCGCCACCGTTGGCCACGATCCACGGCACCGAGGCGAAGGTGAGGATGTTGTTCACCACGGTGGGTTTGCCGTAGAGCCCCTCGAGCGCGGGGAGCGGCGGCTTGAACCGGACCGTGCCTCGCTTGCCTTCGATGCTCTCCAGCATCGACGTCTCTTCGCCGCAGATGTAGGCACCCGCACCGACTCGGATCTCGACGTCGAACGACAACCCCGAACCCGCGATCGACGTACCGAGCCAACCGGCGGCACGGGCTGCATCGATGGCCACCTGGGTCGTGGCGATGCTGTGCGGGTACTCCGAGCGGATGTAGACCACACCGTGGACAGCGCCGACTGCGTGCGCGGCGATCGTCATGCCTTCGAGTAGGCAGAACGGGTCGCCCTCGAAGATCATCCGGTCGGCGAAGGTGCCCGAGTCGCCCTCGTCGCCATTGGCCACGATGTACTTCGGGGTCGCGACCGCATCGGCCACCGTGCGCCATTTGATGCCGGTGGGGAACGCCGCACCGCCTCGGCCGCGGAGTCCTGATGCCTCGATCTCCACGAGCACCTCGTGGGGGCTGGCCGCCAACGCTCGACGCAGTCCGTCGTAGCCACCATGGGCCAGGTAGTCGTCGAGCGAACGCGGATCGACCACGCCGTGGCGGGCGAACGTGAGGCGGGTCTGCGCAGCGAACTCGGGGATGGACTCGACCGGTCCGAGCGCGAGCGCGTGAGCAGCGCCGCTCAGGAAGCCGGCCTCGAACAGCGACGTGACGTCGTCCGCCGCGACCGGTCCGTAGCCGTGACGAACACCGTCGATGTCGACCTCGACCAACGGGTCGAGCCAGAACAGACCTCGCGACCCGTTGCGAACGACGCGCACATCGAGCGAGCGACGGCCGGCCTCGGCGGCGATTGCGGCGGCGACCTCGTCGGCACCGAGGGCGATCGCGATGGCGTCGCAGGGCACGTAGACGGTGGTGGTCATGAGGCACTCCGGGTGCGGGCTGCGACCTGGGCGACCTTGGCCTCGGTCAGCCGGCCGACGGGCTGGTCGTCGATCAGCAGCGCGGGCGAGGCGGCGCACAACCCCAGGCAGTACGCGACGTCGAGCGTGACGGACCCATCAGCCGAGGTCTCGCCTGTCGCACATCCGAGCGCGGCTTCGAGCGCCGGCCACAGGTCGCGCCCTCCGGCAGCCTGGCACGACTCTGCCTGGCACACCTTGACGTGATGGCGGCCACCGGGCTCGGTGCGGAAGTCGTGGTAGAAGCTGATCACGCCGTGAACCTCGGCCCGTGACAGGCCCAGCGCCTTGGCGACCGGACGAACGGTCGCCGCAGGCACGTAGCCGAGCCGGTGTTGGAGTGCGTGGAGGATCACCAACAAGCGGCTGGGGTCTCCGCGGCCGACCGCCAACGCCGCCTCGACCGCAGCAGCCTGATCGTCAGGCAGAGGCGCAACACTCTGCTTGGGTCGTCGAGCGATCGGCTCTTCGCGCACCAGATCCTCCGCACTCAGCGGCCAACCCGATGGCTGGCGCAAGACAGAACGATCGTACCGGCTTCCGGCGGTCGGAACAGACTCGCGTTGCGGTCACCTCCACCTCTCGATGGGCCACCCGGCGGGCGACTGAGCACTGCGCTGCTGGCCCGCTTGACGACGGCGTGAGTCGGAGCGGCCACCAGAGATCGCCGATCCCCTTCGGCAACCGCATCGAACTCACGCAACGCCGGTGCGCAGCCGAAGCGTGCGGGCCGAACCCGCAACCAGAGCGGGCTATCGATCGGCGTTATCGGGTGCCCCACGCCAGCACTTGGGGCGTAGGAAACGCAGTGTCCACCGGCAGGTCCTCGACCAATCGATCGTGGGCGACGCCGAGCCGGTCCCGTTCTTGGATCGGCCCGCAGTCCAGGCGATGCAAGCTGGCCGACGACACATGATCTGAGCGAGTAGCGCCAACTGTTCACCGTGCCACTGAGATTCTCCGGCAGCTTGGTCTCTGCGCGTTCGTTGTCACCCGCGCGCCCGTCTCGTCCGTCTGTTGTGTTGTACCCACGCAGATGGAGGAGCCATGCCCCACAACTCAACTCGCATCATCACCGCGATCGCCTCGCTGGGCTGGCTCTTGGTCGGCGGCTACGCCATCTGGGAGATCGCCACGTCCAGTGAGTCCGACAACTGGGAGGTGCCGTACTTGTTGTTCG
>JANNQK010000284.1:0-9694 GCA_031400715.1 Actinomycetes bacterium | reverse complement strand
TGTTGCTACACCATTTTCGGCCTGTGCCGATATTTTTTTTATATTGATATTTAAATCTTCCTATGATCGACGACTATGCCAAGGCCGGCATGACCTACGATCGGGCCGGCATTCGCATCGACCGCTTCGTCGAGGGTCTCGCCGTCATCAAGGGTTTGATGGGCCCCGACACGTTCTCGTTCAACGGCACGCACTACACGATCGCCGAGATGAACGGCACGCCGAAGCCGGTGCAGCGCCCCTGCCCGCCGGTGCTCATCGGCGGCGGCGGCAAGCGCGTGCTCTCGATCGCCGCCCGCGAAGCCGACATCGTCGGCATCAATGCCTCGATGCACGCCGGCGTCATCGGGCCCGAGGCAATCGCGACGATGACCGCCGAGTCGGTCGACGAGAAGGTCGCCATCGTCGCGTCGGCGGCCGGGGCACGCTTCGACGACATCGAGATGAACGTGCGCGTGTTCATGGTGCAGGTCACCGACGACCGCGCGGGTACGTTGGACTTCCTGGCCAAGGCTCTCAGCGTGGAGCAGCAGATGGTCGAGACCACCCCCTTCGCGCTGGTGGGCCCGCCGTCGAAGCTGATCGAGGACCTTCTCGAACGGCGCGAACGGTGGGGGTTCTCCTACATCATCGTCGGTGGTGGCGATGTGGAGGCGTTCGCCCCCGTGGTGGACGCGCTTGCGGGCACGTAGACCCACCTGAGCTCGATCGGCGTCGGCAGGCACACCCGCAGGCGCCCGACGTGATCAGATCGCGCGTACCTTGAGGGCTTCGTCGCCCTTGCGGCCCTGACCGATTTCGAACTCGACGGCCTGACCTTCGTCGAGGGAGCGATAGCCGTTGCCCTCGATGTTCGAGAAGTGCACGAAGACGTCGGGGCCGTCTTCGCGAGAGATGAAACCAAAGCCCTTCTGAGCATTGAAGAACTTGACGGTGCCGGTAGCCATTGCTGTGAACCATGCTTTCTCCGGGCACGTGAAGCAGTGCCTGTGCGGCGAGCATATCCTGTCGGGCTCGACGATTCGATCCATCCCGTGTCGCATGCGCAGCAGGCTCGACACCCTGCCACCGGGTCCGTCACCGGGGGCTGTCACCGGGGGCTGTCACCCCGGTCGTCAGCTCGTTGCCAGCGGCACGTGGGCGGCCGCACGGTCGCTGATGTTGGGATTCCAGCGAACGTCGCCTGCGAGTCGCAGCGTCGGGAGTCGGGCGAGCAGCCGCGGGAGGGCGATCCTCAACTCCAGCCTGGCGAGCGAAGCGCCGAGGCAGAAGTGCACGCCGTGCCCGAACGACAGGTGCGGGTTCGGACGCCGGTCGAGTATCAGCTCGTCGGGTCGCTCGAACACGCGTGGATCGCGGTTGGCCGACAGGATCGTGAGAAAGACGGCGTCGCCCTGCGACAGGCGTCTGCCTCCGAGTTCGAGCGGCTCGGCGACCACGCGCATCATCGCCTTGGCGGAGCCGTCGTAACGCAACAGCTCCTCGATCGCCGAGTCTCGCAACCGCGGGTCGTTCACCAGCCGATCGCGCTCACCAGGGCTGGCGATCAGAGCAAGCACCGCCGACGACAGCAACGACGTGGTCGTGTCGTGGCCAGCGAACAGCAGGAGCGAGCACGCGCCGAGCACCTCGGTGTCGTTCAGCTCGGTCGAGGCGGCGAGGGCGCTGACGAGGTCGTCTCGAGGGTGTTCGCGCCGGAGGGCGAGCAGCGCGCCCAGGTGCTCGTGGAACTCTTCCCCCGCTGCCCGCGCCACGTCTTCGTAGTCGGACCGACGAGTACCGCCGAACACCACGACCCCGAACCGCGCGCTCCACTCGGCCAACCAGTCGGTGAGCTCGTCGGGCACTCCGAAGAGGCGGGCGATCACGGCCGCAGGCAGCGGGTGCGAGAACCCCTCGACGAGATCGACCACCTCACCGCCTTTCAACCTCGCGGCGAACGAGTCGACGAGCTGGTCGCAGATGGCCGTCACATCGGATTCCAGGACCGACACCGCCTTCGGCGTGAACCGGCGTGCAAACGGGGAACGAAGGCGAGTGTGCTGAGGCGGATCGTGGAACAGCATCCATCCCTCCAGCAGCTCGATCGCCCTTGCGAGCGCGTCGGCGCGAGAGCCGGTGAGCCGTGAACGGAAGGCGCCCATGCGATCCGTCGACAACGCCGGCGACTTGAACGCAGCATCGAGCTCGGGGTGGCCGAGCACGATCCATGCGCGATGGCGATCGCTCCACACGACCGGTTCCCGCTCGCGGTACGAGGCGAAGTACCCGTGCGGGTCCTCGATCGCTTCCTCGCACAGCAGGTCGATGTCGCCCAGTCCGCCGATCACGCCACGTCGTTCCATGTTGGGTCGACGCTCGGAGAGCGCGAAGGACGGTTCGGCATCGTCCAAGTGTGGCGCACCCTACGATCCCTGCGTGCACCGCGACGATGGCATCGTGATCCGAGCCGCCCACCGAGGTGAGCTCGATGCAGTGGCAACCTTGCTGGCAGAACGCGGCGATCCGGCCGACGCAACCGACCTCCGCCTCGTCGCCGCCGACGCCGACGAGGGTCTGGCATCCGTGCTGGTGGCGGTGGACCAGGGACGCGTGGTGTCGACCGCCACGCTCCTGCGCGAAACGGTCGTGGTCGGAGGCGTCCCGTTGCCCGCGGCACAGGTGGAGATGGTGGCCACCGATCCGTCGCACGAAGGGCGCGGGCTGGTGCGATCGTTGATGGATCTCGCGCACACGATGTCGCGAGATCGAGGCGACGTGGTGCAGGTGATGATCGGGATCCCGTTCTTCTATCGGCAGTTCGGGTACTCGTACTCGATGCGCATCCCGTTCGCTCGCGAACTCAGGTCGGTGCCCGCCGGCGATCCGTCGACGATCGTCCGTCTGGCGACCGCCGCCGACGTCGAGGCGATGGATGCCCTGCAACGACACGAGCAGCGTCGGGTCGACGTCTCGATGCCCCACTCCCCCGCCTGCTGGCGGTGGCTGCTCGCCCGCGACGGATCAGTCCAATGGGTGGCAGAGCGCGACGGCGTCGTGGTCGCCACGGGGCGGGCAACGCCGCCGCACGAGGGTGTGGTGCTGGGCGAGTTGGCCGGCGAGGCTCGAGGCATCGATGCGCTCGTCGCCCACGCTCACCGAGTGAGCACCACGGCGGGTGGAGAACCAGCGGTGGTGATGGAGCGACCCGGCACGGCGGTGCACGACGTGCTCGATCCGCTGCTGGCGCCGGTCGAGCGGCCCGACGCCATGGGCGACTGGTACTACGCGCGTATCGAGCGGCTCGGCCCGGTGCTCCAGGCGTTGCGACCGGTGCTCGGGCGACGATGGTTGGAAGCCGGGGGTGGCGAGCACGACATGATGATCTCGTCGTTCCGGTCGCACGTGCGGTTTCATCTCGGCACCGACGGCATGGGAGACGTGGTGGAGGCCGGCCCGCTGCAGGCACCGGTGAGCGCCGGAGGGTCTGGCGTTCCGCCCGATGCCGTTCCATCGATGGTGCTCGGTCCCGCGGGCGCGACCGGACTCGAGGAACGACATCCCGACATGATGCTGGGCCGCCAACGCGAGATGATGGCGGTGCTGTTCCCTCCGGTCCAGGCCGACCTGCTCACCTTCTACCTCCCGGTGTAGCCACCTCCCGGTGGAGCCACCTCCCGGTGGAGCGGCCGTTGTTCAGCGTCGCCGGTCGAGGTAGGCGCGGGCGAGCACGGCCAACCGGTCGCCGTCGAAGCTCGGATCGTGTCCACCGTGCACCACGCGAGCGGGCAGCGTGAGGAGCCGCTCCATCGTCGCGCAGTACGCCTCGATGTCGCTCTCGGGCAACTCGTCGAGCAACGGACCGTCGTAGATCGCATCGCCGGAGAACAACGTTCCGGTGTCGGACTCCCACAGGCCGATCGAGCCAGGCGAGTGACCGGGGAGGTGCAGGACCTCGAACACCCTGTCGCCCAGATCGATCACGTCGCCCTCGTCGACCAGACGAGTGACTCGAGCAGGTCGCTGTCGGAACGTCTCGAGCGCCACGCCAGCGGGGAGGGCATCGACGAAGTACTCGTCGGTCATCGAGTAGCCACTCGCCTCGAGCGCGTCGACCACCTCCTGACCCCACGCCTCCACGATGTGCAGGCTGCGCAGGGGCGCCGTCTCGAGCAGCGGCGCCTCCAGAGCGTGAGCGACGACGTCGTCGAACTCATGGTGGCCGCCGATGTGGTCGTCGTGGCCGTGCGTCGCGACTGCCGTGACGCCGTGCTCGAACAGGTCTCCGACGGCCTCGACGATGCTCGCCACACCCATCCCCGTGTCGACCAACAGGTCGCGATCTCGTCCGGCCACGTGCCAGATGTTGCAGCGCATCAGCGGCACCACGTGGGGTTCCCAGATCAATGTGATCGCGTCGTCGACCTTCGTTCGTTCGAACCATCTGTTGGCGAGCGCAAGACCCATCGTTGGAGTGTAGGCGTGCCGTCTTCTTCGCTCAGTCGTGTGCTGCGTCCCACGCCTTGACCAGTTTGGCGGGGCCGCGGAGTCGCCACGACTCGATGATCAGTTCACTCGCTTCGTCGAGATCGACGTGTTCGAGGTGCACCAGGACGACGGGGTGCCCGTCGTAGTGGGTGGTGGTGAAGAACACGTCGGAGTCGGTCGCGAGCAGCGCGTCCTTGTCGTCTTCGGTCGCCACCCACACGACGAGCGCCTCGGGATCGTCACGGATCCACGTGAACATCCTGTTGCCCGACCGCCACGATGGACGGCCCCCGTAGGAGGCACGCTCCTCGGATCCGGGCATGCCGAGGGCGATGCGCCGCACGTCGTCGTGGGAGATCACGACACGAGCGTATGCCATTCGGCCCTGTCGCCCGACCACGGGGGCTGCCACTGTGGAATCGGAGGTGGCCGTCATGACACTCACGACCGTTCGGTCGGTTCTCATGCCGTTCGCGTTCGTTGCGTCGCTGGTGTTGGTCTCGTGCGGTGACGACGAGGTTGCGCCCACGAGTACGTCGGCTCAGCCGACAACCGAGGTTGCGTCGACCCCCGCGCCGACCTCGCCGCCGGCCACCACGCAGCCGGTCGACACCACGCAGCCGGTCGACACCACGCCGGCCACGACGGAGCCGATCACGGCGCCGAGCACCACGGTGGCGCCGGTCGCGACACAAGTGGCCGTGTGGCCTGATCCCACCGTCGTGTTCACGTCACCCGAGGCGGCCGCAGCGGACTTCGTGCAACAGATGCTGGGTGTGCCGCCGGTGCTGGGTACGTTCGTTCAGGGCGACGGGCGCAGCGGTGAGATCGATGTGCTGTCGCCGGGTGAGGGCGGCCCTGGATCGACCGCCGTGCGCAGCCGCTTGCTGCTTCGCCAGCTCGGCCCCGACGACGGCTGGTTCGTCCTGGCCGCAGTCGAACCGAACGTGGCCATCAACTCACCCACTCAGGGCGACGTGGTGCCGGCCGCTCCGCTGACCGTTGCCGGTGAGGGTCGCGGCTACGAAGCCACGATCATCGTGAAGGCGGCGATCGCGGGCACGACCACCCCGCTGGTCGACCCGGTCATCGCGATGGGCGGATCGTTGGAGGTGCCCGAGCCGTACACCGCGACGGTCGATCTCACCGGCGTTCCGGCCGGTTCGACCGTCACGATCCTCGTCAGGGGTGACACCGGCCTCGAGACCGACCCCGGCGAGTTCAGCGCCATCGCGGTGACGATCGGCCCCTGACCAGACCTGCGGATCGGACGGCGGATCGGACAGGCTCAACCGTTGCGCAGGAAGCGTTTGCCCTGGACGGTGACCTCGAGTTCGGAGAACCACGGTCCGGGCTTGCGCGACCCGCGCACACCCCAGATCATCGACCGATCCTTCATCGTCTCCATGCACGCGGCCGTGGTGTGCAGATCCCAGCCGAGCTTGGCCGCGAGCAGTTCGTTGTCGAGCGGCACGCCATCGTCGTCAGCGCTCAGCAAGGCGGCGAGCGCCTCTTGGATCTGAGCGTCAGTCGACATGGAGCCTGCTCGTGAGTTCGAGGCGCCCGGCTTCGAGATCGTCGAGTGAGACATCGCCGTCGGCATACGCCTGGTGCAGTTGGGCCAGCGCGGCGATCACGGCATCATGGTCCATGGGGGTCTCGCCCGCCTCGCCATCCTCGGCGACACCGGTTTCGTTCACACGCTCGATCTTGCGGAGGCGCTTGCGCTCGGCCTTGTCCCTGCGATTCGCTTCGATCTGACGCTTCGACGACCTCGGCTGCTTCACCATGCGAACAGCTCGAATCCGAAGTCCCTCGTGTCGCAGCCGTTCATGTCGCTCCTGACGTCCGGTGACCTCGGACTCGAATGCACTTCGATGGAAGAGGCGTCGGATACGTCGAGCCGGTCGAGCTCACAGCGGCGTCCCTGGGGGAAGACGGTCACCCTATCCCGCGATGTGCCCGCAACGGGGCCACCCAGCGTGGTCACTGCCCGTGATGTTCGCGCTCCGCGGCGTGCTGTCGACAGAGCAAAACATGACCAAAAGCTAGGTGCACTCTTCGTGCCAGCGATTTTACACTCGAGGTCATGGCGGATGGCGGACTTGATGCTCGACTCGACACGGTCAAGAAGGGCTACGACCCACAACAGGTGAAGCAACTCGTGACGATGCTCTCGGCCGAGTTGAAGACGATCGACGAAGACAACGCGCGGCTTCGCCAAGAACTCGACCTGGCGAAGCTGAACACCAGCGTCACCACCTCGCGGGCCACCGACGACATCATCAGCTCCTGGACCCGGGAGACCAACGAGATGTTGGAGGGCGCCCGACAGCATGTGGCGCGCATCATGGACAAGGCCAACGCCGACGCGACTGCGGTGGTGAATCAGGCTCACTCCGAGGCCGCGGCGACGCGACGGCGAGCGCAGGCCGAGGCCGAGGCGATCCTCGCCGACGCCCGCGCCCAGGCCGAGGCTGCTGCGAACGACAGCGACCAACGCAGCGCCACAGTCCTGCAAGCAGCCGATCAACACGCCGCTGAGGTGGTGGCGTCAGCCGAGGCCCGAGCCGCCGAGGCCGAACGCGCCGCGCAGAACAGCCGTTCGTCGGCCCAGTTCAGTGTTGATCAGTTGGCCCACGAGACGAAGCGGCTCCGGGACGAGATCACCGAGCTCGAGCACGAGCGCCACGGGATCCGCGAACAGCTCATCAACACCCAGGTGTACATCCAGGGTCTGGTCGCCCTCATCGATCCCGAACCCCAGGCGGCACGCGAGCTGCCAGTCGCAAGAGACCTTGCCCCGATCAGGGACCTTGCGTGAGCAACACACGAGCACAGGAGCTGATCGCCCTCGCGGCGCAGGCGGTGGCTCAGCCCGACGCTCCGAAGCCGCGCCCGAAGTGGCCGATCGCGGCCGGAGCTGCTGTGCTGGTGCTCGTCCTCGGCGGAGTCGGCTTCGCCCTCACCAGGGACGACACCGACACACCGGCGGGCGACGCAGGTGCGACCGAGACCACCATCCAGCAAGACGGTTCCTCACCGGCGACGACCATCGTCGCTGACAGTGCCGCACCGGAAACGACCACCGCCCCGGCGACGACGGTGCCCGACACCACGGTCCCCGACACCGTGGCGCCGACCACCGTGCCGGAGACAACGGTCCCCGTGACGACGGTCGACCCTGCAGTCACCACTCCACCGACGACGGTTCTGGCGGCGGCACCGCCGGACACTGTGGCTGCAGACGCGCCACCGGTGCGGTGGGCCGAATTCAGCGGCGGCAAGGTGTACCTCGCTGGCACGGTGCCCGATCAGGCGACCGCCGACGAAGTGCGCGACAAGGCAGGCGCTGTCGTCGGCATCGACAACGTGATCGTCAACTACGCGATCGTCGCCGGCGCTCCCCGGCCGCCCTCGGCCCCGCTGTACGTGCGCGACTCCGTGCTGTTCGCCAAGAACTCCGTCGACATCAACGACGCTTCCCGAGGCGTGCTCGACCTCGGTGTCGTGCTCATGTCGCAGAACCCGCAGATCACCATCGACATCAAGGGCCACACCGATTCCGATGGATCCGATGCGATGAACCAACAGTTGTCACAACGCCGGGTCGACGTGATCTTCGACTACCTGGTCTCCCAGGGCGTCGATCCATCGAGGCTCACCAAGGCGGCCTTCGGCGAGTCGCAACCGATCGCCGACAACGCCACGTCCGCCGGGCGAGCACAGAACCGCCGAGTCGAGTTCCAGATCAACAACCTGCTCGGCTGACCCGAGCAGCGACCACCGAACAGCCGCCGCACGGTGGCCCGGCGGCCCGGTGGTCAGAACTCCGGGCTGGCCGGCGCTGACGGGCGGTTCGGGTCGTGCGCAGGATCGGCGGCGGGCAGGGTGCCATCGAACCACGGGTTGCGCTTCCAGTCGGGAACCGGAGCCTCGGCCGACGCCGTCGGCACGAAGACGGACCTCTCGACCAACTCGTACCGGTGCACGTAGCGACGACAGTTGGCGAACACGGCTTCGCCCTGCACGCGCACGACGAACAGTGCCCCTGGGTAGCTGTCCATCAACGGGTCGCTGTGGTCGAACCTGGCGACCCCGTTGAAACGCAGTCGCGTGCCGCTCTCGAAGTCGATGAAGAGGATGCCGACGTTGGGATTCACATCGACGTTGCCCATCGAGAGGAACATCCCGTTGCCGTCGTACACCGGGAACGCGATCGTGTCGACGTCGAGCACGCGGACGAAACCGGGCTCGCCACCCTTGTAGGAGCATTGCGGTCGACCGTCGATGTCGGCCGTGGCGAGGAAGAACATGTCACGAGATTCGATGAACGTGCGGTAGGAATCGCCGAGCTCGTTGCTGGTTGCCTCGTCCAAGCGGTCGGCGAGCCGCCTGGTGTCGTGGCGGTCCTGCAGGTCTCGTTGACCTGAGTTGTACTGCTGCAGCATCGCTCCCCCTCGTCCATCGGCGTGACGTCGGCGACGGTCACGGACGAATCCTAGATTCACCCGCGAACCGCCGTTGGCTGCCCGTCGACGGCGCGCCCGCAGGTCGTGGTAGGACCATCAGACCACACGTGTCCTACGATTCCGACATCTCGAAGGGGGAAGCCATGACCTATCCGAACACCTTGGTCTTCGTCGACTACCCGACCGATGACGTGAGCGCCGCTCGGGCGTTCTACTCGGAGGTCTTCAACTGGGAAGTCGAGGACCGCATCGCCGACACGTTCGCTCGAATCGTGCCGGGCCAGAACTTCAAGCTCGACGATGGCACACAGGGCCCAACGGGAAACCTGCACATGGGCATCTACAACGCCGCCGACGCGCGCCCGCGGCCACCGAGTGCGCCGAGCGAGCCGACAACGCTGAACCGCAGTGGTCGTGGGGTTCGCGCATGGATACTCGTCAGCGACGACGACTCCGTCGACCGGATCCTCGCAGCAGCGGAGCGTCTCGGCGGAACCGTGTTGTGGCGCGACCACTTCTGGACCGAGTTCGGCGGGGCGAATGCGTCGTTCCTCGACCCGTGGGGCAACCAGCTGATGCTGTGGCAGCATCTCAAGGGAGTCGAGACCGACGACGACACCCACCAGGTCGTCGGCGAGTTCTCCGTACCGCAGGGCTGGACCTACGAGTAACCACGTCGTCGAGCCGCAGCGTCCGGAATTGCGACTCGCCGCTGATAGTCCGCTCGAACTGCACCCCGTATTGCTCCGCCTGAT
>JANNQK010000283.1:0-27290 GCA_031400715.1 Actinomycetes bacterium | reverse complement strand
TCTCCGACGGCTGGCTGCCCCGGGTGCTGCTCGACCTGTGTCGGGTCGGTGCAGCCGTTGCGCTCGCCGACCTGTCGTTTCGCTGGCTGGAAACTCCGGTGCGCCGCCGGCGCCGATTGGTCGCGTGGCGCGGCCCACTTGCAGCTGGGATCGCGATGACCACCGTCGCGGTGCTGGCCGTCACCCTCGTGCCCCGCTCGCCCGCCACCTCCAGCCCGGCCGTGGTCACGTTGCCACCACCTCCCGCGCGCGCCTCCGCCGGGTCGTCGACCGATGCCTCGTCGCAGACGGCCACGATCGCCGTCGGCTCGCTTCCTGCGTCGCGCTCCTCTGTGCCATCGCCCTCATCCCTCCCGGCCGTCGCATCGATGGCTCCGACGCCACCATCAGCATCAACGCTCGACGCAGGCCCCGCGGATGGCGACCTGGGCGATGGCGCGCCCGCCGTGCATGCTCAGTTGGGCCGCCCCCTGCGCGTTCTGGTCACCGGCGACAGCACGGCGCTCCACCTGTCGGAGGCGTTGATCGCTCACGCCTCCGCGGTGCCCGACGAGCTGGCGGTGGGCAGCGGGGCCTTCCCCGGATGCGGCCTGTCGGCCGGCGACGACGGCCGGATGCACGCATTCACCGACACCGATGGCACACGCGATCTCATCGACCTCAGCGGTTGCCTCGCCCAGTGGCGATCGGTGCCCGAACGAGTGGTGGCCGAGGCCGTCGACGTGGTGTTGGTCGAGATCGGCCCGTGGGATGCCGTCGACATCCGCCTGCTCGACGGCACCGTGGTCTCGGTCGGCGACGCCCGCGGCCGCGGCATCGTGACCGACGCATACCGGGCCTTCGCCCAACGGGTCATCGCCGCCGGTGCTCGCGTGGTGTGGGTCACGCCGACCGACACCCACCTCGGCTGGGGCGACGTCGACGACCCGTTGAACGATCCCGTTCGGTGGCAGGCGCTCCGTGCGATCGTCGACGACTTGAGCGCCGACTTCGGCGTCGTTCAGATCGATCTTCCGGCATGGCTCGACTCCACCGGGCTCGCCGGCCCCGAGGCCCGGCCCGACGGCGTGCATCTGGCAGATGGCCTCGACGAACGGTTCGTCGCAGATCGAGTGGCTCCGATGCTCGCCGAGCAGGCGGGCATCCTCGCTGGCCCGATCGCTCCCTGATCGGACCAGATCGACTCAGGCCCCCAACTCACCATTGGAGTAGTGCCGCCGGCACAGCAACTCGTAGCGGACGACGTCGCCGAAGAGCGGCTGCTCCTGGTTGCCGTCGCCGGTATCGCCCACGACCACGGTTTCGCCCACATAGGTGATCTCACCGTTCACGACTCGGGCGTTGTGCGTTGCCCGTGCCCCACACCAACAACGGGCCTCCACCTGCATCGCCACTCGCTCGTCAGCCACTTCGAGCATCCGCTTCGTGCCCTCGAACAGCTCGCCGCGGAAGTCGGTGATCAGCCCGAACGCGAACACGTCGATACCCAGATCGTCGACGGCCCGGGCGAGCTGGTCGCACTGCTCGCGCGTGTAGAACTGCACCTCGTCGCACACCAGGTAGTGGATCGGCCAGTGTCCGACGGCCAACTGGTACAGGTCCATGTCGGGCAGCACCTCGATCGCCTCGGCCGCAACGCCCAGGCGGCTGGTCACCTGGGCACCCTCACGATCGAGCTTGGTGAGCAACAGACCGAACAGCTCGCGAGTCGCGAGGTTGTGGTGGATCTGCAACGCCATGGTGCTCTTGCCTGAGCCCATCGTGCCGAAGCTGAAACGCAAGGTCGCCATGTCGAGGCACGACCCTATCGGTCGCCAGTAGGGTCGTTCTATGCGGCACTGGCGATGGATCGTGGTGTTGTGCGGCGTCGGCGCACTGTGTTCTCTGCCGGTGGCGATCGCCCTTCGGCCTGTGCCTGCATCCGGCCTGTCCACCGCCGAGGTCGTCGCCCGCGTCACCGACTCATCCGACCGATCGTTCGAAGGGCTGTACGAGTCGCGCGGTGGTCTCCGTCTCCCCGACCTCGGCCGCTTCGACGACGAGATCGCACCGTTCACCCAGACCAGCCGCGTTCGTGTGTGGTACGACGACCGCGAGCGCTGGCGTACCGACGAACTGTTGATCGGAGCCGAGCGTTCGATCTACCGCGAACCGGGAGGCATGTGGTTGTGGGACTCCGGGACGCGCCGCGTCATCTTCTCCCCACGGCAAGGCACCGAACCACTGCGCATCCCGCGCCTGCTCGATCTCAGCCCGGCCGAGCTGGGCCGGCGCCTTCTGCGCGAGAGCGCTGGTGAGACCGTCCGCCGCATCGACGATCGTTGGGTTGCCGGCCATCCGGCGGTCGGCCTACGGATCGAACCTGCCGACGACACGAGCACGATCGACGCCGTCGAACTGTGGGTCGATGACGACACCGGGCTGGTGGTGGCGGTCGAGATCGAAACGGGCGGGACGGCGCCGGCATTCGAGACGGCCTTCGTCGACCTGTCGTTCCGACAGCCCTCGCTCGACATCATGCAGTTCGATCCCGTTGCCGCCGGACAACCGGTCCGCACATCGGCGGCGGTCGACCTGGTCGAGTCGCTCAGCAGCACCGGCTTCGTCACACTACCCGCCGAACTCGGCGGTCTCGATCGCCGCAACGACCCGTCGTCGGGTCTGGCCACCTACGGCAACGGGTTGGCGGTCGTGAGCCTGTTCGCCCTGCCACAGGGCAACCTCGGTCGGCGCATCGGTGCGCTGCCTCGAACACAGAGGCCGTGGGGTGGCGACGCGGTGGTGGTGAGCACGTCGCTCGTCAACGTCGAGATCATCACCGTCGGTGGCCTCGACGTGGTGCTCAGCGGCACGGTCACCGTCGGCGAGCTCGACCGAATCGCCGGCGTACTCGTCACGAGAGGGGGCTTGGGGTGAGCGAGACCAGCGTGGTGCGCACGAGCGCGCTGACGAAGAGATTTGCGGGAGGTCTGCTCGCGGTCGACCACATCGACCTCGACGTCCGCGAGGGCGACCTCTACGGCTTCCTCGGTCCGAACGGCGCAGGCAAGACCACGACGATCCGCATGCTGCTGTCGCTCATCGCGCCCACATCGGGTTCGATCGAAGTGCTCGGTCACGAGGTCACCCTGCACTCGCCGCACGCGCTCGAGGGAGTCGGGACGATGGTCGAGGGACCGGCGTTCTATCCCTACCTGTCGGGCGAACGAAACCTGTGCATCTTCGACGGGGCCGGTACGGGCGGGCCGCGACGCACGCGGCGCACGCGCGTTCGCGAGGTGATCGACCGCGTGGGTCTTGCCGACGTGGGCGACCGACCGGTGAAGGCCTACTCCCTGGGCATGCGTCAGCGGCTCGGGTTGGCCTCGGCACTGTTGCGGGCCCCGCGCCTGCTGGTGCTCGACGAGCCGACCAATGGCCTCGACGCACAAGGCATCCACGAGCTGCGGACGATGTTCGTCGACCTGGTGCGTGACGGCACGACGATCATGCTGTCGTCGCATCTCTTGGCCGAGGTGGAGCTCATCTGCACCCGGGCGGCGATGATGTCTGCCGGACGGATCGTGGCCCAGGACGACGTGAGCAACCTGTTGGCACCGACGGGCTGGGTCCGGGTGGTGACGCCCGATCTGGAGCGCGCCGTGCGCTCGCTGCAGGATGGACCTTTCCGGTATGTGCCCACCGATGAGCACACCGTTCGCGTCAACATCGGCGATCGTCCGACGGAACTGCTGAACAAGGCGTTCGTGCAGGACGACATCCGAGTGCGCGAGCTCATCATCGAACGGCCGACGCTCGAAGACGTCTTCTTGGAGCGCACGGGACACGGAGACATCCGATGATCCGCATGGAGCTGTCGAAACTCCTGCGACGCCCGCGCACGTGGATCACCATCGCGTTGCTGTCCGGCCTGCCCGTGATCGTCGGCATCTTCGTGAAGGCGAGCGGTCTCGCCCCGCGCCCTGGCGAAGGACCCGCCTTGTTGTCGGAGGTTCTCAACAACGGCTTGCTGTTCCCGGCGGCTGCGCTCGCGATCATCCTTCCGCTGTTCCTGCCGATCGCGGTGTCGGTGATCGGCGGCGACTCCGTCGCGGGCGAGGCGTCGGCAGGAACGTTGCGCTACCTGCTCACCCGACCGGTCGGTCGCAGCCGACTCCTGCTCGCCAAGCTCGTGACCATCGTGACGTTCATCTTCCTGGCCGTGGTGGTCGTTGCCCTGGTGGCGCTGCTCGCCGGCGTCGTGCTGTTCGGCATCCGTCCCCTGTCGTCGATCTCGGCCACCGAGCTCAGCCCGTTCGAGACGTTCACGCGTACGGCGATGGCGATCCTCTACATCGGCTGGTCGATGCTCGGCCTCGGGGCCATCGCGCTGTTCGCATCCACGCGCACCGATTCACCGCTCGCGGCATCGCTGGCGACCCTCGCCGCCTTCGTGGGGTCGCAGGTGCTCGACCTGATCGAAGCGACTCGGTCGATCCAGGCCTACCTGCCCACGCACCACTGGTTGAAGTTCGTCGACTTCTACCGCGACCCGATCCTGTGGCGCGATGTCAACGAAGGCATCGTCCTGCAGGCGATCTACGTCGCCGTCTTCCTGGGCGCGGCGTGGGCCAACTTCACCACGAAGGACATCACGAGCTGACCACTCGAGCCTCGACATCAGCCTTCATCCGGCTTCATCCGGCTTCACTTGGGGATGTTTCGGACCACTTCGTGTCGTGAACAACAGACGCTGGTTCGGAGCCCACGACCGGGCCGTCTTCCGATCGCCACGACTGTCGAGCCTCTTTGGGGGCATGACCACACGAGAGATGCACTCCATCGCGGCCCTGTTCAGCTCGCAGGATGGGCTGGCAACGATCACCCAACTCAACGAGCGCGGCGTGACGCCTGGCCTGCTGCGCCAACGGTTGGCGAGTGAGGAGTGGGGACGCATCGGTCGAGGGGTCATCGCCGTCGGGTCGGCACCTCCTTCGTGGCGGCGCAGCGTGCGAGCCGCGGTGCTCGCCGCAGGGCCACACTCGTTCGTGAGCCACGCGACCGCCGCCCGACTGCACGGCTTCGACGGATACGAACGAGCGAACCGGATCATCATCTCCAGCGTCGAGGGCCACCACGTCCGGTCGATCGAGGGTGTCGAGGTGCACCGATCGACGGTCCTGGACAACGAGCACCGCCGCCTCGTCGCCGGCATCTCGTGCGCGATCGAGCCCGTCGCCCTGATCCAGATCGCCGCCGCCGACAGTCGCGACAGCGCGGCTCAGGCACTCGACAGCTACCTCCGCGATGGAAAGCCCGCCGAGTGGGTGAGATTCGTTGCGACGCCGTTGGTGCGGCCGAAGTTCGGCGGGCCCCGAATCGTCCTCGAGCTGCTCCGCGAGCGCGTGGAGGCGAGGCTGCCGCGCAGTTGGTTCCAACGCCTGGCTGGTCGGGCGCTCGCGACGAGGGGACTCGACATGGTGGACGAGTACCCGGTCCGCGACGTCGACGGCACACTCCTGGCCGAACTCGATCTCGCACTGCCATCGTTGCGGATCGGTGTTGAATGCCAGAGCTGGCGATGGCACGCTTCACCGCGGGCCAAGGCGGACGACAACCAGCGGAAGCGGCGTCTCCGAGGCCTGGGTTGGGAGATACTCGAACTCTGGTGGACGGATCTCGACCTGATGGACGATGTTGCTGCCGACCTGGACATCGCGATAGCCCGTCGCCTGTCCAGCCCTGTCTGAACCGATCCGAACCGGCCCGAGCCGGCGGTTTCGGACCACTTCCTGTCGTGAACAACAGACGCTGGTTCGAAGCGGCGCGATCGTGGATCAGGTGTGCAGGTCGACGACCACGGCGGCGTGATCGCTCGGCACCACACCGTCCACGGCGTCGATGCCCGCCAGATGGGCACGAACCGGGTTGCCCAGCGGTTTCGGGCGAGGCCAACTGACGAACACGTAGTCGAGGCGACGATTCGGCCATGCGGTGGCCGCTTGGTATGGGTTGTCGCGACGCCACGTGTGGCCCGACCCCTCACCTACCTGCTCCCAGGCATCGCTGAGCACGAGGTTGCGGATCGGTCCGGCCCGACGGCCGGTGAGCACCCGCACCTCGTCGCTGTCGGGTGGAGCGTTGAAGTCTCCGCAGACGACGACCGGCGGCTCCGTGTCGGGGTCGGGCCGGCGGGCAGCGACGATGCGGAGGATCTCGTCGGCCTGCGCCTGCCGCACCGCCGAATCGTCGAAGCGGTGATCGAGATGAGTGCACATCACCATCCACTCACGCCCGTCGACGCCGACGCGCGCCGACAACGCTCGTCGATGTCCAGGCGTGCCGTCGTGGCGGGGCAACGGGTGGCTGACCACATCGGTCAGCGACTCGCGAGCCAGGATCGCGTTGTGGAAGCCCGGGCGACCTTCGCCGCGAACGTCGGCGAACGGGTCGTCGGTGATCGCCCATCGATAGCCGAGCGATGTTGCGAGCTGGGCCGCGAACGAGTCGTCGCCCAAGCTCCACACCTCCTGGAGGCACACCACGTCCGGAGCCTCGGCCGCGATCACCGAGCGGATCGCTTCGGCCCTCAGCTCCCACGGCCCGAACCGCCACCAGACGTTCCAGGTCATCACACGCATCAGAGCAACCCTTGCACACCTTCGATGGTGTCGGCCTCGGTGGCGCTCTTGTCGGGCCGATACCTGCGCACGCGAGCGAACCGCAGTGCCACCCCTCCGGGGTACCGGCGCGACACCTGCACGCCGTCGACGGCGATCTCGACGACCAGTTCGGGGCGCACGTGCACCGTGATGCCCTCGGTGCCGATCGCGCGCCGCTGCAGCTCGTCGGTCTGCCATCGCAGCAGATCGTCGGTGAGCCCCTTGAAGGTCTTGCCCACCATCACGAACACTCCCCCATCACCGCGAGCGCCGAGGTGGAGGTTGCTCAACCAACCCCCTCGTCGGCCGTGCCCCCACTCGGCCGCGAGCACCACGAGATCGAGGGTGTGCACCGGCTTCACCTTGCGCCACGTCGCCCCGCGCCGACCAGCCTGGTACGGCGAGTCGAGCGCCTTCACGACCACACCCTCGTGGCCGGCCCGAATCGCCTCTTCCGCGAACGAGTCGGCGAGAGCGCCATCGTCGGTCTGGATCGACGGGAGCACGAGGTGAGCCGGTACGAGATCGCGCAGCGCCTGCGCCCGCGACGAGAGCGGTTCGTCGATCATCGACCGACCATCCGCGTGGAGCACATCGAAGAAGAACGCCGCGGTGGAGTGCAGACCGCTCATCGTGTCCTGGAATCGTCGTGGCCGGCCGTCGTCGGCCACGCCGAGCGTCTCGCCGTCCAACACGATCGACTCCACCGACAGGTCGACGACCGCGGCGACCACGTTGGGCATCGAGGCCGTGACGTCGTTCAGACCGCGGGAGAACAACCGCACCTGATCACCCGACTTGTGAGCTTGCACGCGCATGCCGTCGAGCTTCCACTCGACGCTCGCCGGCCCCGTGAGTGCGATCGCTTCTCGGGCGGTCGGTGACGTGGCGGCCAACATCGGCTGCACGGCGAGCAGCGGGGTGTCTCGGCCACCGCTGTGGACGCGCGCACGACCTCGATGTAGTCCATACCGTCAGTCTTGCGCGCCGAGCCACCGAAGCGACCGGAGCGACCGAAGGGCCGGAGCGACCGGAAACTCAGGCGTCGCCGCGCAGCGCGTCGACCCTTCGGAAGTACTTCTTGGCGAACGCCAGCAGTTCGGCATCGCTCGGATGATCGAGCGACTCGACACCGACCACGTGCTTGGCGACGGCTGCATGACGCTTGTCGAGCTCGGCCATGAATGCTGCCTTGGCCGTTCCCGGCCCGGTGATCAGGATCTCCGAAGCATGCTGCACTGCCTTGGCCACCTCGTCGAAGAACTGCTTGTCGTCGGGTGCCCGTCCGGCACCGATCGACCCTGACTTGCGATGCAACTGCCGCGGATTCTCCGACACGAGCTTGATCAGGTGATGCTCGTCGACCGAGAAGTCGATCACGGTGGCCTTCTGGTGATCAAGCCAGACGATGACGTGCGGATACGACATGAGAACTCGCTCTCTCTGGACGATGTTGCGATGCGACTCGACGTCGCCCTCTGCCGTCAACGTATGCCCGGGCTCGAAGCGGGTTGCAGTGCCATTGGTCCTTCGGGCACAGGACCTACAGGGCGAACCCGAACATCCCTCGGGCCCGGAGGCGCTCGACCAGACGGTCGTCGTAGGCATCCTCGGGATGGGCGCGAACCAGCTCGTCGAGAGCGACAGCATCATCGCCGACGAGGATCCGCCACTCACCGGCGAGCACGCCAGCGAGGATGATGGTGGCGGCGTCGCTCGCGGACAAGGGGGCCGCGTCACGGAACTGCTCGGCCTGGAACTGGAGCCCGATGCGGATGTCCTCGTCGCTGGCCGCCGACAGATCCATGCCTCGCTTGGCGAGCCGTTCTCGCATCTCGACGATCTGCTCCGCGGTCAGCTCTTTCGGATCGCGTCCGAATGCCTTCTGCGAGTTGATCACGATGGAGGTGCCGACGTGGCCCGGCATCACCACCGATGCACTGAGGTGTGGGGCGTTCACCCTGAAGTCGTTGATCAAGGCCTCGGTGAAGCCCTTCACTGCGAACTTCGCCGCGCTGTACGCAGTGTGCGGGATCGAGGGACCGAGCGAGGCCCAGAACCCGTTGACGCTGCTGGTGTTCACGACGTGGCCGGCGTCGGCATCGAGCAGCATCGGCAAGAAGGCTCGCGTGCAGATGTACACACCACCCCAGCAGACGTCGAACGTCTTCTCCCACTCACCGCGATCGTCGACGACGAAGCTCCCTCCGCCACCGATGCCGGCGTTGTTGAACAGCAGGTGGAGTTGCGAACCATGGCGGGCAGCCACGTCGTCACGGAACTCGAGCACGCTCGTCTCGTCCGCGACGTCGGCGACGAACGAGGTGATGCGCACACCGGGGGCCGCTCCGGATTCGGCGAGCGCCTGGGACTCGGCCATGTTGTCGGGCGACACGTCGCACATCGCCACGTGCGCCCCGGCCGTGGCAAGCTGGCGCACCAGTTCGCGCCCCATGCCGGTGCCACCACCGGTGACCACCGCAACACGTCCCTCGAATCGATCCACGGCCAGTCTCCCCCTCGGTGTGCCAGATCCAGCCGGCAGTCTGACACCATGTCGGCATGAGTGGATTGCTCGACGAACTGGACGCATGGCTCGACGCCAACTGGGATCCCGAACTGGCGGTCGGCGACTGGTGGGAACGGCTCGGTCTCGCCGGATGGGCGGCACCATCGCTGCCGACCCACGCCTACGGACGCGACCTCTCCCGCAACGAGGCGATCGCGGTGGCCAAGCACATCGCCGCCAAGGGAGCGCTGAACGCGCCAGGCGGACTCGGCATGCTGCTCGCCGCACCCACGATCGCCGCTCACGGCACACCCGAGCAGATCGAGCGCTATGTCAAACCGATCGTCACCGGAGCCCAGGCGTGGTGCCAGCTGTTCAGCGAACCCGGGGCCGGGTCCGACCTCGCCGGGCTGGGCACCAAGGCCACCCGCGACGGTGAGGAGTGGATCGTCAACGGCCAGAAGGTGTGGACCTCTGGCGGACACATCGCCGACATGGGCATGCTGATCGCACGATCCGACCCCGACGTTCCCAAGCATCAGGGCATCAGCTGGTTCTCGTTCGACATGCACCAGAGCGGGGTCGACGTGCGGCCGCTGCGCGAAATGACCGGTCGGGCGTTGTTCAACGAGGTGTTCCTGAGCGACGCCCGCGTTGCCGACGACGCTCTGGTGGGTGGCGTGCACAACGGCTGGGCCGTCGCCAACACCACGCTGGCCTTCGAACGAAGCGGGCTCGGGGCAGGTGCCGGAGCACCGATGGCGCTCGCCAATCCGGGCACCGTCGCCGGCGATCTGACGAAGACGGCCGGCTCGTTCGTCACCAAGCAACGGGCTCCCGGCGGCGGCGGTGGCGGGGCCATGACGGCCGGCGCCCAACGACTGTTCACCGAGATGGCCAAGGCGAGCGGCAAGATCGACGACCCGAACGTGCGGCAGTCGCTCATGAAGCTGCACACCATGAGCGAGATCGGCCGGTACACGACCCTTCGCCACAAGGCGCTGCGCGAACGCGGCCTCGACCTACCCGGTGCAGGCAACATCGCCAAGCTGTCGATGAGCGAGATCGTGCGGCAGTCGCGCGACCTGGGCCTCGCCATCTCCGGCGCGTACGGAACGCTCCACGCCTACGACACCGCCAGCCGCACCACACTCGATGCCGCTACCGGCAATCCGTTCCTCGGCCACATCACCGAGATGGCGCTGTTCGCCCAGGCACCTCCCATCTACGGCGGCACCGACCAAGTGCAACGCAACATCATCGGCGAGCGCGTGCTGGGGCTGCCCAAGGAGCCGAACAACGACCGCACCGCCACCTGGAGCGAGCTCCCGAAGAACACGTGACCCCCGGGTGCCGGCGTCAGGAGATCACCCGGTCGGAGAGCCCTACCCGGCTACGGCCGCTCCGCTTTGCGACGAACATCGCCCGGTCGGCCTCGATCAACAACGAGTCGGCATCGGCCAGCTCACCGTTGTGGTGGGCAATGCCCACGCTGACGCCGAGTTGCACCGTCACCTCGCCCACCGACAATGGTGATCGGATCGCGTCCACGATGCGCTGCGCGATGCGCACCGCGGCACCTTCGTCGGTCCCGGGACACAGGAGCACGAATTCATCTCCGCCCGTGCGCGCGATCGTGTCGTTCGGTCGAGTGAGCCGTCGCAACCGTGACGACACCACCCGCAGCACCTCGTCGCCGAGGGCATGCCCGTGCGTGTCGTTGACGTGCTTGAACCCGTCGAGGTCGAGCAACAGCACCGACACGTGACCGAAGCGATCGTCGTGGGCCACGGCCATCTCGAGTCGTTGCTGGAGCAGGATGCGGTTGCCCAGGCCGGTGAGCGGATCGTGCAGTGCCTGATGTTGCAGCTCGCTCTCCAACCTCTTGCGATCGGTGATGTCGCGCAAGCTCGCGCGGAACTCCACGACCTCGCCGGTTTCGGGATCGCGCACGACGGACGTCGAGTTCACGACCCAGATCCAGGTGCCGTCGTGCCGGCGGATTCGCATCTCCGACATCCCCCAACCGTGCTCGATGATCCGTGGCACGCTCGACCGTGCCGACACTCGATCGTCGGGGTGGATCAACTCCTCGGCCGGAGTACCGACGAGCTCGGACGGCGAGATGCCCGTGACGGCCACCGACGACGGCGAGACGTACTTGAACATCCCGTCGGTGCCGACGAGGATCACCAGATCGGCAGCGGTTTCCGAGAGCAACCGGAATCGCGCCTCGCTGACCCGGAGTGCCTGATCGAGACGGAGCCGCTCGAGCACGTGGGCGACGGTCTCGGCCACGATGCGGAGGAACGTCACCTCGTCCGCCGTCCATGCGCGAGCCTTCGTGGTCATCGACACACCGAGCGCTCCCACGAGCTCGCCCGCTGACGACATCGGTACGACGAGCAGACCAGCCTCGGAACCCATCACCCGCCGCTTCTCCGCCGCCCATGTCTCGTTCTCGTCGGCAGCGTCGTCGATCTGCAGGGGCTCGAAGCGACGCAGCCGGTCGAGCCAACTCGGGATGTCGGAGAACGGAACCGTGTCTCCCCGAACGAGGATCCGCCGCGACTCGTCACGCACCCATCCGTCGAGGTGCACGAGCACTCGGCGCGACTCGTCGAGCCGGTCGATGTAGACGAGGTCGACCTCGAGGAGAGCGGCGATGCGCGCCACCACATCGGGGAGCTGGTCGACGAACGTCGACGGGTCGACATCGAGCGCATGCTGGGCCACGTCGAACGCATATCGCAGCAGTTCCACCCACCGAGCGCCCTTCGATTCATCCTCGATCCGGACGGTCACGTTCCGGCACGCGAGCACCCGTCCGCCTGCGACCGGGTCGCGCAGGTCTCCGCTCGTGATCTCCCACCACCCCACCGAGCCGTCTGCGCTTCGCAGGCGGACCGTCGTGATCGGGGTCGGGCGATCGTCGACGAGCGACGCCAGCCGAGCGCTGGCGAGGTCGAGGTCGGCGCCATAGACGAACTCCGCAACTCGGTGACCCACCATGTCACACGGTTCATACCCGAGGTCACGCCGAACGGCGTTGTTCGCGAAGCGGATGAAACCCATGTCATCGACCACGACCACCACGTCGTGCGAACCGTCGAGGAGGGCAGACAGACGCGCCTCGCTCCGCCGCAATGATGCCTCCGCCTGTTCTCGGGCGATGAGCGCAGACACGGTGTCCGCGAAGCGCCTCACGAGCGCCACCTCGTCGGCCTGCCACACGCGTGCTGCGCTGGCCATCGACACGCCGACATTCCCCAGGCACCTTCCGCCCGACACCAGCGGCACGTTGAGACCCGCCCGGTCGGGCACGGGGAACGACTTCCACTCGTCCACCCAGTCGCCCACGTGGTCGTCGATGTCGTCGACGATGAGTGGTTCGAGCGATCGGTAGTGCGCCACGAGAGCCGGCAGTTCGCGATCGGCCGCGGGCAGTTCGTAGCCGGCCGACGACGATGCGAGCGACCAGCCGGCGACGTTGCGAATGCGAACATCGTCGAGCAGGGCGGCGAACGCAGCGTCGGTCTGCAGCGTGCGACCCAGTCGTTCGAGATGGCCGTGCAGCCCCTCGAACACTTGGTTGGGTTCCACCTCGAGTGCCCATTGCGACAGCTCCAGGACGACCCGTTCGAACTCTGCGCGACGGGCATCCTGTTCGGCTGATTCACGCCGCTGGCTCACATCGCGCAACGAGATCATGAACCCGCCGACGACCGGGTCGTCGGCAGTCGACGAGTCGACGTCGAACCACACCGCGGTCCCATCGGCCCGCAGCACACGAAGCTCGACGAGCTCTGCTGGCTCTCCCGCCAGCTGCGCCGCGAACGCGCTGATCGCGACATTGCGGTCGTCGGGGTGCACCAGACCGAGGAAGTGCTGGTCGACCATCTCTGCGGGGGGCCGACCGAGCACGGTGTCGACACTCTGGTTGGCATAGCGGATCCAACCATCGCGATCGATCACCAGGAGCAGGTCCCGGACGCTGGCGAGCATCGCACCGAGTCGGGTCTCGCTCGCCATGAGTGCGACGCCATTGCGCTGGCGCTCCAGCAGGTTCGCGAAGGTGTCGCCAACTTGTTGCAGCATGTCCATCTCGTCGGTCGACCAGCGACGGTCGAGATCGAGATCGGCGATTCCGACGACGCCGAGCAGGATGCCGCGGACGCGAAGCGGCGCGATGATCGCGGCACCACCCTGGCTCCTGGGGAACACCTCCTGCAGCTCCCGGCCCCAGGGCGCGTCATCCATCCTCCACGAGTGCAAGACGCCGCCCGCTCCCTGCAGGAGGTCGATCCAACTCGAGAGCCGATCCAGCGCGACCTCGGTCGGAGGCTCGACCTGGTCCGGGTATCGGTCGCTGGTCCACCCACCGATGGGCCGGAGTGTGCCGCGACCGAGGTCGATCGAGTCGACGAAACACAGGTCGGCGTCGAGCAGACGACCGAGATCGCACAGGACCTGGTCGAGACCACCGAAGAACTCCTCGAGGTCCTGTTCCAGCGCTGACTGGGCAACGCGCGCGGCGAAACCGGCGATCTCACGACGACGTCGATCGGCCAGAGCGATGCGCTTCTCCTGCGTGATGTCACGAGACACGCACGCAAAGAAGCGGACGCCCGGCCGGAGCGGATCGTCGACGTACTGGACGTCGGCGAGCACGTCCGTGCGCTCCCCTGTCTCGCGATGCTCGAACACGCTCTCGCCTTGCCACGTCTTCATCGATCGCAACGCCGGCAGAACTTCGTTCTCGATCTGCTCTTGTTGAGTGTTCGAGAAGGTGGTGAACGTGGTGATCCCGTCGAGCGGATCCTCCAGACCGAGGCCGAGCGCTCTCCGTTGGGCCGCGTTCGCGTACACCAGCTGTCCGCCCCGCTCGGCGATGAACACCAACGATGTCGTCTGCTCGATGAGTCCTTGGAACCGTCGCCGTTCGTTCTCGGCGGCGCGCCGCTGGGTGAGGTCGCGGCGGACGTGCAACCAATGGGTGTGCACGCCGCGCTCATCGGAGATCGGACTGACGGTCGCTTCGCACAGCGACGTCGTTCCGTCCACGTTTCGACTCGGGATCTCGTAGCTTCCAGCGGTGCCCGACTCGCGTCGCTCCGCGAACCACGCCAGCACCTCGGGCGCGACCTGGTCGGGCAAGAGCATGGCCACGGTCCGTCCCACGACCTCGCGGGAACGAAGGCCCGTCTCCATTTCGAACGCAGCGTTGACGTACACGATCGGTGGACTGATCTCGTCGCCACCGGTCGCTGCGGTGACCAGAACAGCATCGTGTGCCGAGTCGAGAGCCGCCATCAGCAATCGGGCTCGCGGTGAGCCGAACCCGGGGAGTTCGTCGGCGCGGTGCACCAAGGGGTCTGATTGGTTGGATGGCGGCTCGGCGCCGCACCAGAGCACGCTCAGTGACTCGAGCATGTCGTCGGATGGGAGCGGCCGGCCGAAGTGGTACCCCTGAGCGTGGTCGGCTCCCATGCGCACCAGCGAGACCGCCTGCTGCACATCCTCGATGCCTTCGGCGATGACACGCAGACCGAGTGCGTGCGACAGATCGATGACGGCCTCGACGATCGCCTCGTCGCTCAGCGAATCGCCGATGCCGGCCACGAACGAGCGGTCGATCTTCACGGCCGTCACGGGTAGTTCACGCAAGTGTGACAACGACGAGTACCCCGTGCCGAAATCGTCGAGCGCGATCTCGAAGCCGAGTTCGCGCAACGACAGCAGCGCCCGGGTGGCGGCCGGGATGTCCTCCAAGACGGTCGACTCGGTCACTTCGAAGCCGATGCAACGCGAGGTGATCCGACCTCCGCTGAGGGCGTCGACCAGTTGGCGGTTGAGGTGAGCGCCGTCGGCCAGTTGCTGGGCTGCGAGGTTGACCCACACGCGCATCGGCTCACCGTCGCGCATGCGCCGCCACCGGTTGGCGAGATCGATCGCAGCGTCGAGCACCCAATCGCCGAGCTCGATCATCAACCCGGCTGCCTCGGCGTCGGGAAGGAACGAAGCCGGCGCGAGGAGACCTTCGGTCGGGTGCTGCCAACGAACCAGTGCCTCGACACCCACCACCCGGCCATCACGCAGGTCGATCTCGGGCTGTACGAACAGGCGCAGCTCGTCGTTGACGATCGCTCGTCGAAGCTCGTCCTCGATCCGGAGGCGACGCGTCGCCTCGTGACTCAAGGAGTACTCGAACGCGACGACGGTGCCCGGAGCCGTTGCCTTTGCCTGGCGGCAGGCCAGGAATGCGTGCTCGAGCAAGTCGCTCGGTCTGTCGTGTTCGGCTGTCCAAGCGATGCCCGCGCTGGCGCGAAGCGACACCGTCGATGCCAGCGGGTCGTCGGTGCTCCCGTTGCCGCCGATCACGAACAGTTCGGCGGTCGCGGTGAGCAGCTGTTCCGCGATCGCCATGGTCAGCACGCGGTCTGCCCCGGGAACGACCGCGACGAAGGCATCACCACCCGTCGCGGCGATCACCGCTCCCTTCGGCGCGCACGCCGCCAGCCGCGGCCCGAGCATGGCGAGCACCCTGTCGCCCACGACGTGACCCCATTGTGCGTTCACCTGGTGGAATCGATCGATGTCGAGGTGCACGACCCCGACGGAGCGAGCTGATCCCTGCGCCTCGTCGAGGCGAGTCAACGCAACAGAGCGCGCCACGAGCACGCTCGTGGACGCAGCCTTCGATCGTGCGGCGGTGCCATTGTTCTGCGAACGGAAGACATGCATGTCGGTGAAGGGCGCTCCTTGCCGGCCCTGATCGTCCGTGAGAACGGTCACCGTGCCACATGGCGAGACCAGCTGGGGCGAGCGTGAGCGCCCGGCGCCGACCGAGCTGTCAGCTCAGGCGATGGCGTCGCGTATGACGGCGAGCAATGCGAGGTGGTCGTCCACCGTGACGCACGGCAGGGACGTCGCTCCGAGCATCGTGCTCGTCATCGTGCTGACCGCGAGGTGGCTGCCGCCTTCCGTGTGCCACTCGGCTGCCTCGGCCACGACCGCGTCGACGCCCTTGCCTGCGTGCAGGATCGCCTCCGTCGGGACCGCAGTGGGTTCGCGACCTGCGGCGCCGAGAAGCTCCATCAAGCGCCGACGCGCGGCGATGATCCTCGGTCCGGCCGTCCCGAACGAGAAGCCCTCACCGCATCGTGCCGCCCGAGCAAGCGCACCCTCCGCCGAACCGCCGAACCACAACGGCAGCGGGCGATCGGAACGCGGCAGCAGGCCGGCCCGGTCGACGCGGTGCCATCGCCCGTCGAAATCGACGATCGCCTGAGTCCACAGTCGGGACAGCAGCTCCACCTGCTCATCGAAGCGCTTCGCCCTGGTGCGGTAGTCGACGCCCATCGACTCGTACTCCACGTGGTTCCAACCAGTTCCCACGCCCAGCACCAACCGTCCGTTCGACAGCAGGTCGATCTCGATCGCTTGCTTCGCGACCAGGGCGACTTGCCGTTGCGGGAGCACCAACACTCCGGTCATCAGCTCCACGCGCTCGGTGACGCCGGCCAGGTACCCGAACAGCACCATCGGTTCGCGGAACGGGTCACGCTCGGTGTACGGCCCCCGCAACGCCGGCTCGCGACCGTCGTGCACGGCGCCGAGCACGTGGTCGTACGCCATGATCCTCGAGAAGCCGAGTGCTTCGACACCCTGGGCCCATGCCCGCACCGCGCCGGCATCGGCACCGATCTCGGTGGTGGGGAACACCGCTGTGAGCTGCATCGGCTCACGATGTCAGGTCGCGCGCCTCACCCTAGGGTCGAGGGGCGACCTCGCTCAGAAAGGCGACGATCTCGTCGATCGTGGTGCGCAATGGATCATCGGCAGCGCTTCGTTCGGCAGCGATTCGTTCGTTCGTGACCGGTCCCGGTGACGCACGAGGCGCGTCGCCCGCACGCGACGCGAACAGCGGGCGGCGCGGTGCGAACACGTCGTCGCGCAGCCGTTCGACGACGTCGATCCGCATCTCGATCGTCGGCACGTCGATCGGCTCGAGCCCTGGCGGCACCGCTGCCTGCGCGACAGCGGGAGCCGATGCAACACCGGGCGACCAGTCGACGCCGGGTGACCACCAGTGCACCACGCGATCGTCGACGACGGCACACCATCCGTCGTGCCGCACCAGCATCCGCGCGCCGTTGGCACGAGCCAACTGCTCGAGGTCGCTGCGGGCCGCCAGCCGTACCCGGGCGATCGTCGGTGGCAGCTCCAGATCGGCGACCACGGTCACCGGCACCGGATCGTGTCCACCACCGGCCGCCCTGCCGCGCCGACGCTCTCCGCTCGGCCATGCCGTTGCCGACGCGGCGACGAGCACCAACAGTGCCACGATCAGCCAACGTCGGGCTTCGCGAGGCACGCCACCCACCTCCGTGGCCTCGAGGACGATGTCGCGCACGGGCGACGAGGTGACCACAGCTCGACCGGCGAGCGACTCCGTCACCTCGGTCGTGTCGACGAAGTCGGCGACGATGTCGTCGAAGCGGAACAGCATCTCGGTGGTCGACGACGTGACCGCTGGATCGTCGGTCACGGGTTCGACGATCCCCTGCACGCGGATCTCGACCGTGGTGAGGGGAATGCCGGTTGCATCGTTCACCCGGGTCAACAGCGACCGCAACTGGGCAAGGTCGAGCGTGCCGAGCAGATCGACGCCGCCGGCGACGACGGGCGTGAGCGGCGCGAGCATCACGGTCGTCGCCCATCCCGACGCCGACGCCACCGTGGCACGCAGGCGCGCGTTCGCCTCGAGGTCGGGATCACCTTCGTAGGTGAACGCGACGTCGATTCGATCGACAAGCCGGAGGAACACCGTGTCACCGGTGCGCACCACGCCATCCGGATACGTGTCGTCCGTGGGCACCTCGGCCGCGTACGACAGGGTCCCCACGTGCAGTGCAGCGGGAGGAGGTGGCACGGCGGTCGGCGGCACCACGTACGCCGCCACCAGCCCAGCAGTCACCGAGAGGTTCAGCACCAACAACAGTCCGTGCCACCAACGCCACCGTCCCGACGGGCCGTTGCGGGGCCCGACCAGTTGTGGCCCGTCGACGTGTGGCCCGTCGACGTCGGCTGCTCGAGTGCGACGCCGGGAACCACCACCAACCGTCACGAGCGACAGCAGTCCGATCAACAGGCCCGCGATGCACGCCATCGCCAGCGGCGAACCGATCCAACGACCTACCTTCGGCACATGGAGCACCTGGCGACCGATGAGATCGTCGGCGCCCGGCGTTGCGGTGTCGATCGATTCGTTGTTGTCGCCCTTCAGGTCAAAGGCACCGGCATCGCCACCGACGATCCGGTGGAGCACCACCTCCTGGCTGTCGGTCTCACGGTATGCCGCCACGTCACCGGTGCGGTACCGGGAGGCCCGTGCGACGACCACCAGGTCGCCGGCCCGGTAGCCCGGTTGCATGCTGATGCCGTTGGTGACCACCGAGGCGACACGATCGGTCGCGAACCCGACGGCGGCGAGCACCACCACGCACAGCAACAGGGCGCCGACGAAGCGCCGGACGACGCCCATTGTTCGCCCGATCAGTTGTCGACTCGGAACAGCACCGCTTCAACCGCAGTCGACAGGGTCTTCGCTCCGGTCGGTGTGCACGAGGAGAACAGCGAGGCGTTGATCACGGTGCAGGTGTACGCGGCGCCGATCGGGCCACTGCCATCGCGGAACTGGATCTCGAGGACGCGGTTCTCGACGTTGCCGGTGAAGGTGACGCCGACATCGTCGATCTCGTTGGCGGTGCCGATGTTGTAGTCGACGTCGACGATCACGGCGCCGGAGACGGCGACGGTGATCGTGCCGCCGATGAAGTTGTCGGTGGACGTGTCGCTGAGGCCGCCAGCGGTGAACGCGCTGCCCGTGACGGCAACAGCACCCGCCAGAGCGGCGGCGCCGATGATGATCTTGTTGCGCTTGGTGATGTTCATCCGTGTGGTCACTCCTGCGACGCCCGCTTCATGTCCGCGAACCAGGTGAGGGAGCCGCCGAACGACTCGATCACGTCAAGATCGTCCGGGGTGTGCGCCCACGCGCCCGCAACTCGAGCACAAACAGTGGCAGCGCCCGCCGCTCACGGTCACTCGCCGTTCGGCCCTGCCAACGCCGCGGCGACCAGAACGGGTGCTGAAGCGATGCGAAGATGGTGGGGATGGGCATCGAGATCGAACGGAAGTTCCTGGTGGTGGGTGATGCGTGGCGGGAGGGAGCGACGCCCAGCCGCATCCGCCAGGCGTACCTGGTGCGCGGACCGGGCCGGTCGGTGCGCATCCGCGACGAGGACGGTCGGATCACGTTGACGATCAAGGGGCCCGGCAGCGGGCCGCATGGGATGGCCCGAGACGAGTTCGAGTACGAGGTGCCGGCCGGTGATGCCGAGGGCATCTTCGCGCTCTGCGAACGGGGCACCATCGACAAGACGCGGCACCGGGTGCTCGTTGCGGGACGAACCTGGGAGGTGGACGAGTTCCACGGAACGCTCGCACCGCTGGTGGTGGCCGAGGTGGAGATCGACGACATCGCCGCAGACGTGGAGCTGCCCGAGTGGGCCGGCCAGGAAGTGACGGGGGATCCCGCGTTCAGCAACGGTGCGCTCAGCATGCGGGCCTGACGTCACGTCATCCGTTCTGGTCGCGCCCGTTGACGCCGAGCGGAACGCAGCGCGACCAGAACGGTCAGGTCACGCTCAGGTGAGGTTCTTGGCCAGCCGCAGTCCGGCGAGTTGATCGGGTGCGGCAAGCGCCTTCATCGCCACGTCGAAGTCGGGGAGCTCGTACACCTCGCCATCGTCGGTGATCATCACGAAACGATCGAACTTCTCGAGGAAGGTTCGGTCGTGGCTGACGGCGATGACGGTCCCCTCGAAGCCGTCGAGCGCCTGCTCCAAGGCCTCCGACGACTCCACGTCGAGGTTGTCGGTCGGCTCATCGAGCAACAACACGTTGTGCCCCTCGAGCTCGAGGCACAAGATCTCCATCCGCGCTTTCTGACCGCCGGACAGCGTCTGGAACTCCTGTCGGGCGTTGAGGCGAAGACCGTACCTGGCGAGGGCCTTCATCGACTTCTCGTCGTCGAAGACGCGATCGCGCACGATCTCGACGCATTGACGACCCTGGAAGTCGGGGCGATCGTTGATCTGGTTGAACATGCCGATCGAGGTGCGCGGCCCGAACGTGATCTCGCCGTGGTCGAGTGACGACGTACCCGCCAACGCCGACAACAGATGCGTCTTGCCCGTGCCGTTCGGACCGATCAGCCCGAGACGCTCGCCGTGGTGCACCTCGTCGGAGAACGGCAAGAACAGGTCTCCGATCGACACGTCGACGAGCTTGGCGACCCGCCGAGCTGCATCGGCACCGCGCAGTCGAACGTGGATCTGCTGATTGGGGACCGGCGGCGGCGGCGGACCGATCGCAACGAACTTCTCCCACCTGGTCTCGGCGGCATTCGCCTTCGTGGCGTTCTTGAAGTTCTGCGCCGCGCGCTGCTTCATGATCTTCATGTGGTGGAACAGACGCCGCTCCTCGTCGTTCCATCGTTTCAGGTCGTCGCCCATCAACTCCTGACGCCGCTCGCGTGCGGCAGGAAACGTGGCATACGAGCCGCCGTGCACCCAGCACCCTGAGCCTTCGATCACGACGATCTTGGTGGCGACCCGCTCCAAGATGGTGCGATCGTGACTCACCATGAGGATGGTCGATCGGCATGCCTTGATCTGCTCCTCCAACCACCCGCGGGTGGGGATGTCGAGGTAGTTGTCGGGCTCGTCGAGCAGGAGCACGTCGGCGCCGGAGGTGAGCAGTAGATCGAGCACCATCCGTTTTCGCTCGCCGCCCGACAGCTCACCGACCAATCGGGTCGAGAAGTCGTCGATCGGCGTCTTCACGCTCCGATGCGCTGCGGCAGCCCACTTCGCCTCCAGCTCGTATCCACCGTGGTCGCCCCAGTCGGCGAGCGCCTCCGCGTACCCCATGCCGTCGTCCGTGCCGTCGGCGAGGGCACGTTCTGCGGCGACGAGCGCCTTGCCGCTGGTGCGCAGGAGCGGCGATGCCACCTCGAGCAGCATCTCTCGCAAGGTGTCGGTCGGCCGCGACATCCCGACGTCCTGCGTCATCGTGAGCATCGAGCCACCGACAGCGAAGTCCCCCTCGTCGGCCTCGAGCACACCGCCGAGAATCCGGAGGATCGTGCTCTTGCCCACCCCGTTGGCGCCGACGATCGCTGCGTGCTCACCCGGCGCCACGCCGAAGCTGACTTCGAAGAACAACTGATCGGCGCCCGGCGGAGCGTAGGCAAGTTCGGAGACCACGATGCTGCTCACGACCGTCGAGTCTGGCGGCTCCAGGCGCGATCCGCACGGGCTGTGTCAGACGTCGAGCTCCCATGCCCGGCGCGTCGCCGGCATGCCAGATCGGTGCTCGTTGTCGGGAACCGTGCCGAGCACCTGATGGATCGAGATGCGACCCTCCTCGAAGCCGACCGCAGAACCTGCCATGTAGAGACGCCACACCCGTGCCCGCGGCTCGCCGGCGAGCGCAACGGCCTCGGCCCAGTTCGCCTCCAGATTCGCGACCCAATGCCGCAGCGTCGTCGCGTAGTGCTCGCGCAGCGATTCGACATCGCGCACCTCGAACCCTGCGCTCTCCATCGCGAGCAACGTGTCACCGACGTCGACCAGTTCTCCGTCGGGGAACACGTAGCGTCCGACGAAGGAGTTGCGCCCCATCTTCGACCCGCCCGGTGAGGAGATCGCGTGGTTCAACAGGCGCCCTCCTGGCCGGACCGCAGAGCGCATCAACGAGAAGTACTCGTCGATCTGCCCATGTCCGACATGCTCGGACATGCCGATCGAGGAAATCGCGTCGAAGCTCTCGCCTCCGAGCTCGCGATAGTCCTGCAGCCTGATCTCCACGCGGTCGTCGAGACCGGCCTCGCTCACTCGCCGCCGCGCCAACTCGGCCTGGGCGCGGCTGATCGTGATGCCCACGACCTGCGCGCCGTATGTGGTGGCTGCGTGAATCGCCATCGATCCCCAGCCGCATCCCACGTCGAGCAACCGCGCACCCTGGCGTTCCCGCAGGCCGAGCTTGCGACAGACCAGATCGTGCTTTGCAGCTTGGGCGTCTTCCAGCGTGGCCGTGGGGTTCACGAACCGAGCACACGAGTAGGTCATCGCGTCGCCGAGCACCAGCCGGTAGAACTCGTTTCCGACGTCGTAGTGATGCGTGATCGCCTGTGCATCGCGACGCACCGAGTGCCGCCAGCCCTCGAGCCGCGCCTCTTCGGGCGGTGGTGGCAACGGCCGTCCCATCGCTCCGAGACGCCGGGCGACATCGGCAGCCAGGGGCAGGGAACGCAACGCGGCACCGCGACTCGCACCGGGGTGGCGCAGCGCCGCGACGGCTTCGAAGATGTCGCCGACGATGTCGGCTTCACCCGCCACGTAGGCCCGGCACAACCCGAGCTCGTTGGGCATCCACAGCACCCGGCGCAACGCATCGACCGATACGAAGCGCACCACCGGCAGCGCCCGATCCGAGCTGCTCGCCGGCCCGAGCGACGACCCATCCCAGAACTCGAAGCGAACCTTCGACGCATGCCCGAGCAGCGCCCGTACCAACGGCCGCGCCACATCGGCGACGGTGCCCCGTGACGGGGCCGCGACAGCCGTCCTCGCCGCGTCGACCGAATGGGAAGCACCGACTGGACCGGATGCGGAGATCTGTTGGGCCATCACGACACCCCCCGATGCCTGGACTTTGATCACCCTCGCTACTGCGTCGACGCCGCGACGGTGGATGTCGGCTCAGTCTAGCGACCCGTCGTCGGCCGTCCGATCGACAGCTGTGGACGGTCATCCAGGGTCCATTCAACGGCGACCAGGACTGACGGCGACACGCGCGGCCACGACCCAGCGATCAGCGCGGCGTCCATCGTTCCGATCGGGAACCATCATCTCGTCCGGTGGCGTCCAATACCGCATGGATGACGAAGCGGCCCGGCGCACCCGGTTCGAGCACTTCGCTCGGGATGTGTGGGGGCCGCTCCACGCGTACGTGGCCCGCCGTGCGCCACACAGCGAGGTCGACGACATCGTGAGCGAGACGCTCACGACGCTGTGGCGCCGGTTCGACGACGTTCCTGTCGACGCTGCGTTGCCGTGGAGCTTCGCCGTCGCCCGGCGGACGCTGGCCAACCTGCGCCGCGGCGACCGACGTCGCGCCGGCCTGTTCGAACGGGCGGTCCACCGCACCCGCCCGTCCGACCTGGCGACCACGGCTGTGCCCGAGCTCTTCGACGGCGACCCGCAGCTCGAGTGGGCCATGGCCCAGCTGCCCGCCGACGACGTCGAGCTCGCCCGCCTGTGGGCATGGGAGCAGCTCGAGCCGCGCGAGATCGCTGTCGTGCTGGACATCCCGGCCAACACCGCGAGTGCGCGGCTGTCGCGTCTGCGACGCCGCCTGCACGAACTGCTCGATGCTTGTCATGATCCAGTCGGTGCCGGACATGAACCGAGTGCCGACCAAGCGGAGAGCGACCGATGACGAACCAGCCCGACGATCCGACCCGAGCCCGACTCACCGACCACGACCCGCTGAAACGGCAGCCACACATCCATCCGGCCGAACCGCCGGCACACCTGCTGGAGCAGATCATGAACACCCCAACGCTCATCACCAACGAGTCCACCTCCAACCCACCAACAGCAGCCGGTCGCCACCGGGCTCGTCGCTGGATCTTCGGCGGCGCCGGGCTCGGCACCGTCGCGGCCGTCGCCGGCATCCTCGCCTTCACCGGTGGCAGCCCCGCCGCGCCGTCGGCGGTGCAGCTCGGCCTCGGGACCGACAACGTCATGGCGTCGTGCATGCCGGTCAGTGCCGACATCCTCGATGACATGCCGCTCGCCTTCGCCGGCACCATCGTGTCTGTCGAAGGAGAGATCGTCACGCTGGACGTCACGCGGTGGTTCGTCGGCGGTGACACCGACCAGGTGATCCTGACCGCGGCGGCGGGCATGGAGGCATCCATCGGTGGCATTGCGTTCGAGCCAGGCGGCACCTACCTCGTGTCCGCCACCGACGGGGTCGTCAACTACTGCGGATACACCGGCTCTGCCACACCCGAGCTGCAAGCCGTCTACGACGCGGCCTTCCCGAGTTGACCTCTCATCCCGACCGTGTCGCAGATCGGGGAGCGCCCGGCGGTCTGGTCTGGCCCCGACGATCCTCGCGAGCGACCGACTCACACACGCAGCCGGACACGTCGCTGATCGACCGAAACCAGGACATTGCTGACCAGCGGAACGTCATTGGGGCACGAAACCCCAATGACGTTCCCTGACCACTCACAACAGCACCGGCGGCCGTCAGCGATCTGCGGCGCAGGAAGAACGTGCCGATGTCCGGCACCAAGGCGGCCGCCCTCGTCTGGGTGCCGGACATCGATTGGGTTCCGACGGGCCACCGACAGCCCGACGGAACGAGGCGGAGTGATCCGCCCGATCTGGTGTCAGCTACAGCCGCTGGTGCTGCCGCAACTGGGGCAGGCGTGACATGAACCGGCGCGGTTCATCTGCACGCCACACTGCATGCACATCGGGGCGTCGCTGTGACGCACGGCCGGCTTGGGTGAACTCGCAGCCCCGCGCACGATGCCCTGCGGGTTGGTGACGTCGTTGTTCGGCGCGATGGGGGCGACGCCGAACTCGAGCTGGGCCGCAAGTTCGCCGGCCGAGGGAACGCTCTTCGGATCGGAGGCGATCTCGGTGCCGGTGCGGGTCTCCATCACCGACTCCTCGACGCCGGGCAACGTGGGCTGCAGCCGCTCGTCGACCGAGAAGATGCCGAGCTCGGCGCGCTCGTCGTAGCTCATGTACTCGAGCGCGAGTCGACGGAACAGGTAGTCCATGATCGACGAAGCGAAACGGATGTCGGGATCGTCGGTCATGCCTGCCGGCTCGAAGCGCATGTTGGTGAACGCCTCGACGAAGGCACGCACGGGAACGCCGTACTGCAGGCCGTAGCTGATGCTCTTGGCGAAGGCGTCCATGATGCCGCTCAGCGTGGAACCCTGCTTCGACACCGTGAGGAAGATCTCGCCGGGCTGACCGTTGTCGTACTCACCGATCGTCGCGAAACCCTTGCAGTCGGCCACGCGGAACTCGAACGTGCGACCACGACGGCTGCGCGGCAGCTTCTGACGGATCGGCTGGTGGACGACGCGTTCGACGATCTTTTCGACCACCTGCGTCGCCTGGGCGACGGGAGCTTCGTCGGCACCGTCCTTCTTGGCGGTGCTGAGCGGCTGGCCGACCTTGCAGTTGTCGCGATACACCGCAACGGCCTTGAGGCCGAGCTGCCACGACAACAGGTGCAGCGCCTCGATGTCTTCGATCGTGGCCTCTTCGGGCATGTTCACCGTCTTGGAGATCGCGCCGGACAGGAACGGTTGCGCGGCGCCCATCATGCGCACGTGACCCTCGTAGTGGATCGTGTTGTCACCCATGGAGCAGGCGAACACGGCCACGTGTTCGGCGGCCAGGTGCGGTGCGCCGAGGATGCTCTTTTCGCGGTCGATGTAGGCGATGATCTCGTCGACCTGTTGCGGGCCGTACCCGAGGCGCCGCAGGGCGCGCGGGATGGTCTGGTTGACGATCACCATCGTGCCGCCGCCGACGAGCTTCTTCATCTTGCACAGCCCGAGGTCGGGTTCGATGCCGGTGGTGTCGCAGTCCATCATCAGGCCGATGGTGCCCGTCGGGGCCAGCACTGACGCCTGACTGTTGCGCACGCCGTACTCTTCACCGTCGCGCACCGCGACTTCCCAGGCCGCCTGGCCGGCTGCGAGCAGATTCGCCGGGACCGCCTCGGCGCCGTCGATGGTGAAGGCCGCGTCGCGGTGCATTCGCAGCACGTTGAGCATGTACTGCTCGTTCTCGGCGAAACCTGCGAACGGACCCATCCGGCTGGCCGTGCGGGCGCTGGTGGCGTATGCGTGGCCGGTCATCAGCGACGTCAGTGCCGCAGCCCATGCACGGCCCTGGGTCGAGTCGTACGGAAGGCCGAGCGCCATCAGCAGGGCGCCGAGGTTGGCGTAGCCGATGCCGAGCTGACGGAATGCACGGCTGGTGTCGCCGATCGGCTGCGTCGGGTAGTCGGCACGGCCGACGAGGATCTCTTGTGCGGTGAACATCACCTCGACGGTGTGCATGTACGACTCGACGTCGAAGCTGTCGTCGCCGACGGAATCGAGATCGAGGTACTTCAACAGGTTGATCGAGGCGAGGTTGCACGCCGAGTTGTCGAGGTGCATGTACTCGCTGCACGGGTTCGAGCCGTTGATCCGACCGGTGGCGTGGGCGGTGTGCCACTTGTTGATCGTGGTGTCGAACTGCAGCCCGGGGTCGGCGCACTCCCACGACGCAGTCGCGATCTGGCGCCACAGGTCGCGAGCACGCACGGTGCGCACCGGCGTTCCGTCGAGGACGGCCTTGTAGTCCCAGTCGGTGTCGTCGACGACGGCCTGCATGAAGTCGTCGCTGATGCGGACCGAGTTGTTCGCGTTCTGGTACTGGACGCTGAAGCTGTCGGAGCCGTCGAGATCCATGTCGAAGCCGTTGTCGCGCAAGACACGCGCCTTGCGCTCTTCGCGGGCCTTGCACCACACGAACTCCTCGACATCGGGGTGATCGACGTTCAGGATCACCATCTTCGCCGCACGACGGGTCTTGCCACCGCTCTTGATCGTGCCGGCCGATGCGTCGGCGCCGCGCATGAAGCTGACCGGGCCACTGGCGGTTCCACCGCCGTTGAGCAGCTCGTAGCTCGAACGGATCTTCGACAGGTTGACACCCGAGCCCGACCCGCCCTTGAAGATCACGCCTTCTTCGCGGTACCAGTTGAGGATGCCGTCCATGGTGTCGTCGACCGAGAGGATGAAGCAGGCGCTGGCTTGCTGGGGCACGCCCTTGACGCCGATGTTGAACCACACCGGGCTGTTGAACGCGGCCCGCTGGGTGACGAGGATGAACTTCAGCTCGGCCCGGAACGCCTCTGCTTCGTCGGCGTCGACGAAGTAACCGCCCTCGACACCCCAGGTGGTGATGGTGTCGGCG
>JANNQK010000282.1:0-43891 GCA_031400715.1 Actinomycetes bacterium | reverse complement strand
CACGGTTCGGTGCCGATGTCGTCGAGGCCGGTCGCGCCATCGCATCAGCGGTGGCCACCGCCCTGCGCTGACCGCGCTGCAGGCGATGCGCTCGTGAATCCGCGAACAACGTGACGGGTCGGTGAGTCGGCCTGCGTAGCCTGGCCATCGTGACCAGCGCACCCAGCACCGAGCTCTCCGATGGCTGGGCCGAGGAGGTGCGTCGGCTCGCCAACGAGCGCGACGCCGTCATCCTCGCCCACAACTACCAGCTGCCCGAGATCCAGGACATCGCCCATCACGTCGGTGACTCGCTCGCCCTCTCGAGGGTGGCAGCGTCGGTCGATGCCTCGACGATCGTGTTCTGTGGTGTGCACTTCATGGCCGAGACGGCGAAGATCCTCAGCTACGACAAGACGATCCTCATCCCTGACGAGCGGGCGGGATGCAGCCTGGCCGACACCATCACCGCCGAGCAGCTGCGAGCATGGAAGGCCGAGCACCCGGGCGCCGTCGTCGTCAGCTACGTGAACACCACGGCTGCGGTCAAGGCCGAGACCGACATCTGTTGCACGTCGTCGAACGCGGTCGACGTGGTGGCGTCGATCCCTGCGGACACCGAGGTCCTGTTCTGCCCCGACCAGTTCCTCGGCGCGCACGTGCAGCGCCTCACCGGTCGCGACAACATGCACATCTGGATGGGCGAGTGCCATGTGCACGCTGGGATCAACGGCGCCGACCTCCGTGCCCGGGTCGAAGCAGAACCCGACGCCGAGCTGTTCATCCATCCGGAATGCGGGTGTGCCACCAGCGCGCTGTACCTCGCGTCGTCCGGTGTCGTGCCGGCCGAGCGCACCAAGATCCTCTCCACGTCGGGCATGGTGACCGCGGCGCGAGAGACGACTGCCGCCAAGGTGCTCGTCGCCACCGAGACCGGCATGCTCCATCAGCTCCGCAAGGCCAACCCGCTGGTGCTGTTCGAGCCGATCAACCCCGCCGCGGTGTGCAAGTACATGAAGATGATCACTCCCGCGAAGCTGCTGCGTTCGTTGCAGACCCTCACCGACGAGGTCACGGTCCCCGTCGATGTCGCCGACAGGGCCCGTCTCAGCGTCGAGCGGATGATCGCGATCGGCACGCCGAGCCGAACCGGTGAGTGACGGGCGAGTGACGGTCGGCGACTCGGTTGCGGTGGTGAGCAGTCATCCGCTGCCGCGTCGGCTGGCCGCACCCGCGTCCAGCTGGACCCGCGATGTCGACGTGGTCGTGCTGGGGTCGGGCGCCGCAGGTCTGTCTGCCGCGCTTGCTGTTCGCCCCGTGCGCACCGCGTTGATCGTCACGAAGGACACCCTCGACGCCGGAAGCACCGCCTGGGCCCAAGGAGGCCTCGCCGGCGTGCTCGACCCGAGCGATTCGCTCGAGAACCACGTTCGCGACACCCTGGTCGCAGGTGCGGGGCTGTGCGACGAGAACAACGTCCGCACGTTGGTCGAGGAGGCCCCCAAGGCACTGCGATATCTGATGCGCCTCGGGGCCGCATTCGATCCGTCGCACGAAGGCAGCGGCCCGGCCCTCACCCGGGAGGGTGGGCACAGCCACAATCGAATCGTCCACTCCGGCGGCGACCAGAGTGGGGCCGAGGTGCAACGCACCCTCGACGAGAACGCGATCGCCGCCGGCGCGGAGGTGATGGACCGAGCCTTTGCTCTCGATCTGTTGGTGGCCATCAACTCGTCGGGTGAGCGACAGGCGGTCGGTGTGCGAATCGCCCGGATCGACACCGAAGGCCACGTCATCTCGGTGGGCGTCGTGACCGCGCGGGCCGTCGTGTTGGCGACGGGTGGGTACGGCCAGGTGTTCGCGAGTACCTCGAACCCGCCCGCGGTCACGGGCGACGGCCTCGCTCTCGCGCTGCGAGCCGGGGTGCCGGCCCGCGACGTCGAGTTCGTACAGTTCCACCCGACCGTCTTGTGGCGTGGGCCGGACGCCAAGGGGCAGCAGGCCCTGGTCAGCGAGGCGGTGCGTGGCGAGGGCGCCATCCTGTTCGACGCGGCCGGTGAACGGGTCATGCTCGGAGTGCACCCACAGGAGGATCTGGCACCTCGCGATGTGGTCGCTGCCGCGATCAGTCGGCGCATGGCGTTGGCTCCAGCCGGCGTCGACGATCACGTCTACCTCGACGCCACGCACATGGGCGAGCGCTTCCACACCCGGTTCCCGGGCATCACCGCGGCATGTCGTGAAGCGGGCATCGAGGCATCGCGCGACCGGATCCCGGTGGCCCCTGCAGCCCACTACGCGTGTGGTGGAGTGGTCGCCGGGCTCGACGGGCGCACCGAGATGCCGGGTCTGTACGCGGTTGGCGAGGTGGCGTGCACGGGCGTGCACGGTGCCAATCGGCTGGCGAGCAACAGCCTGACCGAGGGCGTCGTGGCCGGCACCCGCGTCGGCCGCGACCTGGCGTGGGAGCTGCCCGAGGACGTTGCATGGATCGAGGAGGTGATCGACGACGATCTCCGTCTCGTCGATCCCGACCTGCGCACGGTGATCCGTACGGCGATGTCGAAGCGAGTCGGTGTGCTGCGGACGCCCGAGGGTCTCGATGCCGCCGCACGAACGCTCGACCTCCCGGCCGATGTGGGGGGATGTGGTCGCGAGGCGTGGGAGGCCACCAACCTCCTCACCGTCGCGAAGGCTGTGGTCGCAGCGGCGACGGCGCGAACCGAGAGCCGTGGTTGCCATCGTCGCACCGACTCTCCCGAGCCTCGCGCCGAATGGTTGGTGCATCTCGACGTCCGCCTCGACCCGAACGGGGACATCACGGTCTCGCTCGCGCCGACGGCCACCGCTCCCCGTACCCGATCCGAGGTCTGACCCGATGTTCGTGTTCCACCCGCTCAGCGACGACACCCGGCACCGATTGATCACGGGTGGGCTCGACCCCGACGCCATCGCCGCCCTCGTTCGCCACGCGATCGCCGAGGATCTCGCCGGCGGCATCGATGTCACCTCGACGGCCACCGTGCCTGCCGATCAGCGCAGCGTGGCCGAGTTCGGCGCGCGCAAAGCGGGCGTCGTCGCCGGCCTCGCGGTGGCGGCTGCGGTGATCGACACGGTGTGTGGCGAATCCTCCAGCGACTTCGACTACCTCGTCGCCGATGGTGCCCGCGTCGATGGCGGCACGGTCGTGGCCCGGTTGGAAGCACCCACACGGCTCCTGCTCACGGCCGAGCGCACCGCGCTCAACCTCGTCTGTCATGTCAGCGGTGTCGCCACGATCACCCGCCGGTGGGCCGACGCGCTCGAGGGCACCGGCGCCGTGGTTCGCGACACGCGCAAGACCCTCCCTGGCCTGCGGGCGCTGCAGAAGTACGGGGTTCGCTGTGGTGGAGGGCGGAACCATCGCATGGCCCTCAGCGATGCGGCGCTCGTCAAGGACAACCACGTGCTGGCTGCCGGCGGGGTCGCGGAAGCGTTCGCCGCCGTACGGGGTCTGGCCGCGACGATCCCCGTGGAGATCGAAGTCGATTCGCTCGATGGGTTGCGCGAAGCGATCGGCGCGGGTGCCGACGTGGTCCTGCTCGACAACTTCGACATCGACCAGATGGAGGCGGCGGTGGCGATCCGCAACGACATCGGTCGCGGCGTGATCCTCGAAGCCAGCGGTGGGCTGACGTTGGAACGGGCTCGCCGTGTGGGCGAGACGGGCGTCGACTACATCGCTGTGGGCGAACTGACCCACTCGGTCACGGTGTTCGACATCGGACTCGACCTGCGCGCGATCGTGTGATCACCTGGCCGGCTCGTCACGATCGCCTCAGGTGACCGCGATGAGATCGATGATCAGCACGAGGTCGGTATCGGCGGGCAGGCCGAGATCGGGGTTGCCTGCGGTCCCGAAGGCATCGGCAAACGGGATCACGATCTGACGACGACCGCCGACCTGCATCCCGGCCATGCCCTCGATGATGCCCGGCAGCGAGCCTTGCTCGACGAACTGGATCGGTTGGGGTTGGCCCTCGGCCCAGGTGGAGGTCAGTTCCTCGCCGGTGTCGCCGCGGTAGGCGATCAGGTGCAGGTAGGCGGTGTCGCCGAGCGCGAGCTCGGTGCCGGTGCCATCGACGAGATCCTCGACCAGCACGTCGTCCCGATTGGCGGCACCCGTGACGGTGACCGTGGGTGCATCGGCCGGATCGGTGGCAGGGATGATCGCGAGCACATCGACCACGAACGAGAGCGCATCGCCCGGCTGGATGATGTCGCCCTGTGGGTTGTCGCCGTAGGCCAGGTCGGCGGGGATGTCGAGCTGGCGCTGGCCGCCCGCCTTGACGCCGAGGAGGCCTTCCTCCCAGCCCGCGATCACGCTCTGTGCGCCGAGGGTGACCGGGAACGGCTGGCCGCGGTCGTAGCTGTTGTCGAACTCGGTGCCATCGGCCGAGCGGACGCCCACGTAGTTCAGGATGACGGTGTCGCCGGCGACGGCACCGTCGCCCTCACCATCGGTGAGATCGGTGACGATCAGCTCGGTCACCTCGCCGGACGGGAGCGCGACCGTCGGCTTGGCGGATGCTCCCGGGGTCGACGTGTCGGGAGCGGTGGTCGCCGGCGTCTCCGTCGTGGCCGACGTCGCCGGTCCTGAGTCGTCGGTGTCGAGCGAGTCACCGCAGCCGGCGATGAGCAGGGTGGCGGCCAGTGCCAGTGTCAGTGGTGCGATGCGGGGGGAGGCGAGAAAACGCATCCCGGGAGGGTATCGGCCGAGTGTCATCACCGGCCGTCAGCTAGAACGGGAGCGACATGTGGAACGTGCTGCGCACCAACCCCGACATCCGGGCGCTGTTCGTTGCTCAGGTCGTGTCGTTCATGGGCGACTGGTTCGCGTATGTGGCGTTCGTCGGGCTGGTGCAGGAGCTGACCGACGCCCCGATCCTGGTGACGATGGTGTATGTGGCGCAGTCGTTGCCCGCGTTCGTGATGGCGGGCATCGCCGGGCCCGCTGCCGATCGGTTCGACCGGCGCAACATCATCCGCGCCGTGTCGGTGGTGCAGGCCGTCGCCGCGGCCGGGCTGCTGCTCGTGAGATCGGCCGACAGCCTGTGGCTGGGGTTCGTCTGTCTGTGCGCGATCTCGGCGCTCGGCTCGTTCGTCGGTCCGTCGGCTCAGGCCGGCCTCCCCAACTTGGCGAGGTCGCCCGAGGAGCTCACCAAGGCATCGTTGCTGTTCGGATCGCTGTGGGGCGCCATGTTGGCGATCGGTGCCGCAGTAGGTGGCGTGGTGGCGAGCGTGTTCGGACGCGATGTGGCCTTCCTCGCCAACGCGCTGTCGTTCGTCTTTGCGGTCGGTGCGGTCTCGCTGATCCGCACACCGATGCAGGTCGCGCGCGCCGCCGACGCGGGCCCGTCGTCGCGGATGCGTCCGATCGCCGACATGCGTGAGGCCTTCGGGTTCGCTCGGCGCGACTCGGTCCTGTTGGCGCTGATGGCATCGAAGGCCACGTTCGCGATGGGCGCGGGGATCGTCGGCTTGTTGGCGGTGCTCGCCACGGAGGAGCTCGGCGGCGGTGATGCTGCGACGGGCATGTTGATCGGCGCGCGCGGGGTGGGCGTCGCGCTCGGTCCGCTGATCGCCGCGCGGCTGGTGGGACCGTCGATGTCACGCGTGCTGTTGATGTGCGGCGGCGCAGGTCTCTCGTTCGGCTTCTGCTATCTGGGCCTCAGCCTTGCACCGACGCTCGCGATCGCCGCACCGTTGGCGTTCTTGGCCCATCTCGGAGGCGGCGCTCAATGGACGCTCTCCACGTACGGTCTGCAGCGCCGCGCACCCGATCACATCCGCGGGCGCATCATCGCCGGCGACTTCGGAATCGTCACGCTGATCATCACGCTCTCGAACCTGTCTGCCGGCGCCTTGGCAGGCGTGGTCGGAGCCCGGGTCGCGATCGCGATCTTCGCCGCCCTCGGCATCGCTGCGGGGGCGTCCTATCTGGTGCTGACCAAGCCGATCAGGGCGAGGCTGGCCGCCGAGCAGTCGCCGGAGCCGACGATCATCCCAGCGGGTTGAGCGGACGGATCGACCGCAACCAGTTCTGCTCTGCCTCGGCCATCGGCGTACTGGGTGGACCCTGGATGAACGGCCACAGCTCCTCGGCCATCTTGCGGTAGTTGCCGGTGGCCGTCAGCTCGCCGAGCAGTGCGTAGAGCCCGAGGTTGATGCGTTGGATGAACACGAACGCCTTCGGGACCGTGGCGTACTGCGAGATCGGACTGCTCCGGTCGAAGGTGTGGCGCACGATGCGGCTGGCGTACTCGCCGGACCACGTGACCTGCTTGTCCTCGCGGACACTCTCGTAGAACTGACTGAAGTACACGCCCACGTCGTCATCGGGAACGGGTGCGTCAGGCTGGAGCATGCCGGCGTGCTCGAGGATGCGGCGGAAGGCGGGGACGTCGTGCTCGTAGGCGGCGGCGCGCACCATCGACACGAAGGTGTGCATCTCGGCATCGTTGAAGTGCTTGACGAGTCCGAAGTCGAAGAAGGTGACCCTGCCGTCTCCGTGGAACAGGTAGTTGCCCGGGTGCGGATCGCCGTTGAAGAGGTGCATGCCGTACAGGCTGCGGAACACGAAGCGGAACAGGGTCTCGCCGATCATGTCGCGTTGGCACTGGTCCCACGTGAGGGCCTCGGCCCAGGAGTGCCCCGTGACCAGCTCGGTGGTGAGCACGCGGCGGGTGCTGAGCGACGGCACCACGTCGGGCACGTGGATGAACGGGTGACCACGGTAGTGATCGGCGAAGATCATCTGGTTGCGCGCCTCGAGCTCGTAGTCGAGCTCGTCGGTGATCCGCTCCTTGATCTCGGCCACCATCTCGTCCGGATCGAGCCCGCCGAAACCCTGCCGCAGGATGGCTCCGAGCAGGTCGGCGTTGCGGAGGTCGGCGGAGATCGCCTCACGGACGCCCGGATACTGAACCTTCACGGCGACGGCCCGTTCCTGCCCGGTCTCGGGGTCGATCACGACCGCCCGGTGCACCTGGCCGATCGATGCGGATGCGAGGGGTTCGGGGTCCCACTCGACGAACAGTTCGTCGGGCCCGCGGCCGAGTTCCTCGAGGATCACCTGAGCCGCCAGGTCGGCGCTCATCGGCGGCGCGTTGGACTGCAGCTGCGAGAGCGCATCTCGCAGCGGACCGGGGAGGCCCTCGTCGAGGTAGCTCGCCATCTGGCCGAGCTTCATCAACGCGCCTTTCATGTTCCCGAGTCGCTCGCTGATCGCCTCGGCGGTCTTCAGCTCACGCTCGAGGTCGAGCTCGATGCGTCGCTCGGCTGATGCAAACACCTTCCGGGCCGCCGTCGAGGCGTACGAGCCGCCCACCTTGAGACCGAGCGAGGCGATGTCGAGGTTGCGCCGGAGCCGCACGTCGCGTCGGTGCCTGAGGGCGAGCGAACCTGCGACGGCGCCCGCGACACCCAGAATGGTCGTCACCGCCATCGCTGTTCGCTTCACCCCCAGAGGATGCCCCGATCACACCCGACTTCCGCCCGATGTGTCACCCGCCCACCCGGTCCGGGTCGCGTGAAACGGGGCGTCGACCGTCAGGCGTGGGTGGTGACGGGCGTGTCGAGCCCGGCGCGCTCGACGACGCTGTGGGTCGCCCGCAGCAGTGTGGGCACGAATCGATCGGCGTTGGCCACCACGGCGTCGTGGTCGCCGTCGACGCGGAATGCTTCGGCGCCCTTGATCGACTCGAACAGACGCACTTGACGGCGCACTGGCACCACTCGATCGCGCATCGTGATCACCACCGATGTGGGCACGTCGACCTCGGCCAACCATGGCCGCGACGAGAACGACCCGATCGCCTTGCCTGCCTCGAGCACCGTGCGCCAGTCGTGCATGCTCGCTTCCTGCACGGCCCACGGTTCCCATTGCTCCGTCTTGCGTTGGAGGTACAGCTGAGCGGTGAGCCAGCGACGGGCCTGCAGCGGGGTGAGCCTGGCGACAGCGGCCAGGCCGGAGAGTCCGAGAAAGCTCAGCCGCTCTTCGCGCGAGGTGACGAAGTATCCCGACGTGGCACAGAGCACGAGACCGGCGACCCGATCGGCATGCTGGCGCCAGATGAGCTGAGCGATCGGTCCGCCCATCGAGTAGCCGACCGGGATGAAGCGCTCGATGCCGAGGATGTCACACACGGCCACCACGTCGTCGGCGCAATCCTCGAGCCGGAACTGCTTCCTCGACCGGATGCCGCGACCGTGGCCGCGATGGTCGATCGCGATCACCCTGTAGTGACGCCCGAGCGGGTGATAGGTCGTGAACCAGTTGAGGTCAGCGGTGGCGGTCCAACCGTGGAGCAGCACCAGCACCGGCGCGCCCGGCGGCCCGTCGACCTGACGGATGAACGTCGTACCTCGTCCGGGCAGCTCCATCGCTGCGCCGGCCGGGAGTGTCGGGGACGAAACGCGCCCGCCGTCGCGCAGCGTCACTCAGCGGTCTCCACCTCGAGGACCTTCACCTTCAGCGGGCCATGGGGTGCCTGGTACTCCACCGTGTCGCCAGGGCTCCTGCCGAGGAGCGCCATGCCGAGCGGCGACTGCGGGCTCATCACATCGAGGGCGGCGGACTTCTCCTCGGGATGGCCGATCAGGTAGCGCTCGGCCATGTCGTCGTCGTCGCCGTCGTACACGATCGTGACGATGCTGCCCGGGCCGATCAACTCGGCGTCGCCCACTTCGAAGATCTCGTGGTTGAGCGGGTGGAGCAGGTGCTCGAGGTGGCGGATGCGGCCCTCCATGTGACCTTGCTCGTCCTTGGCGGCGTGGTAGTCGCCGTTCTCGCTGAGATCGCCCATGAGGCGAGCGGTTTCGATCTTGTTGGCTACCTCGATGCGACCACGGGTGGTGAGGTCGTCGAACTCGGCCTTCAGCCGGTCGTAGCCCGAGCGTGAGAGGTGGTGCTTCGCCATAGGCGCACAAGTGTACTGACCGCTCGCTCGCCCCGTCAGTGGAGTTGACCGCCGGGATCAGCGTCTCCGATGGACCTCGGTTCGGTAGGCGCGAGGGGTGAGGCCCGTGGCGCGGCGGAACTGTCGGGTGAACGAGCTCTGGTCGTAGTAGCCGCACTCGGTGGCGATCGTCGCGATCGGGAGGTCGGTGTCGTCCAGCCGGCGCATGGCCTCGTCGAGCCGCGCGCCGAGGAGCAGCTGTTTGGGCGAGACCCCGATCGCACGGCGAAGCGACCGATCGAGCTGTGCCGTCGACATCCCAGCCGCGTCGGCCAGTTCGCCGACCTTCACCGGGTCGGCGAAGCGCCGACGGGCGAGATCGATCGCCGCTTGGAGGCGCTGATGGCGGTCGTCGGGTGCGGTGGATGAGCGTAGGTCGTACGAGACGGAGGCAAGCCCGATCAGGTCGCCGTGTTCGTCGGTCAGCCGGGTCTTGGTGCTCACGTACCAGCCTCGGCTGCCGTCGGGTCGAAGGATCAACTCGAGCTCGTTGCGGATCGCTTCGCCTGTGTCGAGCACGCGTCGGTCCTGCGCCTCGTAGGACGCCGCCAGGTCGTCGGGGAACAGCTCGGTCGCCGTGCGGCCGAGCACACCCTGCACCGTGCGGCCCGCTCGCTCGGCGAACGCTTGGTTCACCGCGACGTATCGGCCGTCGACGTCCTTCACGCAGAACATCGTGTGCGGCACGCCGGCGAACACGTCATGGAGCGCTGCGACCACGGGATGCACCGCCTCATCGTACGATCGGCGCGCGTCGCCAACTGGGTCTGGCGCAGCCGCGCACTCGGGGCGAGGCTTTCGTTGGTACGAATTCAGCAGGGATGCTGCACGCTTGGTCCTAGCTCGCCCCGGGTTCAGTGGAGACGTGCGCACCCACACCTCCGACGGACGGAATGACCGTGGTCATGACGGGAATCCTCGCGGCGAAACCGCCTCGGCGAAGACGACCCGTGCGGAGGCGGGCGCGGTCGCGACGATCGACCAGGGAGATGAGGCGACGATCGACGTCGCCATCGACCGCGCCGCGGCACTCCTGACGGCGTCGCAACGCCAGACCCGTCCGGATGAGCGGAGGCGCCAGGCGCGCCTCGCCCGAATCGTCGATGACCCTGGTCTGCGCGAGTTGACGTTTGCGCTCACCGATGAGGTGCTGCGGCTCGACGACGATCGGCGCGCCGCCGTTCGTTTCGCTGCTGTCGTGCGCGACCTGGGTGACGCGTCCGGGGTCGGTCTGGTCGATCGGGTCTCTCTGCGCATCGGGGCGCTGGTGGCCCCGCGGTTGCCACGGCTGGTGATGCCGCTCGTGCGGCGCCGCATCCTGTCGGAGGCGCGAGGCGTGGTGCTGCCGGCGAACGACCCGGCCTTCGCCCGTCATCTGGCGCATCGTGCGTCGGAGGGCTTTCGTGTGAACGTGAACGTTCTCGGCGAGGCGATCCTGAGCGACGCGGAGGCCGACGCGCGAATGGTGTTGTTGCGTGAGCGGATCGCCCGGCCGGACGTGACGTACGTGTCGCTCAAGATCTCGGCCATCTGCGCCAACCTCGATGTGCTCGCGTTCGAACACTCGGTGGAACGGGTGGCTGCGCGCCTCCGTGAGTTGTATCGCCTCGCTGAGTCGGTGACGCCGCGTACGTTCGTGAACCTCGACATGGAGGAGTTCCGCGACCTGCCGTTGACGATCGCCGCGATGCAGCGCGTGCTCGACGAGGACGAGTTCGAGGGCGTGCACGCGGGGATCGTGTTGCAGGCATACCTCCCCGACTCCCACGACGCGTGCCGGCAGCTGTGCGAGTGGGCGACGGCTCGCCACGAACGAGCCGGTGGCACGCTCAAGATCCGCGTGGTGAAGGGCGCCAACCTGGCGATGGAGCGAGTGGAGAGCGAACTGCACGGGTGGGAGCAGGCGCCCTACGCCACCAAGCACGAGGTCGACGCGAGCTTCAAGCGCCTGATCGAGTCCGCCCTCGACGAGCGATGGGCGGTCGCGGTGCGAGTGGGCGTGGCGAGTCACAACCTGTTCGACGTCGCGTTGGCGATGGGCCTCGGTGCAGGGGATCGCCTCGACCTGGAGATGCTCGAGGGCATGGCGCCGGCGCAGGCGCGGGCGGTGCTGGCCGAGGCGCGGGACGTGCTGCTGTACGCACCGGTGGTGCGTCGCGACGATCTGCCGGCGAGCATCGCCTATCTCACCCGGCGACTCGACGAGAACACGTCGCCCGAGAACTTCTTGCGATCGTTGTTCACCCTCGTACCCGGAAGCGACGAGTGGCACGAACAGGGAACAAGATTCGAACAGGCGATGGCAGCCCGCGACACGGTGTCGACCACCTCGCGACGCGCTCAGGATCGGCAGGTCGAACACGAGCGCATGCTGTCCTCTCGGAGAACCGACCAGCACGGAACACGATCGATCGCGGTCGAAGCATCGGTCGGCGCACCCGTTGTGGCGGCCTTCGCGAACGTGGCCGACACCGATTGGACGAGCAGCGCCAACCGGGAGTGGATCCGTTCCGCGCTGGCTTCGCCGCCGCAGGTGAGCGTGGACGTGATCGACACGGTCGAGGCGATCGACCGAGTGGTTGCAACCGCAGACGCATCGCGCTGGCCGTCGACTCCGCGTGCCGCGCGACAGCGGATCTTGAGGCAGGCGGCGGAGGTGATGGAGAGCGAGCGTGGGGCAACCCTGTCGCTGATGGCCCACGAGGCAGCGAAGACCGTCGGTGAGGGTGATGCCGAGGTGTCGGAAGCGATCGACTTCGCCCGGTACTACGCGCGCTGCATCCATGGACTGGACGATGGCGTCGAGCGTGGGATGCGCTTCGACCCCTTCGGTGTGGTGGTGGTGGCATCACCCTGGAACTTCCCCTACGCGATCCCCGCCGGAGGGGTTCTGGCGGCGCTCGCCGCAGGCAACGCAGTGGTGCTCAAGCCGGCTCCGGAAGTGCGCCAGACGGCGCGCCTGCTAGCAGAGCACCTGTGGCGGGCCGGAGTACCGACCGATGCACTGCAGTACGTCGCGTGCCCGGACGACGAGGTGGGCCGGCGGCTCGTCACGCATCCCGACGTCGGTGCCGTCGTCTTGACCGGCGGGCTCGAGACCGCGACGCGGTTCCTCGACTGGCGCCCATCGATGCGCCTCTTCGCCGAGACGAGCGGCAAGAACGCGATGGTGATCACCGCCGCAGCCGACGAGGATGCAGCGATCAAGGACCTCGTTCGTTCAGCGTTCGGGCACGCTGGCCAGAAGTGCTCCGCAGCCAGCCTTGCGATCGTGGAGGCCGCGTTGTACGACGACGAGCGCTTCCTCGGCCGTCTCGCCGACGCAGTGCGTAGTGTGCGCGTGGGGCCGGCCACCGACCTGGCCACGATGACGGGCCCGTTGATCGGACCGCCGTCCCCGCAACTGCAGCGTGCGCTGACGACGCTGGACCACGGCGAGCGGTGGTTGGTCGAACCGCGTGAGATCGACGCGCACGTGTGGACGCCTGGGGTGCGCATGGGCGTTCGGCAGGGCTCGTGGTTCCAGCGCACGGAGTGCTTCGGGCCCGTGCTCGGCCTGATCCGCGCCGATGACCTCGACCATGCGATCGCCATCCAGAACAGCTCCGATTTCGGGCTCACGGGCGGCATCCAATCGCTCGACGACCGAGAGGTGAAGCGATGGCTCGATCGGGTGGAAGTGGGGAACGCCTATGTGAACCGGCACATCACCGGAGCGATCGTCCAGCGCCAGCCGTTCGGAGGGTGGAAACGGTCGTCGGTGGGCTGCGGTCCGAAGGCCGGTGGCCCTCACTATGTCGAGGCCTTCGGCATCTGGAGCAGTGAGGGCGTCGGCGAGGCCACCGCATTCGCCCAGGTCTGGGCTGAGGAGTTCGCGGTCGAACACGACCCGACGGGTCTGATCTGCGAGCGCAACGTCTTGCGGTTTCGACCGTTGGGTCGCGTGGCGCTCGTCGAGGGCGAGGGCGCGACGTCCGTCGCGTTGGAGACGGCCCGTCTCGCCGCAACGGCCGCAGGTGTCGAGTTGACCGACGACCCGATGGAGATCGGCGTGGAACGGATTCGCGCGGTCGGGGCCGTGAGCGACGACTCGCTGCGCACGTGGCGTGTGGCCGGCCTCGACATCGACCTCACGCCGCCGGTCGCCGATCCGAAGGTGGAACTGCGGCGCTGGGTGCGGGAGCAGTCGATCAGTTGGACCCGGCACCGTCACGGTCGTCCGCTCGCATGAGTGGGCGATGGCTGCTCGTGGGTCAGACCGGAGCGTCGACGCCCTCGACCAGCACGATGTTGAACATCTCGGTGGCGCCGGCACGGAGCGCTCGAGCCGCGACGTAGGCGGGGCTGTCGTACATCGCCTTCGCCGACTCCATGTCGGGATAGCGGATCACCGTGAGTCGGGTGGGTGCCCAGTTGCCTTCGAGCACGTCGATCCGACCGCCTCGAGCGAGATACTCGCCGGCGAACTCCTTCACTGCCGCGGGTGCGGCGGCGATGTAGTGCTGGAACTGATCGGGGTCGGAGATCTTGGACTCGACGATGAGGTACGCAACGGCCATGCCGTGACGATACTGCCGGCACTGTCGCTGCTCGACAGCCCCACGGAGCACGCGTGGCAGGTCCCTCCCACCCGACCGGCGCGTGCGTTTCCGCAGAACGCGTGCTCCGGAGATACGTTGCCTGGCCTATGGCACATCGCATCGCAGTCATCGGCGGTGACGGGATCGGTCCCGAAGTCACCGCCGAAGCCCTCAAGGTGGTCCGCGCAGCAGGCGTCGACATCGACACCACCGACTTCGATCTCGGCGGCTCGCGCTACCTCCGCGACGGCGAGATCCTGAGCGACTCGACCCTGGACGAGCTTCGTGGCTTCGACGCGATCCTGCTCGGCGCAGTGGGCACTCCCGAGGTCCCTCCCGGCGTGATCGAGAGGGGCCTGCTGTTGAAGATGCGCTTCGACCTCGACCTGTACGTGAACCAGCGTCCGTTCATCGGCACCGCGCCCGGGCACAGTGAGCCGCACGACTTCGTGGTGATCCGCGAGAACACCGAGGGCCCGTACGTGGGTGAGGGTGGAGTGTTGCGCAAGGGCACGCCGCACGAGGTGGCCACACAGGGATCGGTGAACACCCGCATGGGTGCCGAACGGGCGATCCGCTATGCGTTCGAGCTGGCGGTGAGACGAGATGGCCGTCGGCACGTCACGCTCGTCCACAAGACGAACGTGCTCACCTTCGCCGGCGACTTGTGGCAGCGTGCGTTCAACGACGTTGCCGCCGAGTACCCGAATGTCGGCACGGCCTACAACCACGTCGACGCGGCCTGCATCTACTTCGTGCAGGACCCGCACCGCTACGACGTCGTCGTGACCGACAACTTGTTCGGCGACATCCTCACCGACCTCGGTGGCGCGGTCAGCGGCGGCATCGGGCTCGCCTCCAGCGCCAACCTCAACCCGGCCCGCACCGGGCCGAGCATGTTCGAGCCCGTCCATGGTTCTGCCCCCGACATCGTCGGCACGGGCAAGGCCAATCCCACGGCAGCGATCCTGAGTGCGGCGTTGATGCTCGACTTCCTCGGCGAGAGCGATGCCGGCGATCGCATCCGCTCCGCCTGCGACCAGGCGGGTACCGGCACCACCACCGAAGTCGGCTCGCGCATCGCTGCGGCCGTGGCAGGCTGACACCATGCCGATCACGCCGACGTCGAAGATCTGGATGAATGGCGACCTGGTCGACTGGGACCAGGCGCAGGTGCACGTGCTCACTCACACGCTGCACTACGGCACCGGTGTGTTCGAAGGCATCCGAGCGTACGAAACGGCGGGAGGTCCTGCGATCTTCCGGCTCACCGAACACATCGAGCGGTTGTTCCGCAGTGCGCACATCCTCGGGATGGACATCCCGTACACGGTCGCCGAGCTGGTTGCCGCGTGCAAGGCGACGGTCGCGTCGACGGGTCTGCCCAGCTGCTACGTGCGTCCATTGGCGTACTACGGCTACGGCGAGATGGGCCTCAACACCCTGCCCTGCACCGTCGATGTCGCGATCGCCTGCTGGCCGTGGGGCGCGTACCTCGGTGACGACGCGCTCCACAAGGGAGTGCGGATGAAGATCTCGAGCTGGACCCGCCACGACCACAACACGATGCCGCCTGCGGCCAAGACGGTGGGCAACTACGTGAACAGCTCGCTCGCCAAGGTCGAAGCGCTCAGGGCCGGCTACGACGAGGCGATCATGCTGGCACCCAATGGCCTGATCGCAGAGTGCACCGGCGAGAACATCTTCGCCGCCCGCAACGGCATCATCGTCACCCCGCCGTTGTCAGCCGGAGCGCTCGAAGGGATCACGCAGAACTCGGTGATGGTGATCGCCCGCGATCTCGGGTTCGACGTCCGAGTCGACAACCTGGCTCGCAGCGACCTCTACATCGCCGAAGAGATGTTCGTCTGTGGCACCGCTGCCGAGGTGAGCGCCGTGAACTCCGTCGACGACCGTGCGGTGCCGTGCCCCGGCCCGATGACGAGGGCGATCGCCGAGGTGTACGCACGGGCGGTGCGAGGCGAGGATCCGCGCTACGAGCACTGGTGCGAGCTGGCCACCTGACGTCTGAGCGCTGACGTCCGACGTCTGAGTCGCACGACCACGGACGGGAAGGCTCGAGATGCCATGGGCGAAAAAGGCAAGACGCCCTGTCTGGCGCAGCGGGCCCGGAGGCCTGCGCGCCCGACAGGGCGTCTCAGGTGGGATGATCCACCACTGCTCGATCACCCGGCGTTAGCCTTCGTCTCGTTCAGTTTCACCGCCCGTCAGAGCTTGTGCTCTGGCGGGCGGTTCCGTTTTGCCGGCGCATCCACCCCGGTTGCCCGGTGCAGCTGAACCAACACAGCTGGCTCGATCCACCGCAGTTGCCTGCGGCGTCTCTCCCCAACCTGCCGACGTCGTCGCCCCAGTTGCCTGGTGCTCGCTCGCCGACCGCCGCCGCGGTCGATCCCCGGTCACCCGGCTCCCGAACTCGACGACTGCCGTCGCATCGATCCCCGGTTGCCCGGTTCTCGAATCGCCGGCTGGCGGATCATGCCCTGCTCCAACTCCGCTTCCGCCTCGTGAACCCGGTTGGTTCCGCTCACTCCTGGTGATCCCTCCGATGGTTGCCCATCGTTGGTCTCCCCACTCGTGAGTGGCCGTTCCTCGGGCTCCGGTTGGCGTGCGCTTGCCGGTGCGTCGCCTACTGTGCACCCTGCGTTTCTCCTGGTCAAGCGGTATTTTCCAACTCACAGGGTTATCCACTGACAAACCCGGTCATCCCCAGAAGTTTCTCCGTCGTCCACCGCCCATCCACAAGGTTGTGCACACGTGCACCCACAGGATCGGCTGCGGAGCGTGATGTGGCACCGCGTCGCCTTGACAAACGGACCGTTCAGCGTTCGCCGGGTTGACGTTCTGGCCTCACCCCGACACAATCGTCTCCGTGATGTCACATCCCGCCGCCTTCCTCACCGACATCATCATCATTCGATAGCGCACGTGGATCTCCCACGTGCGCTGAACAGCCGCCCCTCGGGGCGGCTGTTGCATTTCACCGGCGCCATCTCTCCGCACCCCGTGACAGACAGGACAGCGACATGACCAGCAGCGATCTCCCGGTACCTCCGATGATCGAAGTGTTCGACACCACGCTTCGCGACGGCCTCCAGGTGGAGGGTGTCTCGGCGACGGTCGACGACAAGTTGCGCATTGCCGAGCAGCTCGACTTCCTCGGCGTCCACTACATCGAGGGCGGTTGGCCCGGCGCGAACCCGAAGGACATCGAGTTCTTCGCGCGCGCTGCGACCGAGCTGAAGCTGTCGACGTCGACCATGGTGGCGTTCGGGTCGACTCGCCGTCCGAAGGGCAAGGTCGACGACGATGTCACCCTGCGCAACCTGCTCGATGCCAACACGTCGGCCGTGTGCATCGTGGCCAAGAGCTGGGACTACCACGTGCTCGAGGCGTTGCAGACGACGCTCGACGAGGGCGAGGCGATGATCGCCGACAGCGTGGCGTATCTCACCGCTGCGGGTCGCCGGGTGCTGGTCGACATGGAGCACTTCTTCGACGGCTACAAGAACAACCCCGAGTTCAGCCTGAGGGCCCTCGAAGCCGCGGTCGTCAAGGGTGCATCGCACGTGGTGCTGTGCGACACCAACGGCGGCTCGTTGCCCCACGAGGTGGCCGACATCGTCGCCGCGGTCTACAACCACGTCGGCAGCGATGTCACGATCGGCATCCACTGCCACGACGACACCGGCTGCGCCGTCGCCAACTCGATGGCGGCAGTCCGGGCCGGCGCGCGTCAGGTGCAGGGCACGCTCAACGGCCTGGGCGAGCGGACCGGCAACTGCAACCTCACCACCGTGATCCCGAACCTGCAGGTGAAGCTCGGGCTGAGCTGTCTGCCCGCCGGCCACCTCGAACGGCTCACCGCAGTGAGCAACCACGTCGCCGAGGTGCTCAACCGACCGCTCAATCCGCAGGCTCCGTACGTCGGTTCGTCTGCGTTCGCGCACAAGGCCGGCCTCCACGTGAGTGCCATCGTGCGCGCCAAGGACGCGTACGAGCACATCGCTCCTGAACTGGTGGGCAATGGCACACGGTTCGTGGTCAGCGAGATGGCAGGCCGCGCCACCATCCAGATGAAGGCAGACGAGCTCGGCCTGGCCATGGACGGGCCTGCTGTCAACCAGGTGATCGACGACCTCAAGCGCCTCGAGCACGAGGGGTACCACTTCGAGGCGGCCGATGCGTCGCTCGAGCTGTTGATGCGCCGTGCTGCGGGCTGGGAGCAGAGCTGGTTCCGTGTCGAGAGCATGCGCGTGATCACCGACGAGTCGCCCAGCGGCGAGTTCACCACCGAGGCGACGGTGAAGGTGTGGGTGGGTGACGTGCGCACGGTGCACACCGCCGAAGGCAATGGTCCGGTGAACGCGATCGACACGGCGCTGCGCGCTGCGCTCTCGGATGCGTATCCGGCATTGGCCCGTGTCCATCTCACCGACTACAAGGTTCGGATCCTCGACGGTGCCACGGCCACGGGTGCGATCACCCGGGTGCTGCTCGACGCCACGAACGGGGAGCGGAGCTGGACGACGATCGGTGTCAGCTCGAACATCATCGAGGCGTCGTGGAGGGCGCTCGAGGAGAGCCTCGTGTTCGGGCTCTTGCACGTGCCGGCTTGACCGTCGACAGCTCGAACTGCTCACGGACACGGCCGGAAGCGGTCCGGTCAGGTAGAAAGAGGGGCGTTATGGCAGCCCCCAAGTTCGCTCCCGTGTCACCGATCGATGACGCCCGCTCGTATTCCTCACCGGCGTACGTACCCAAGTCGTGGACACCCGACCGGCCGGGTGAGATCGACGGTTTCCAGCCATCTGGCTCGCGCCTTGGCAACCAGGGTCCCGATCAGGGGTTCGGCATCAAGATCGCCAACACCTTCCTCTCCCGCATCCACGTGTCCCCAGGCGAATCGGCCAAGGACGCGGTCGCCGGATGTCTCGGTATCGGTCTGAAGCGGGCGTCGTTGTTCAGTCGGGCGCCTGTCATCCACGACTTCACGATCGCGTTCACCGCATGGGGCTTCCTCGACGCCGACCCGCCCGCCGCGCTGGTCGAACTGCGCCGCCTGTTGTTCAAGGGGGCGGACGGCCATCACGGGTACGAGCATCAGCGTCAACTCGCCGACATCGTTCCCGACAGCACCTTGAAGATGACGCCACAGCAGGTCTCGGCGGCGTATCCAGGTCGCTGGCGCGACCTCGTCGGCGCCGACCACGCCGTCGCCCACTGACGTCGTCGCCGACCGACGCCGTCTCCCTCATCGTCTCTCACTCGTCCCGACAGGAGGCACCCAGATGTCCGAGGTGCAGTCGATCACCCTCACCGACGAGCAGCGGGAGTTCCGCGCCGTCCTGCGTCAGTTCGTGGCCGACAAGATCTCGCCACTCGCCGCCGACATCGATCGCGACGGCGAGTACTCCTGGGTCACGTTCGAAGCGCTGAAGTCGATGGAGCTGACGGCGCTCAGCTACCCGGTCGAATACGGTGGCTCGGGCGCGTCGCTGGTCGACCAGGCGATCGCGGCCGAGGAGATCGCTCGAGGATGCGCGGCGACGAGCTTGCAGTTCCTGATCTCGAAGTTGGGCATGCTGCCGGTGATCAACTTCGGATCCGAGTTCCTCAAGAGCACCTACCTACCGCGCATCTGCAGCGGCACCAGCCAGTGCAGCTACGGGCTGAGCGAGGCCGACGCCGGCAGCGATGTCGCGTCGATGACGACACGGGCGACTCGTGATGGCGACGATTGGGTGATCGACGGCTCGAAGGCGTGGATCACCAACGCGGGCATCAGCGATCTGTACACCGTGTTCGCGCGCACCTCCGACGACCGTCATGCAGGCATCACCGCGTTCTTGGTGGAGGCGGCGTGGGGCGTGCACGTCGACAAGCTGGAGCACAAACTGGGCGTGAAGGGATCACCGACCGGCGTCATCCGCTTCGACGGACTTCGCGTTCCCGACACACACCGCCTCGGTGAGGTCGGGCAGGGGTTCGCCGTCGCGATGCACACGCTCGACCGCAGCCGTCCGACGATCGGAGCCCAAGCCGTGGGGATCGCCCAGGGGGCGCTCGACTACGCACTCGGGTACATGAAGGAACGCACCACGTTCGGCCGCACGATCGGATCGAACCAGGGATTGCAGTGGATGGCCGCCGACTGCGCCATGCGCATCGAGGCTGCGAGGGGCCTGGTGTACAAGGCGTGTGCGATCGCAGATCAGGGTGACCCGCACGGTGAACTGTCGATGGCCGGCGCGATGGCGAAGTGTTTCGCGAGCGACGTGGCCATGCAGGTCACCACCGATGCCGTGCAGTTCCTCGGCGGCTACGGCTACACCAACGAGTTCCCCGTGGAGCGGATGATGCGCGATGCGAAGATCACCCAGATCTACGAAGGCACCAACCAGATCCAGCGCATGGTGATCGCCAAGAAGCTTGGTTTGTAGGGGTTCTGTACCGTTTGGTGCCATCCTGTGCCATCTCGTTTGCGTCTTCATCCCTAGTCCCTTCCCTAGCGTCACACCCCGCCGGTAGCGTGCGCCGCCATGGCGACGATCCGAGAACGGTCACCGGGCGTGTGGGAGGTGCGCGTGTTCGTCGGCAACGACGATCGCGGCCGGCCAAAGCAGGTCAGCCGCACGGTGCGAGGCACCAAGCGCGACGCTCAGCGAGCGGCGGCCGAGATGACGGTGGCACCGCCGGCACGTAGCGACGGGCGGAAGGTGGCCGATGCGCTCGACGCCTGGCTCGAGACACACACGCCCACGTGGGCGGCGTCGACGGTGCGTGACCAGACGAGCCGGGCGTCGCTGGTGAAGGCGGACAAGATCGCCCGCACACCGCTCGCCAAGCTGACGGTGGCCGACGTCGACCGGTGGCACAGCCGGCTGCGGACGGCTGGTGTGGGGGAGTCGTCGTTGCGGAACCAGCACCTCGTGCTGCGGGCGTCGCTGTCGCAGGCGGCCCGCTGGGGGTGGGTGAGCGCGAACGTGGCCGCGTTGGCGACGCTCGGGCGGAAGACGAGCAAGCCGCGGTCGGCGATGAGCGCCGCAGAGGTGCGTGCCGTCATCGACGCTGCCGAGCGGTTCGACCCGGCTGCTGGTGTCGCGTTCCGACTCGCCGCGATCACGGGTGCCCGCCGTGCCGAGCTCTGTGCACTCGTTTGGGGCGATCTCGACGGCGACCGGCTCACGATCGACTCGAGCATCGAGATCGAGCGGAACGGGAGCAGGTCGGACAGACAGGTGCCCACCCTCCGGGATGCGGCCACGAAGACCGGGAACCAGCGGATGGTGCGCCTCGACGAGCGCACGCTCGAGGCCGTGGCGGCGCTGCGAGCCGAGCGCGAGCAGTACGGCCCGTGGATGCTCCAGCCCGGCGAGCGTCCGCTCAACCCGGAGCGGCTCACGGGCTGGTGGAGGATCGCCCGCCGGGACGCCGGTATCGATCCCCGTTGGCGACTGCACGATCTGCGCCACTGGTCGGCCACCGAGGCGATCGGTCGCGGGCACGACATCCGCACCGTGGCCGGCCGATTGGGACACGCCAACCCGGCGATGACCCTTCGCACCTACGCGCACGCCCTCGACGGCGCCGACGCCGGCGTCGCCGCCACCCTCGCCAGCGCACTGGAGGTCGACGATGACCGGTGAACCGATCGAGCCCTACGTGCGTTCGGAATCTCCTCCCGACGACGCCATCGTCGTCGTGCGAGGCGGCCCGATCGCAGCGGAAAAGATCGTCGAGCACGCGCTCCGCCAAGCTCGTGAGTATTCGTACGAAGGACGGCCGATGTACTCGGTGAGCGTCAGCCTCACCGTCGACGGCCGGGACCTGGCCGCGTTGCTCGCCGGCGCCCTGTCGTCGAGAACCACGTTCGCCGCGTCGACCGTCGGTGCGGTGCGGCGGGCCGGCTTCGGTCTCCTCCCGACGTACGACGCACCTCACTACGACCTGTTGCTCGGGAGCGCCGAGTATCGTGAGGCCGAGGCGTTGCTGGCTGTGTTCGGCCCGCCCGAAGCGAATCCGTACAAGCGTCGTGGGAGGTGACCATCATGAGCGTTCCGATCGAAGTCGACATCCCGTGCGATCCCACGCAGATCGATCACACAGGTCTGCCGTGGACCTTCCTCGACGAAGCTGCCCATCCCGAGCGCATCGTCGAGGGTGCGATCGTCATCACCGGCGACGCCGAGGACCCGGTGTTCGCTCGCGTCGCGTCGCTGACGGAGCGGCCGACGGGCGTGAAGGTCCACCTCGAGATCCTGCCCGGCGACCCGCTCGAGTACGCCGAGGCCATGCGACGCACCCACCTGTTGTCCGCGTAGGCCCACCCAGCCCGGTGTCTCTGATGTCTCGCCAGCTCACGGCCGATTTCAACCGAGTGGTCGAGGGCACCCTGATCCGTGCCAACGCTCGCCGTCCAGTTCCAGGTACCGACCTTGCAATCGGATCCGTGGTCGTGGTCGGCGATGACGATTGGGGCGTCGTGCCAGCCGAGGTGGTCGAGCACGATCGGGCGTCCGGAGCCCTCGTGATTCGCCTGTTGGGGGAATTCGTCGACGAGCATGCGAATGAGCACCCCCGTCCAGGGTGATCGTCCGGATGATCAGGTCGACCTGCGGGCTGACCTGAACGCCCAGGACGATGATGGCCACGGGTGGTCGACGTTGTCGCGTGCGCGTCACTCGGCCACGGTCAAGGTCGGTTCGATGCTCCTCGCCGGCAACTCGCAAGCGATCGCTGTGGTGCGGGTCGTCGCGGTCGATGGTGATGGCCAGGTCCACTTCGTGATCCTTCCTGGACCCGTCAGCAAGAACCGTCACCTGCTGGACAGCGCCGACCCGAATTGACGACGGTCCCGCCCTGATCTGGGCGGCCGATCTGTACGCCACCCCAACGACACCATGCCCGCCAGATCAATCAGGCAGATCTGGGCGCATCACAGTCCGGCGCGGTCGGCCAGCCGTGCGGAATCGCGCCGAACCCGGACTGCAACGACGACCAGCATGGTGATCGTGAGCGCGACGAACTCCCATCCTGCAATGCCACCGGCAGCGCTGAGCAACGCCATGATCAGCGCGAACGCGACCAGTGCCGCCGCAATTGCTCGCCAACGAGAACGCCTCATGACGAGAGAGTGCCAGACAGCGACACTCTTCGCCAGTGACGAAGAACGGACGTGTGTCCGGTAGCGCCGATTGCCCGGTCTGGCGCGCCGGCGCAAGGCATCGCCGCGCACATATCGGCGGGGTCCAGCGAGCAGATCAGGGCGCTTCATCCCTAGTTCCATCCCTAGAACTCGCTGGTACGGGATGGGACGCGACGGGACTGACCGGACGATCGCTCCAGCTCAATGGCACGAAGTGGGACGTGTTGGGACAGGCTGGACGATCGATCCAGACCACCCAGATCTACGAAGGCACCAACCAGATCCAGCGCATGGTGATCGCGAAGAAGCTTGGTCTATAAGGGTTTCGTGCCACTCGGTGCCCTCTCGTGCCGTTTCGTTCAGGGTGGCCGACGTCGACCGGTGGCACAGCCGGCTCCGGGCCGGCGGGGTGGGGGAGTCCTGCGAGGACTCCTTCGTCGACTTCGGCTTCTATGGCCTGTCGGTGTTCGCTGCGCTCGACGGCGACGTCGAGGCGTTGTGCTTGCGGCTGGAACGCCTGCGGAGCCCAGGTGGTCGTGCGGGTGGCCAACTGCGGAACGCTGCGTGGGCGAACCAGTTGGGATGAGATGACGGTGTCGGACATGACAGGGACCTCCTTGGTCGGAAGCATCCTGTCCGCGAGGCCATCGAGTTGCAGCTGATCCTCCCGCGTCGATCCGCACGCCAGATACGCGTCGGCCGCGAGATCCATCAGAATCGACGCGGGATACTTCGAGCCCTCACGATGGCGTGGCCGCAGGGCTGTCGCGATGTCCTCGACCGACTCGCCAGCAGCGAAGGACTCGAGCACCATCGCCCTGATGTCATCGCTCGGTTCCACGGCCACGACTCGAAGCCGAGAGACCTCAAGAACCCGTCCAGATCGCTTGCCAGGGAGCGCACACGACATCCCGACACCGCGCCGGAACTGCCGATGTGAGCTTCGCGGATTTCCCGCGGGAAATCGGCAGAGCTCCGAACTGATGCGATCGGGGCTGTCCACCACTTGCGGGATCGATCCTCAGCGGGCAGTCTGGGGGCGTTGTGCAGCGGCGAACTTGGAGGTGCACTTCTACCTTTTCCTCGGGGTTGCGTTTCCGATGGCGTTGATGTCGGCTCCTCTCGCGCTCATCGCCGCAGTCCCGCTTCCGCTGACAGCGTGGCTCTCTTGGCGTCTGTCCGTCGTGCTCAGGGCGGATGAAGTCATCATCCGGAATCCACTGAGGACTCATCGGCTTCGCTCCATCACAGCAGCCGTCCCGGCAGAAAACCGAGGACCTCGTTACAGCGTCGGGTGCATCGTGTTCCGAGACAGCGAAGGCAGAACCGTGCCGGCGTGGGCCATGTCGCTGTTTCACGCTTCGCCGGCCAATGACCGCGTGACCTGGTGTGTGACCACCTGGGCTCATGGATATGGATCCCGCCACGGCGTTGAGGTGCAACTGGATCCGAACTATCGGGACCCCGAGGCCGTCCGACGGGAGCGCGACGCGAGGGTTCGTTCGGAGACCTCGATGGTGGATCCGCTGGAATCGATCGGCACGGTACGCAAGGCCTTCGTTGGCGGTCTGCTGTACTCGATCGTCACATCGCCGGGCGGCTTCAAGATCGTCGCTGACTCCGAAGACGGAGTGCGCTCGCACGAGCCCGTTGACTACCCGACGCTTGACGCAGCAGTAGCAGCAGCTCGTCGACTCATCGCCGATCTCATCGCGAGCCCGCAAGCCGACCTGTAGAGATGCCCGCAACCTGAGCGACTGCATCGCGCCAGATCTGGCGCGAGAAGTAGGTGCGCGCCGACCGTCCCACACCGCCGGAAACGTGTGCCGTGCCCGGGGCGTTCAGGCACGATGTGATCATGGATGTGCACGTCGGACGACTCGAGGCCGACCCTTTCGACACCTGAGCATGCTCATCGCGATCCCGAGTCAGGGCGTCGAGCCTCCGGAGCGAGGAGGCCTCGCGACGAGGAGGGCTTGCCCGAGCGGCAGGGTGTCGACCGACACCGTGTGGCCGGAGTTCCTCAAACCCTCGGCGAGCGCGGTGATCATCGGAGCGACGTCGAGCGCCACGATCGACCCGCCTGGCTTGACGACCCGGAGCATCTCGCCGATGGCGGCGTGGAAACCGTCGTGGCCATCGGGCATGTGGTGCAGCGACCAGCTCGCCGTGACGACGTCGAAGGTGTCGTGGTCGAAGGTCATGGCGCGGGCGTCCATCTCGATGAACTCGATCCGGTCGGCGACCCCTTCCCGTCGGGCGTTTCGTCGGAGGAGTTCGAGGTCGCCGCTGCCGGTGTCGACGGCCCAGACGTCGATCCCGATCACACGCCCTGTCGTGAGCCGTCCGGCGATGCCGTTGAGCAGCATGCCGCTGCCGCATCCGACGTCGAGCACGACCTCGTCACCGTGCCAGGGCAATGCGTCGAGCACGTGGCGACGCATCTGCGCGCGTCGACGTCGTGCGACCACGACGAAGCACGCCACAGCGACAGACGGGAGCGAGAGCGACACGGCGACGAGTGCGCGCATCGCAGCCGATCGGCGGTGCGGGACAACCGCGATCGCTGCGCCCGCCACGGCGGTCGCGACCGACCAGCGCGGCAGGCTTGGTCGGTAGCTGGCCCACATCTCGGTGCCGTGGAGACGTCGGATCACGGGCGCGGCGACAATCCGCACGATCCGCTGATTCCCACTGCGTGTTACGGTGCTTTTCCGGACATCATGTTCGGTTTCAATTGACATGTCCGGAAAGATAGAGGGAAGGAATGAGCAGAGACAGGGACAATGCGCCCTCCGGGTCCGAGAGCGCACAGAACATCCGAAGTGTCCGCAACGGTGCGGCCCACGATGCCGACACCGCGACCACCGATCGACGCGTCCGGCGCACCCGGCAGAGCCTCAGATCAGCGTTGATCGAGCTGATGCTCGAGCGCTCGTACGACAGGATCACGGTGCAGGACCTCCTCGATCGGGCGGACGTGGGGCGCAGCACCTTCTACGACCACTACCGGGACAAGGACGACCTGCTCGTGCGCGGCGTCGCCGACATCCTCGATCAGGTCCCAGACGTCGAGGCGTCGACCGCCACATTGCGGATCGACGGGATGCTGCGGCACTCCCGGGAGAATCAGCAACTCCTCGACGTCATGTTCCGCCAGGAGCGGTACAACCCGGTCCACCAGCGGGTGTCGACCTCTCTGCTCCGGATGGTCGAGCAGCGACTCGCCGATCGGCTCGACGACGGCTGTGCACGCGTTCCGACCGAACTCCACGCACGCTTTCTCACCGGTGGCGTGCTCGCGCTGGTGCGCTGGTGGCACGACAACGACTTCCCCTACTCCGAGGCCGAGATGGACGCGTTCTTCCAAGTCCTCTCGCCCGCCACCAGCGAGCAACACTAGTCAGTTCGCATGAACTCGTGGCTTTGCGAGAACTCGTTGGTAGTCGTCGGGACGGGATGACACTCGCTGGACGATCGCTCCAGCTCAGGTTCGTGGGTCCTCGGCAGTCCGCTTCGGCAATCGCGCCGTCGGACCGTCGATGCATCAGACCGATGCTCGGCACGCCATGCTGGAGCGAGTCGAGAGAGGACCCGATCTCGCTCCTGCATCGATCGCGATGATCGGCGAGCGTGCACTGCGGCTACCAGGCGTACGCTTCGGGTGCTGTGCCGCCGGGGCCTGGGAAGATGGCGTCGATCGCCATCAGGGTGTCGGGAGCGAGCGTGATCTCGAGCGAGCGCAGCGAGGCACCGTCGAGCTGGCCAACGGTGCGCGGGCCGATGATCGGGCAGGTGACGCCATCTTGGGCGAGGAGCCATGCCAACGCCACCGCTGCGGGCTCCTCACCGCGGTCGGCGCACAGCTTCTCCCAGAGCTCCAGCTTCGGGCGCAGCTTGTCGATCCGCTTCAGCGACTGAGGGGACTGGCGACGAGCGCGTTCGAAGTCGCCGAGCACGCCGCCGAGGAGCCCACCTGACAGCGGGCTCCACGGGATCACGCCGACGCCGTACTCGCGGCACGCGGGGAGCACCTCGAGTTCCACGGTCCGCACCAAGAGGTTGTAGTGGCTCTGCTCGCTGACGAGGCCGAGGGTGTGCAGGCGGGCAGCAGCTTCGTTCGCTCGGGCGATGTGCCAGCCGGCGAAGTTGCTGCTGCCGACATAGGTGATCTTGCCCTGCTGGATCAACGTGTCCATCGCCTGCCAGACCTCCTCCCACGGAGCGGTCCGATCGACGTGGTGCATCTGGTAGAGGTCGATGTGGTCGGTCTGCATCCGGCGAAGGCTGTCCTCACAGGCCATCCGAATGTGACGAGCTGACAATCGGCCGTCATTCGGCCACTCCGACATCGCTCCGAACAGCTTCGTCGCCAGGACGATCTTCTCGCGCCGGCCACCGCCCTGGGCGAACCAGCGACCGATGATCGACTCGGTGGCACCAGCACCCTTGTCGCCGCCGTAGCGGTTCGCAGTGTCGAAGAAGTTGATCCCCAGCTCGACAGCGCGGTCCATGATCGCGAACGACTCGTCTTCGGGTGTCTGCGGCCCGAAGTTCATCGTGCCGAGGCACAACTCGCTGACCTGGAGAGCGGTCCGGCCCAATCGTCTGTAGCGCATCGGCGTAGCCTCGCAGATCCGTGTCGACGCGCCCGGCCGCGGGACGGTCGCCAGGCCGGCAACCGTCCCGCTCGCACCGTCAGGTGGTTCTGCCGGCGTCTCGGTAGGTCGCGCTGCCCTGCCCGGCGTCGGCCCATTGCTCCTGGCCGGCCATGGTGGCCAGGTCGGCCATCGCGAACAGCGCGGCACCGAGACCGTCCCCGGGCGCCGACCAGTAGGTGGCCAGATCGTCGGTCTGGTTGACGACCGCGATCTGATCCGGGTTGGCCCAGTAGTAGCGCGACGACGTCACCGCACCACGTCCCTTCGTGGCCTTGCACAACCGCAGTGCGGCGGCGCCGAAGTCCTCCCTCGAGGCGGTATCCCGCCGGTCCCATTTCGTGACGACAAGCCAGCTCACGTCATCTCCTCCTTGTGTGTTCGATCAGCCGCTGATGTTGAGGTAGAGGCCGCTGCGGATCAGGTCGGCGGACGGGGTAGCCATCGCTCCGGCCCAGAACGCCTGCCACTGCTCGTCGGCGGCGATCCTGTCGGCGTAGGCGCCATAGGCGTCGAGGTCGGCGAACCCGACGCTCACGAGGGTGGTCATCGGATGTGCCCCGATCACCGATTGCAGCACACGAGGGCTCCCACCCATTCGCACCATGTGCGGCATCGACGTCATCACGTTCCCCATGAAGTCCATCAGCCGTCCAGACAGTGCCCGCCACTGCGTCGCGAGGATCACGCCGACCGGCCGATCGGGACTCGGCTGGTAGCTCGGGTCGGCGTCGACGAACAGTGAGCTCTCCACTTGGATCGCCGAGGGATGAGCGGACACGCGACCCCAGAACGCCTGCCACTCAGGGTCGCCGCCGACCGTCTGTGCCATCTGGGCCCAGGCCGCGTTGTTCGCGCACCCGATCGATGTCGTGATCGTGCCGATGTCGGTGCCGGCCATCGCCTGCACGGTCATCGCCTGAATGCCGAGCCGCCGAAGGTGGCCGAGTGCTTCCGTCGACGCCGCGAGGTGTTCGGCAAGCTTGCCGGGCTGCGTGCGGAAGACGTTGAGTGCTGTGACTGCCATGAGAACCCCCCAGGTCCTTGACCAAGCCTGCACGCTTGCAGGCGAGCGCTGGAAGAGTACCCCGCCCGGCCGCACCCTCTGACCGGCGGCTTTTCGTCTCTTCGCCCGCGGTTCGGCCGACGTCCTCACGCGCTCCGGCGAGGGTCCGAGAGGGTTGCGACGACCGACGCTGCTCGCGCACGGCGTAGGACTCCACGAACGCGACCTCACTCGTCGTCACCGCATCCGAGGTCGAACAACCGGCGACAGCGACGGTCAGGATCGACGTCGTCCACCAATGCCTCGATCTCGCTGAGATCTCGGCATGTTGCTCGGTCTGTGCGCGTTCGGCGAGGCGCCGGGCGTGGCACAACGCTGGGGCCGCAGGGTGGCGCGGTCTGCGCTCAGGCGTGGCCTTGGATGGGCTGGGGGGTGTAGGGAGCCTCGAGCTCGCCGATCTCATCGGGGGTGAGCACGATGTCGAGCGAGGCGATCGCGTCGTCGAGGTGCTGTTGCTTGGTGGCGCCCACGATCGGAGCTGCAACCGCCGGGTGCTTGCTCACCCATGCGAGCGCGACCTGCGCCCGAGGGACCCCTCGCTCGGCAGCGATCCGGGCGACGCCGGCGATCACCCCGGCGTCGGCGGTGCCGTAGAGCGTCTTGCCGAACTCGTCGGTCTCCTTGCGGGCGCTCGACTCGCTCGGGTCGCGGGTCAGGAAGCCTCGAGCGAGCGGGCTCCAGGGGATCACACCCACGCCCTGGTCGACACAGAGGGGAAGCATCTCTCGCTCCTCTTCGCGATAGACCAGGTTGTAGTGGTTCTGCATGGTCACGAACCTCGTCCAGCCGTTCGATTCGGCCACGTGCTGGGCCTTGGCGAACTGCCAGGCGAACATCGACGAGGCACCGATGTGCAACGCTTTGCCCGCCTTCACCACGTCGTGCAGCGCCTCCATCGTCTCCTCGATCGGCACCCGGCGGTCCCACCGGTGGATCTGGTAGAGGTCGACGTAGTCGGTCCCCAGCCGGCGCAGGCTCGCGTCGATCTCGAACATGATCTCCTTGCGCGACAACCCGCCACCGTTGGGACCTCGGCGCATGGTGCCGTGCACCTTCGTCGCGAGCACGATCTCCTCTCGCCGGGCCATGTCGGCGAGAGCCCTGCCGACGATCTCCTCGCTCGTGCCGTCGGAGTAGACGTTCGCCGTGTCGAAGAAGTTGATGCCGGCGTCGAGTGCAAGGCGAACGAACTCGCGGCTCGTCTCTTCGTCGAGGGTCCAGGCGTGGGCACCGCGGTCGGACGCGCCGTAGCTCATGCAGCCGAGGCAGATGGGGGAGACGTCGAGACCGGTTCGGCCGAGCTTGATGTACTTCATCGACCCACTCTACGAAGCCGGCGAGACGGACGAGCCGAGATGGCTGTCAACCGACTCGGGCCTCGGCCACCCAGACGTCGACGCTCACCGAGCGCACCGGTGGCCGAGTGGTCGACTGCCAGCGGATCGGGGTCATGAGGAAGAGGTCGTCGGCCGATGCGTCGTCGAGCTCCAGCTGGAATTCGATCCGATGGGCCGAGGTGGCACCCTCCGGGGGCTCCGAGCGTCGACGCTGACGGTCGGTGGTCTTCTCGCCGCCCAGGCCGTCGGTCGAGGGGCGCATCTCGACGAGATGCATGGCGCCGGGCGTCACCGTGACCCAGCGGCCACCGGGTCGCAGCACCCGGGCGAACTCGGGAAGGGGATGAGGTGCGAACACCGATGTCACCACGGCGAGCGACGCATCCTGCACCGGCAGCCGGTACGCCGACCCGACGACGAACGTCGAGTCCGGCACCAGCCGCGCCGCCATCTGCACCGCTCGTTTCGACACATCGAGGCCGTAGCGATCGGCTGCGACGAGGTGCGATGTGTAGTAGCCCTCCCCGCAACCGACGTCGAGCACGGCGCCGTCGGCCGAACCCACGGCCTCCGTCAACGCCGCAGCGATCGGCCGGTAGGCGCCCGACGACAAGAAGCGCCGTCGAGCTTCGAGGGCGTCGGGTGTGTCGCCGGCAACGGCGCCAGAGCTGAGCCGGCCACCGACGAGCAGGTTGAGGTATCCGCCTTTGGCGCGGTCGAACGAGTGGCCGGCAGCGCACGCCGCACCCGTCCGAGCGATCGTCAACGCCAGAGCGCAGTTCGGGCACGCGAGCACCGGCGAGAGCAGGCTGTCGTCGGCTGGCACGAAACGCGACCCTACGGTGCCGGAGTGCTTCCGACCATCTCGGTGGATGCTGCCGGCGCGACGGCGGGTGCAGGCCGAGTCGCCAACCAACAGCCACTCAAGACGAGTACGAAGCCGATGAGGATCGGCACGCTGAGGTTCTCGTCGAGGAACACGGCGCCGAGGGTGACCGCCACGACCGGGTTCACGAAGGTGATGACCGTCGAGCGTGCCGCGCCGATCTCGTCGATCAGGCGGAAGAACACCACGAACGCGAGACCCGTGCAGATCAGTGCGAGACCGAGCACCGAACCGATGGCTTCCGCCGAGGGCATCTCCGAGGGCAGCGACACAGCAGCGATGGGGAGGTAGATCATCGTGACGATGCTCAGCGAGATCGCGATCACACCCAGGGAGGGCGCGTCGGCAAGCTTGCGGGTGATGATGAACGGTGCGGTGGCGTAGCACACGCAGACGGCGATCACGAACGCGATGCTCCACCACGGTGGTGCGCCATCGCCGGACAGATCGTTGCCCACCAACAGCGTCACACCGCCGATGCCGAGACCGATGCCCACCAGACGGATGGGCCGCAAGGCAGCACGGTCGCCGAGTACGAACGCTGCGAGGGCACCGAAGATGGGCACCGACGAGATGATCAACGCGGCCAGCCCCGAGGTGATGTGTTGCTCGGCCGTGGTGAGCAGGATCCAGGGGATGGCCATCTCGAGGATCGCGAACGCGGCGATCGGTCGCCAGTGCTGCAACGCCGGTCGCAGCCCGTCGGAGCGGTTGGCGAGGAACAGGAGCACCACGGCCGCGAGAGAGGTGCGACCGAACACCACGAGGGCCGGCTCGAGTTCGTCCACCGCCACGCGGATGAAGAAGTACGGCACGCCCCAGATGAGCGCCATCACCCAGAACAGCACCCAACCGCGTCGTGTCACCCGTGGATCCTGCCCGGCGCGGGCCATCGAGCGCCAGTGGATCTGCTGATCGTCATGAACAGCCGCAGCGATCAAACAATCCGTGAGCCCCGCCCGCATCATGTGCGGGTGCGGCTCACGGACCTCAGGCGGCGGTGGGGAAGAGGCGGAGGAAGTTCTCGGCGTAGAACTTGTCCTTCACCTCGTCGCTCGATGCCGCCAGCACCTTCTCGAAGCGGGCGATCGGGTCGCGGCCGCCCTCGGTGTGCGGGTAGTCGCTCGAGAAGAGGTACAGATCGGGGTTCGACTCGTCGGCCAGGCGGGCCACGTTCTCGAAGACGAACGGCGTGAACGCCATCTGCGCAGTGATCTGTTCGCTGGGCGTGCGTGTGAATGCGGACAGGTTGGTGTCGACCCGACCCCACATCGCCGTCACCCAGTCGAGACGGCGGATGAGCTCGGGCACCCACCCGGCGCCCAGCTCGACCGACGCACCGCGCAGCTCGGGGTGACGCTCCAGCACGCCGTCCATCACCATCGCCGTGATGAAGGTCTCGGGACCCTGGTGCAACGTGGCGGCATCCTTGCTGCGCACGTTCTCCCCTCCGCCCATCCAGTCCTTCACGGCAGCACGACCGGTGTTCGACCACGCCTTCGACAGCTGCAGCGGCGAGCCGCCCACGTGGAGAAGGAACGGTAGGCCGGCCTCGGCGAGGCGCGCCCAGAGCGGCTCGAGCTCGACATGTCCGGGTGACTTGTCGCCGCACGGCCGGTGCGGCACCCACACCGCGCCGAAGCCGCCGTCGAGGATCCAGTCGAGTTCGACGAGCGCGAGGTCGGGGTCGTCGAGCGGCACGATCCCAACGCCCATCAAACGCCGGTCGTTCGCGCAGAACTCGCGCATGTGCCGGTTGTGGGCTCGGGTCGCGCCGTAACGAAGGCGCGGTTCGAGCTTCGAGCTGGGGTTGAACGGCATCGCCACGCTGTGGGTGGCGAACACGAGCTGGCGAGCGAACCCGAGCTGATCCATGGCGAGCGTGCGATCGTCGCGATCGAATGCGCCCAGCGCCTGGATCTCCTTCACCTCGCGGATGAGGCTGCCGCCCATGTCGATCATGCGCCGGCGGTGCTCATCGCTGTGACGGTTGCCGTTGCCGACGATCTCCGCCACCTCGTCATCGGTGACGAGCGAAGCCGAGTAGCTCACGAGCGGCATGTCGGCGCGGACGTCGGGGTCGGCGTAGGCCCGGAGGAAGTCGGGCAGCTCCATGATGTGGCTGTCGGCGTCGTAGAACACCCGGTGGCTCGGTGCGTACGTCATCGCGCCTCAGCGACCCTCAGCGACCCTCAGCGATTCGGCGGCCGAATGCTTCGAGGTCGAACGGTTCGATCGGCTCGGCCTCGTAGTCGTCCGGGCCCGTGGCGGTGTCGGGCAGCGGCAGGTAGTACGCGTTGCCCTTCGCTGCCCATTCGCCGGCCATCTCGAAGAACGCGGGGCCCATCGGGTCGATGCCACGGATGGGCATGGATCCGCGGCGAATGGTGAAGTCGTGCGGTGCCAGCTCGCCTGCACGAACGAACCATCGCTCCGCGGCCTCGGTGCGGCCATCCTGGGCCAGCCACCACCCGAGCGCGAACGCTGCTCGGGCTTCCTGGTGCACGTCGTCGGCAACCTTGGTGTCGGCGACGACGTCGCCGGGATACGCGGGAGCTTCGCCGCGCACCCATGCGCGTAGCGCGGCCAGTGGCTTGCGGTTGTGGAAGTTGGTGATGCTCGTCAGCTCGTTGGACACGTAGTGCACGTCTTGCGGGCGAACGATGCGACCGTCTTCGTCGATCCACAGCACCGTGGGAACGTTCACCATGTTGTACAGATCGGCCACGCGGTGCTCGGTGTCGACCAGGCTGGGATGGGTGGCGCCGGCCGACTCGATGAAGGGGCGTGGATCGTCGATCGAGCGGTCGAGCGCAACGGTGACGACCGCGAGGCCCTCGGGGGCCAGTTCTTCGTGGATCGCCTGCCACACGGGCAGGTCATAGCGACAACCTCACCAACTCGCGTAGGCGTAGAGGACGACCTTCTTGCCACGGAAGTCGCTCAGCCGGTGCAGCAGGCCGTGCACATCGGGGAGCTCGAAATCGGGCGCGAGACCTGAGCGCAGGGCGTCTGCTCGTTCGGCCGAGGGAGCGGCGAATGCCGCAACGTGTTCGGAGTCATCGATCGCCATCGGGCGCTGCAGCAGGCGTGACAGCAGCGCTGCATCGATGGCGCCTGCCGGCACGTCGGCCGGTACGGGGATGCACACCTCGTCTCGACACAGGCCTTCGGGTTTGCGGCTCCACCCGAGCAGCGACGGGTCGACGACGAGCGTGTCGCCCGACTCGATGAGGTGGGCCTGCTGTTCGTCGATCACGGTCCAGGTCGTCATGGCCGAACCATAGTGCGCTGGGAACCGGGCGCTCGTTGGTGGAACGCCGGCCCGTTTCGCGACATGATCGACGTGTACGCTCCGCCCGCTACCAAACCTGTGGGGGTGTGTCGTGGTTCGTTCTGCCGACGAGTTCGTCGAGTCGTACGTCGCCGAGATGGACGGGCGCGAGCCCGATCTCGAGCGCAGGGTCACCGAGCCGTGGGGGCTGGACGCGGCGGGGATGATGGCGGCGATGGCGAACCCGTGGTTCACCGAGCCCGGCCGGCAACCGGTCGCCCTTCAGATGATCGCCGACTTCATGAAGCCCGAAGGTTCGATCTACTACGACGCGATCTTCGGTGGGTTCGACGGCCAGTATGCGACGCGCAACTGGTTGATCCCGGCGATGGCGTCGATCGACTTCATCGACTTCGTACCAAAGGCCCCACACGTGTTGTTCGATGACGGACAGGGCGGCACCTCACTCGACGAGTGGGAGATGGTCGCCGTCATGGGCGACGACCGGATGCCGTTGGCCAAAGGCGTGAGCGTGCGGCGTTTCCGTGATGGATGGATCACCTGGGCATGCGATGTGTACGACTCGTCGGTCTTCCGCGTGCCCCCGCCTCCGGAGGCCGGCGTCGAGGCGGCACCGATTCCCGAGTGGCCGCGCACGGTGTGGAAGGCCGATCCGAGCGTCCCCGAGACCCGTTCGGCCGACGTGAACTGGGATGCGATGGCCGACGAGTTCCATCCCACCGACTCGGTGTACATCGACCCGATCTTCGGCGAGGTCCACGGTCGCGAAGCGATCCGTGCATGGTTGAGCGACATCATGCCGAAGGCGGGCAACCTCGTCTTCGAACCGCTCGGACCCGTCCTCGACAACGGCGACGTGTCGGTGCAGGAGTGGCAGCAGATGGCGGTGCAGCCCGACGGCAGCCGGGTGTTCATGACGCGTGGCACGAGTGTTCGCCGCCGTCGTGACGGACTGATCGTCTACGCGATCGACTACTTCGACACGGCCTCGATCATGGATCCCGAGGTGCAGGCCGCAGGTCTCGCCTCGGGCGCCACGATGACGGCCGACGACATCCTGCGCTACCGCACCGCCGGCTGAGCTCCGACGGGTGACCGCCGGCGATCAGAGGCGTTGCCACACGGCACGGAGCGCGAGCACCGCCGCGTCCTCGTCGGCGCCGAGCTGGCGGGCGACGATCACCAGGGCCTCGGCCGCCAGCTCGAGACCCACCGTCTGTTCACGCTTCGTCGACGGTGCCACCTCGGCAACGTAGGTGCCGTTCCGGCCATGCCGCTCGATGACAGCATCGCCTTCCAGGAGTTCGTAGGCGCGCTCGATGGTCCCCTTCGCCAGTCCGAGGTCCGCTGCCAGTTGTCGAATCGTCGGCAGCCGGGTTCCGGGCGTGAGTGTGCCGGCCGCGACCATGCGCCGGATCTGCTCGCGCACCTGCTCGTACACCGGGAGCGCACGGCTGGGGTCGACCGACAGGATCATGCGATCACAGGATCGCGCGTGCCGCTCATCAGGAAGTCGAGACCCAGTCTTCGGTTCTGCCACCACAGCACGAACGCGCACAGCCATGCAGCCACTCCGAGCACCTGTGCGAGGTCGCCGATGGTCGATTCGAGGGCGAAGCAGGCTCGGGCCACCAGCGCGAGCGCGAAGAACGTGGCAGGCCGAGCGAGGCCGCGGCCGATCGCCAACTCGCGCGCCAGGTCGTCGGCGCGGGTGAGCTTGTCGGACACGGCAGGTCGTGCCCGCGTCGCGACACGCTGCTGTGCCAGGCGGGTGACACCGAGGGCGAGGAGCGCACCGAGCCCCCACCACATGGCCGCACGCGTGTCACCGTCCCACGCTCCCGTGATCGCAGCGCCGCCCGCAACGACCGCCACGCCGATCATGCGTCGAGCGTCGCGGCGCGTGAGGTAGTCGGTCACCGAGCGCACCTCGATGCGAGCGGTGCGCGGCCCGGACGTGCGGCGGATGTGGTGCAGTTCCGCCAGCACCGCTCCAGTGGCGATTCCGCCGGTGCCGAGCACGAGCACGTCGCCGTTCGTCTGGGTGCCGAGCACCCAGGTGATCACCCCGGCGAACCCGCCGACGAAACGCGCCCACCGCGCTCGCTCGAGCCAGCGCTGGAGGAGCCGCTGCTGGTCGGGGTCGGCGGCCAGATGCTGGGCGATCCGAGGGGCCTCGCCGTCCATCCCGGCGAGTTGCAGACCGAGGCTCAGGAGCACATAGAAGAGGATCGTCAGCAGGACTGCGAGTGTGACCACCAACCACGCATCGGTGCTGGAGAGTCCGTTGCCGTCGTTGGTGCGCACGGGAATGATCGCGGCCACCGCGAGCATGAGCACGGCGACGGTGGTGATGCCTCGCCAACCGAGCAATCGGCGGGCTCGCTCGACTCGTGCGGAGTTTCCTCTTGACTGTCCCATTGTCCTAAGACATTATGACAAACATCCCGAGAACGCAAGAGGCCAACGACGTGGACACGCTCAAAGCACCGCACACCGAACTCGATCCGATCGATCAGCTCATCCCGCGGCCTCGCCCGTGGTGGGTGCGACTCGTCGTCGGCCTCGGCGTGGTGTTGGCCGTCGGCACCGTCTCGTTCCTCGTGGGGTTCGGTTACCTGTACCCGCAGCCTGAGTGCTGTGGCAGCGGCAGCGGGGGCGGCCCCATGGTGTTGGCGCCGGATCGCGAGTCGGTGGTGGTGGAGGTCTATTTCTTCAACTCCAGCGGTCGAGAGCTGGAGATCCTGTCGGCCGACGTCGACCTCCCGGGCGCTCAGGTTCTCGACGTGGGGTTCGTCGACTCGCCCGGCCCGGCGATCGGCGTCGTGCCAGACCAGCTTCCTGCGGTGATCGGTGGAACCAGGTCAGCGATGATCTCGATCAGGTTCGTGCCCGAGGACTGTTCGACGAACACGACGGAGTGGGGCGCCGTCGAGCTCCGGCTCGACGTGGTGAACCGCTGGCTGCCGAGCATCGATCGGACGTACCGACTGCCCGACCCGATCGTCGACCGCGACCAGCAGTCGCTGAACCTGCTCCCTCCCGACGCCGATCCTCGCTGGTCCCAGCTGCGTGATCCGCTCGAAGCGGCCTGCGCGCTGATCGCGAGCGTTCCCAGCTGACTCGTCAGGCGACGGGTCGAAAGCCGATGCGCAGCTCGCGCAGGGCCCGCAGGAAGTAGTTGGGCGCGATCGTGAGGTCGGTGTCGTCGAGGAACCACATCTCGTCGATTCGTTCGACGATCGCCCGGAACCCTGCGAGCAACTCGCGACGGGCCAGCGGTGCGCCCAGGCAGTGGTGGGTGCCGAAGCCGAACGTGACGTGCTTGCGGCCGTCGGTGCGCTCGAGGTCGAAGCGGGCCGGTGCCTCGAACTGGCGGTCGTCGCGGTTCGCGGCCGAGTAGCCCACCAACACGAGTGACCCTGCCGGGATGGTGACGCCGTGCATCTCCACATCGACGGCCGTCGAACGCATCAGCCGCTGCACGGGCGACTCGAGCCGGAGCACCTCCTCCACGAGCACTGGGAGGAAGCGCTCGGGATCGCTCCTCAGCAGCGCCCACTGATCGGGATGCTCGATCAGCAGTCTCACGCCACCCGAGATGGCATTGGTGGTGGTCTCCGAGCCGCCGACGAAGGTGTCGGCCATCATCTCTGCGTGCAGTTCCTCGTCGGTGAGGCACCTGCCCCATTCAGGGATGGGCGTGTTCACCAGGTCGGACAGCAGGCTGTCGTCGGGCTCGCGGCGGAGGCGTTCGAAGATCGGCTGGAAGTAGTGCTGCGCCTCGATCTCCATCTCGGTCGACCAGATCACCTGCTCGGGCGTCTGCATGAGGCCGAGCCGTTGCACCCACGCATCGGTCCAGGCCTTGATCCGCCAGATGTCGTCGGGGTTGGCGCCCATCTGGACCCCGATGACGATCAGCGGCAGGGGGACGGCGAACTGGCGAACGATGTCACACGTCCCGGCGTCGATGAACTCGTCGATGAGTTCGTCGGCCAGGTTCTGGATGGTGGGCTCCAGCTCGGCGATCTTCTTCGGCCGGAACGCATGGTCGAACAGCGCTCTCATCTGGCGGTGCTCGGGGTCGTCTCGGCCGGCCAGGGTGCGCCCGGGCACCCACCCTTTGTCTTCGTACAGCGCTTTGATCTCTGGCCGCATGCTGCGGCGGCCGCTGTTGACGAACCGTTCGGTGTCGACGAGCACGGTGCGAACGTCTTCGTACCTGGTGACGACGTATCCCTTCAGGCGAGGATCGAACCACACCGGTGCGTCGTCGCGCAGCGTGCGATAGGCGTGGTACGGGCAGTCGTTGATCGCCGGATCGAAGAAGTCGACACCATCGATCGGCATCGGGTCGTCCAGGGCTGGCGGAGCGACGGCGCTCGTCGTGTCGGACGCAGTTGGATCTTCCATGTGCGACATCGCCCCCTCGTCGGTTGCACTGATTCGTGCATCACCGAGATGTCGGACTGTACCGATCGGTGCCGATCGGCGGCGCACCGTGCGACGTCGCCGGAACGGCCCATCGCCCCCATTGGTCAGGCGGCGGTTCGGTCAGGCGGCGGGGCTGAGCGACCAGCGGATGAGCTGCGTCATCGCCGAGCCAGCGGGCCGCACGAGCATCGTCTCGCTCACCGGCAGGAACGGCAGGCGCAGTGGCCAACGGGTCCAGGCGGGCAGCAACCCGATCGCTGCGGCACCGAGCACGGCGTATGGCGCTCGGGCCGCGAGCGGCAGCGGAGGTTCGAGCAGCAAGAAGCGTGCGGCCTGACGAGCTTCGGTGGTGCCGCGCAGTTCGTAGCGGTACTCACGAAGCTCAGCGGCGAGCTCGCGGACGTTCTTCGGCGGCTCGTTCACGCCCAGCTTCCTGGCGACGAGCGACGCGTCCTTCACGTAGGCATCGGCATCTTCCGCCGACAGCGGGTCGGCACCGTACCGCTGGTACGCGGTGAGGAAGCTGGTCACCTCGCAGACGTGCACCCATCGCAGGAGATGAGGATCGTTCGCCGAGTACGGCCGACCGTCGCTCGCCGTGCCGACCACCCGCTCGTGAACCTTGCGCACGATCGCGATCGATCGCTCGGCGACCGGGATGGGGCCGAACGTGGTGGCGGCGAGGAAGTCCGCCGTGCGTTGGAGTCGGCCCCATGGGTCGGTGCGGAAGTCGGAGTGCTGGGCCACGCCCGCCATGGCGAGCGGGTGCAGCGACTGCAGCAGCAGTGCGCTGAGGCCACCGACGAACATCGACGCATCGGAGTGCACCCGGCGTATCGCGCTGTGGTCCGGGAACCAGCGCGGGCCGGGCGCCGACATGATCGCCGCCGCCTTGTCCTCGGGCTGCTCGCCGATCACTCTCGACCGGATCTGGCCCGCCAACCACTGGCGGGCCGGATCGAGCGCTTGGGCAACCGCACCGTGGGGGACCGCAGCCGGGCTGCTCACAGCGACGGCACCACGACGAAGGCGATCGCTGCCAGGTGGCAGCCCGCACCCACGACGGTGAACAGGTGGAACACCTCGTGGAACCCGAACACGGTCGGCCATGGATCCGGCCGCTTCAGCGCGTACACGACCGCACCGACGGTGTATGCGATGCCACCGCCCAGCACGAGGCCGAAGCCCAGCGAGCCGAGGCCGTCGTAGAGCTGGGGCAGCGCGATCGAGGCGGACCATCCGACGATGACGTACACCGCAGTGAACAAGGGGCGAGGAACCTGGAAGGGGAGCCACTCGAGCGTGACACCCACAACTGCTCCCACCCATGCGGTGGCCAGCACCGCGGGACGCTGCCAACCGTCGAGGCCGAATGCCGCCACGGGCGTGTAGGCGCCGGCGATGGCGAGGAAGATCGTCGAGTGATCGAGCCGCTTCATCACCGACATCGCGCGGGGCTGCCAACGGATGCGGTGGTACAGCGCCGACACGCCGAACATCGACAGCGTGCCCGCCACATAGATCAGCAAGACCCACCGCTGCGCGGCCGTCGCCTCGGCGAGGACCACCATGACCACGCTGAGTACGGCCACCGCCGCGAACGCCACCACGTGCGACCAGCCACGGAGCAGCGGCTTGACGGGTGCAACATCGATCAGTTTCACACACCGACCGTATCCCGGTTGTGGCGTTCACGCCCGTCGGGCTCCACGGCGTGCGGCACCACGGCACCACGGCACCACGGCACCACGCACGGAGTTCAGGCGGACGTCAGCCCTGGAATCACTCGTCGATCAGGCATCGACGGCGTGAGCCCGCAGGTCGGCCAACGAGCTGTACTCGAGAGCCGACAGGTGGGTGGATGCCAACCGCACCTTCGGAGCCGCCCCCGCCTCGAACGCCTCCTGCCAGCGCGACGCGCACAGGCACCACTGGTCGCCAGCGTTCAACCCGGCGAAGCCGTACTGAGGCATGGGTGTACTGAGGTCGTTGCCGACCTGCTTGCTGAAGGCGAGGAAGTCGTCGGTCAGCACGACGCAGACCACGTGCATCCCCGGGTCGTCGCCGTGGTTCTCACAGCAGCCGGTGCGGTAGTAGCCCGTCATCGGGTCGAACGAACACGCTTGGAGGTCCTCGCCGAGGACGTTCATCTGGTTCACCTACCCGAACCTACGACACGCTGACGTTCAGCGCCTTGCCGATGCTGTACGTGACGACGCACGCAGCGAGCATGATGACGACCTGGCGCAGGGCAGCTCTGGTTCGGTTCCGCTCCGAGAACTGGCCGATGGCCCAGCCGAGCGAGGCCGCGGCCATGACGCCGATCACCACCGACGCGACGGTGGCGCCGTTGCCCGAGCCGGTGAACCACGGCACGACGGGCAGGATCGCACCGAGGACGAAGCACACGAACGACAGGCCGGCCGCCAACCATGCCGACGGCAGCTCGTTGGGGTCGATGCCGAACTCTTCGCGGGCGTGCACGGTGAGCGCTCGCTCGGGATCGCGCATCACTTCGGCCGCCGCTCGCTGGGCAGTGCTCGGCTCCATTCCGTGACCTTCGTACATCTCGGCCAGCTCGCGCTGCTCCGCATCGGCGTTGACGCCGAGCTCGCGGCGTTCGACCTCGAGCTCACGGGTGATCAGTTCGTTCTGGGCGGAGATGCTGATCCATTCGCCGGCCGCCATGCTGACCGCACCGGCGACGGCACCGGCGATGCCGGCCAGCCGCACCACGCTGGAGTCGAGACCACTGCCGGCGAAACCGATCACCAGCAAGACGTTGCTGGTGAGGCCGTCGCTCATCCCGAACACCCCGGCTCGAGCCAGTCCCCCGGCCACCTCGCGGTGCCCGGGATGGGCTTCACCTCTGCGGAGAACAGCATGGCGGCTCATGGCGGTCACGCTACCCCTCACGGTCGTCTGCGGTCAGAGCCGTTCGTCACCCTTCGATCCGGTCGCGTGCGCTTGTGGTGGGCGGAGACGTTCGCGACCAGAACGCGCCAGGTCGAGGTGGGCGAGGATCGGTCCACCTGATCAGGAGGTGCAACACTGGTGGTTCCTTGACGTGCGACAACGGCGTTGCATCGATCGGAAAGAGGGATGACCACATGGCACTCACCATTGCGATCGGTCAGGCCGCCGACGACTGGCTTGCAGCCACGCGCGAGCAACTGGGTCCGCTGGCGGGAGTGCTCGACCGCCTCGCCCCCGTGTTGCCGGCCGGATACGACGAACTGAACTACCCGCCGACCGCTGCGCTCGACCTGCCCCGCATCGCCGGCCTGGCCGACAGCGGAGGCGATGTCGTGACCGCGGTGATGAGGTTCGCCGAGGCCGAACCCGACGAGTGGCGATTCCGCGTGTATCGCAACGGCTCGCCGATTCCGCTCGCCGACCTCCTGCCGATCCTCGATCACCTGGGCATGCGCGCCCAGGACGAGCGCGCCTTTGCGTTCCATCTCGATGACCACACGCAGGTGCATCTTCACGATGTCGGCGTCAAGGTCACGGCTGGCGTCGACCTCTCCGACGTGCGGCTTGCTTCCGAGCTGTGCGGCGCGTTCGAGGCGTCGTTTCGAGGCACGATCGAGGCAGACGGGTTCAACCGTCTCGTGCTCGGCGCGGGCCTCACCGCTCGCCAGGTGGAGGTGGTGCGGGCGTATGCGCGCTACCTCAGGCAGATCGGGTTCCCGTTCAGCCAGCAGTACATCGAAGCGACCGTCGTCCGCCATGGCGCGATCACGAGGTCGATCATCGAGCTGTTCGAACATCGTTTCGATCCCGATCTCGACCGACCTGCCGATGGCGACGCCGAGCTCCGTGGCCGACTCGACGAGATGCTCGAGGCGGTGCCGAGCCTCGACGACGACCGCACGCTGCGTGCGTTGCTGATGCTCGTGGATGCCACGTTGCGAACCAACGTCTACCGAGAAGGTGAACGGCCTGGCACCAACCGCAACGTGATGGCGTTCAAGCTCGACCCTGCAAAGGTGCCCGACCTTCCGCTACCTCGCCCGATGTACGAGATCTGGGTCTGTTCTCCTCGGGTGGAGGGCGTGCACCTGCGTGGCGGGCCCATCGCCCGTGGCGGGCTGCGTTGGAGCGATCGGCGGGAGGACTTCCGCACCGAGGTGCTCGGCCTGGTGAAGGCGCAGATGGTGAAGAACGCCGTGATCGTGCCCACGGGCGCAAAAGGCGGGTTCTTCCCGAAGCGGCCGACATCGACGCCGGAGGAGTTCCGGGCCGAAGGCGTCGCGTGTTACCAGGCGTTCGTGAGCGGCCTGCTCGACCTCACCGACAACATCGTCGGCGGCACGATCGTGCCCCCGCCACGAACCGTGCGGTACGACGGTGACGATCCGTACCTGGTGGTGGCTGCCGACAAGGGCACCGCCACGTTCAGCGACATCGCCAACGCGATCTCCTCGTCGTACGGCTTCTGGCTCGGGGATGCGTTCGCCAGCGGTGGCAGCGCCGGCTACGACCACAAGGTGATGGGCATCACCGCTCGCGGCGCGTGGGAGAGCGTGCGTCGCCATGCGCGTGCCATCGGCAAGAACGCCGACACCGATCCGCTCGTCGTGGTCGGCATCGGCGACATGAGTGGCGACGTCTTCGGCAACGGGTTGTTGCGCTCGTCGCACCTGAAGCTCGTGGCCGCCTTCGATCACCGGCACATCTTCCTCGACCCCGATCCCGATCCAGTCGAGTCGTACGCCGAGCGAGCTCGGCTGTTCGCCCTGCCGCGCAGCAGCTGGGACGACTACGACCGGGAGCTGATCTCGGCGGGTGGTGGCGTGTTCGCCCGCACGGCTAAGCACATCGATCTCTCGTCGGAGATGCAGCGCGTGCTGGCGACCGACCGGTCGACGTTCACTCCGCTCGAGCTGTTGTCGGTCATCCTGAGAGCGCCGGTGGATGTCCTGTGGAACGGCGGGATCGGCACCTACGTGAAGGCCAGCACCGAAAGCCATGCCGAGGTGGGCGATCGGGCCAACGACGCCATCCGCGTGAACGGCAACGAGCTGCGCTGCAAGATGGTGGGCGAAGGCGGCAACCTCGGCCTCACCCAACGCGGTCGGATCGAGTACGCCCTGAATGGCGGCCTCGTCAACACCGATGCGATCGACAACTCGGCCGGTGTCGACTGCAGCGACCACGAGGTGAACATCAAGATCCTGCTCTCGGACGTGATGGCTTCCACGGGCATGACGATCGCCGAGCGTGATGCATTGCTCGCGTCGATGACCGACGAGGTGGGCGAACAGGTGCTCGACGACAACCGGGCTCAGACGCTCGTGCTGGCGATCGCCCGTCGGCAGGCGCTGCCGATGGTGAACGTGCATGCCCGCTACCTCAACACGCTCGAAGCCGAAGGGTGGATCAATCGATCGCTCGAGTACTTGCCGACCGACAAGCAGATCGCCGAGCGACAGGCTGCCGGCGGCGGGCTCACGACCCCGAGCCGCAGCGTGTCGTTCAAGGA
>JANNQK010000281.1:0-4052 GCA_031400715.1 Actinomycetes bacterium | reverse complement strand
CCGGCGGCCGTTTCGCACCGATTCCGGTTGACCAGGCGCTGGCCTACATGATCGAGGTGCTGCCCGCGTTCTCGTACCTGCACGGCCTCGGTCTGCTGTACTGCGACTTCAAGCCGGCGAACGTGATCCAGGTGGGCGATGGGATCAAGCTGATCGACCTCGGTGGCGTGCGCCGCATCGACGACGACCTGTCGCCGATCTACGGCACGGTGGGCTTCCAAGCGCCAGAGGTGCCCTCGTCGGGCACCTCGGTCGCGAGCGACATCTACACGATCGCCCGCACGATCGCTGTCCTGGTCTTCGAGTTCCGTGGATACCAGAACCAGTTCGTCGATGCGTTGCCGGCACCCGACGAGGTGCCCTTGTTCGTCGAGCACGATTCGCTCTACCGGTTGCTGCTGCGTGCCACGGCACCGCGACCGGACGACCGCTTCCAGAGCGCCGAGGAGATGCGGGTGCAGCTGATGGGGGTGCTCCGCGACGTGTCGTCGGCTGCGTCCGGTGCGGTCACGCGCAGTGTGCCGTCGACGGTGTTCGAGACCCCCACGGTGGCCGGTGATCGTCTCGACTGGAACGACCTGCCTCGGTTGCTCTCCGATGCCGACGATCCGAATGCGGCGTGGCTCCAGGCGATCACCACCGATGATCCCGGGCAGCGTCGGGAGTTGCTCGCCGCAGCGCCCGCTCCGTCGCCGATGGTGTCGATCGAGTCGGCCTTTGCCTCGTTGGCGCTCGGCGACTCCGCTGCGGCGGCGGCCGCCGCCGAGGAGGTGCTCGCCGCAAACCCATGGGACTGGCGCGGTGTGTGGATCCAGGGGCTCGTCAGCCTGGAGCGCGGTCAGGCGAGCGATGCTGTCGGCGCGTTCAACACCGTCTACGGCACGCTGCCGGGCGAGCTCGCTCCCAAGCTCGCCCTCGCCCGCGCCTGCGAGCTGTCGGGTGATCTCGATGTCGCCGACCGCCTGTACACCGTGTGCGCTCGCGCCGATGCCGCGTATGTGGCACCAGCGCTGTTCGGGCGCGCCCGCGTCGCGTCGACGGCCGGGCGTGCCGCCGATGCGCTCGCCGCGCTCGACCAGATCCCGGCCACCAGCCGTGCGTTCGGCGAGTCGCGGCGGCAGCGAGCCCTCTTGCTCGCCAGCGTGCCCGAGGGGCAGTCGTCGCTGCAGACGCTCGATGCTGCCGCAATCGAGCTGGCACAGGCCACCATCGACCCGCGCGAGCGAGCCTCGCTCACGATCGACATCCTCTCGGCAGCGCTCGCCCAGGTGGTCGCCGCCGGCCCGTCGCCCGGTGTCCAGGTGGCCGGCATCGCGGCCGACGAGGCCAGCCTGCGCGCCGGTCTCGAACGGGCCTATCGTGCCTCGGCCTCGCTGCAGACCGACCGGAAGCAACGAGTGGAACTCGTCGACCAGGCCAACCGCGTCAGGACGCGGACCCTCACGTGACGTGCCCCCATTGCGGCGAGGGCATCGTCGCCGGTGATGCATTCTGCGAAGCGTGCGGCGGCGAGCTGGCGCCGGACGCCACCGCTCGGTCCGCCGCCGCGTCCGGAGGCTCGCCCGCCATCTTTGCGGAAGGCGCATCCTCGGGCATCGAGCTGCCGCGGACGCATCTGCTGCGCTCCGAATCGCCGATGGGGGTCGACACCTCGGTGCCGTGCGCCGCCTGCGGCGCCGAGGTCGCAGACGACGGCTTCTGCTCGGTGTGCGGCCACCGGGCGCGCACTCGCCGCGAGCACTGGACCGAGTCGCACGGTCCCGGCGCCGGTATCGATACCGGGCCGGCGATCGGGCCGGCGATCGGTGCCGTGTGCGACAAGGGCATCGCTCATGCGGGCAACGAAGACGCGATGGCGACGGCGCTCACGGCGGCAGGTCTGGCGGTCGTGGTGGTGTGCGACGGCGTGACCACTGCGCCCGACAGCGACAAGGCCAGCCTGGCCGCGTCGGTGGCCACGTGCGAGTTGCTCGCGGCCACGCCGTCGATCGGCGGCGGCTTCGCGGCGCGCCTCACCGGATGGGAGTCTGCGCTGGTCGCCGCGTGCCGGGTGGCCAACACCGAGGCGGTGGCCATCGCGCGATCGCTGGGCGACCCGTCCGAGCCGCCGTCGTGCACATGGGTCGCGTCGGTGGTCGACGGCGATCTGATCGCGACGGCCTGGTGCGGCGACTCGCGCGCCTACTGGCTGGCCGATGGCCCGCCGGGGGAACAGCTCACCCTCGATCACTCGCTCGGCACCGAGATGATCCGGTCGGGCATGACCCGCGAACAGGCAGAGGCCGATCCCACCTGTCACACGATCACCCGCTGGTTGGGCGCCGATTCGGTCGATGCATCGCCCGAGTTCCGGGCGATGCGAGTGGAAGCTCCCGGCTGGCTGCTGGTGTGCAGCGACGGGATGTGGAACTACGCATCCACCCCGGGCGAACTGAGCGGGCTGGTGAAGCAGGCGGTCGCCGATGGTGCGGCGACGCCGACCGAGATCGCCGAATCCCTGGCAGCGTTTGCGAACGCGCAGGGCGGGCACGACAACATCACGGTGGCGTTGGTGCGGTGCCGGCCGGCTGCGTCGAGTGCCTCGCCCACACAGGCCTGACCGGGCACCGCACCGACGCTCGCCCGACCGATTACCCTGACCGTCGAGCACGCAGTCCCCGAGCACGCAGTCCCCGAACGGAGCAGCACGTGGCCGAATTCCGCGCCGAGGTCTTCCAGAACGAGTACTTGAGCGATGGTGCCACCGACGTGCACGGCGTGGTGTCGGTCTCGGTGTCGGGTGCAGGGGTGGCCGGACAGTCGCCGGGCACCGAGGCCGCCGAGATCATCATCGTCGACACGTCTGGTTCGATGGACATGCCGCCGGCGAAGATCGCGGCTGCTCGTCGGGCGGCGAAGGTGGCGATCGGCGAGATCGTCGACGGCACCTGGTTCGCGGTCGTGTCGGGCCACACGGTGGCCCAGATGGTGTTCCCGACGCACCCCGGCCTCGCCAAGATGAGCGACGTCACCCGTCGTGATGCCAGTGAGGCGGTCGGTCGGTTGCGCAGCGGCGGCGCCACGGCGATCGGCGCCTGGATCGCGGCTGCGACCGAGTTGTTCGAGCAAGCGCCCGCAGGGCAACGGCACGCGATCTTGCTCACCGACGGCAAGATCGAGGGCGAGCCTGCCGGCGCGCTCGATGCAGCGCTCGCCAACGCCCGTGGCAAGTTCCAGTGCGACTGTCGCGGCATCGGCAGCGACTGGGTGGTGGAGGAGCTGCGCACGATCGCGACGGAGCTGCTCGGCACGGTGGACATCGTCGCCGAGCCGGCCGATCTGGAAGCCGACTTCGAAGAGATGATGCGCAATGCGATGAGTCGCGGTGTGGCCGACGTGCGGCTGAGGCTGTGGGCGCCGCAGGGGAGCGAGGTGATGTTCGTCCGGCAGGTGGCTCCGCAGGTCGACGACCTCACGCCCCGTGCCGTGCGCATCAGCCCGCTCGTGGTCGAGTATCCAACCGGCGCCTGGAGCGACGAGTCGCGCGACTACCACGTTGCCGTGCGCGTGCCCACCGCACCCGTGGGCAACGAGCGCCTCGCCGCACGGGTGGAGGTGGTGGTCGACGATCAGGTGGTCGCCAAGGGGTTGGTGAAGGCCATCTGGAGCGGCGACACGAACCTCACCACCCGCATCGATCCAGCGGTCGCGCACTACACCGGACAAGCCCAGCTCGCCGACGTGATCCAACGCGGTCTGGCCGCCAAGGCATCGGGCGACGAACGAACCGCCACCGTCTTGCTCGGCGAGGCGGCCAAGCTCGCTCACGACACCGGCAACGAAGACACCACGCGGCTGTTGAACAAGGTCGTCGATGTCGTCGACGTCGAGGCAGGCACCGTTCGGCTGAAACAGCAGGTGGCCAAGAGCGATGAGATGGCCCTCGACACGCGCAGCACCAAGACCACCCGGATCCGTCGCGAGCCATGAGCGGCACGGCGTCGTCCACGTGCCCGAACGGCCACCAGTCGAGCGATCCCGAGTGGTGCGACACCTGCGGTGCTCCGATGGCC
>JANNQK010000280.1:0-41412 GCA_031400715.1 Actinomycetes bacterium | reverse complement strand
CAACGAGCTCAGCCTCCAACTGTTCAGTCGCAACATCACACAGTTCCATCACCCGATCATGACCAAGGGGTGCGACACCCACCCACGAACGCCCGACCGATTTCCCGCGGGAAATCTCCCACCAACCAGGAACCAGCGGTGAACCTGATTGCCGAATCGGGCTGACTGGGGTACAGTCCGAACCGTTATGCGCACCTCCGGCCTGCTGCTCCTTCTTATGTAGGGCAAGCGCCGCATACGTCGCGCTTGCCCGCCCCCTGCCTCCCGGCCGGGGGCTTCTTGCTTTTTCCGGCCGGTGTCCCATCCCGCCCCACCCCCGGTCCGCTCACACCGACTTCACCGCTCGCTCGCTCCAGGAGATCCACCGCCATGGCACCGCCAAACGTCACCCCGAAGAAGATGCCGTTCACGAAGTACCAGCGCTTCGTGCCGCTGGTGCTCACCGACCGCACGTGGCCCGACGCCGTCGTCGACAAGGCGCCGTTGTGGTGCAGCGTCGACCTGCGCGACGGCAACCAGGCACTCATCGACCCGATGGATCCCCAGCGCAAGCGACGCATGTTCGACGCGTTGGTGAAGATGGGCTTCAAGGAGATCGAAGTCGGTTTCCCGTCGGCCAGCCAGCCCGACTTCGACTTCGTGCGCCAGCTGATCGAAGAAGACCTGATCCCCGACGACGTCACGATCCAGGTGCTCGTGCAATGCCGCCAGGAGCTGATCGAACGCACCTACGAGGTGCTGCAGGGCGCCAAGCGGGCGATCGTCCACTTCTACAACTCCACCAACCCGCTCCAGCGCGAGGTGGTGTTCGGCCTCGACAAGCAAGGCATCATCGACATCGCCGTCAATGGCGCCAAGCTGTGCAAGAAGCTCGAGGAGACCATCCCCGAGACCGCAATTCGCTACGAGTACTCCCCCGAGAGCTTCACCCTCACCGAGCCCGAGTTCGCGATCGAGATCTGCCACGCCGTCATGGACGTGGTGGAGCCCACCCCCGACAAGCCGATCGTGCTCAACCTGCCCGCCACCGTCGAGTGCTACACGCCCAACGTGTACGCCGACGTGATCGAGTGGTTCGGCCGCCACATCCGCCAGCGCGACGCGGTGGTGATCAGCCTGCACCCGCACAACGACCGCGGCACGGGCACCGCCGCGGCCGAACTGGGCGTGATGGCTGGAGCCGACCGCGTGGAGGGCACGCTGTTCGGTAACGGCGAACGCACCGGCAACGTCGACGTGGTGAACCTGGCCATCAACCTGTTCGTGCAGGGCATCGATCCCGAGCTCGACATCACCGACATCGACGCGCTGCGCAGAACGGCCGAGTACTGCAACCGGCTGCCGGTGCACCCTCGGCACCCGTGGGTCGGCGACCTGGTCTACACCGCGTTCAGCGGCAGCCATCAGGACGCGATCAAGAAAGGCTTCGAGGCGCTCGACCGCACGGCGGCCGCCAACGGCGGCGAGTATCCGGTGTGGGGCGTGCCGTACCTGCCGCTCGACCCGAAGCACCTGGGCCGCAACTACGAAGCCGTGATCCGCGTCAACAGCCAGAGCGGCAAGGGAGGCGTCGCCTACGTGATGAAGGCCGAGCACGGCTTCGACCTGCCGCGGCGCCTGCAGATCGAGTTCTCCAAGACCATCCAGCACATCACCGAGGACTCCGGCACCGAGGTGAGCCCGGTGGTGATGTGGAGCGCGTTCCAGGAGGCGTATCTCCCGATCGAACCGCGTTTCCGACTCACATCGCACGAACTGCGCAGTGACTCGACCTCGGGCCGCACGGCGATCACGGCTCAGCTCACGGTCGATGGCCAGCACCACACCATCGACGGCGAGGGCAACGGCCCGATCGATGCGTTCGTGAAGGCCCTGCGTTCCGGCCTCGGCGCCACACTGGACGTGATCGACTACGCAGAGCATGCCATGGGCCAGGGTTCAGAGGCGATGGCCGTCGCATACGTCGAGACCACCACATCGGAGCGGGGCGTGCTGTGGGGTGTGGGCACCGACCCGAGCACCATCACCGCCTCGTTGCGAGCCGTACTCAACGCGCACGAGCGCTCACAGCAGCCCTGACCACGGCCGGCCCCAGGGACAACCGGTCCGCAGGCCGGACAGAACTAGGCTTGGCGTCGATGCAGCGTTGGGCGAAGCGACTCGTGTGGTTGACCGTGCTTCTCGGTGGCGGTGCCGCGACGGCGCGATGGTGGTCGCAGCGCTCGGTGCCACGGCCGTCGGCGCCGCCCGAATGGCCCCCGTTCGAACCACCTGCACCGGCCGCCCGTCCTGTCGTGGATCGGCGTGCGCGAACGCTCGATGATGCCGATGCCAGCACGGTCGATCCTCCGGCGAGCGGTGCCGGACGTTGGGTCCTGCCGCTCGACGGCGAGTGCCCCGAGGGCTTCCCCATCAAAGCCAACGACAACTCCGGGATCTACCACGTGCCCGGCGGTCGCTTCTATGCCCGCACGAAGGCCGAACGTTGCTACGTCGACGCCGAGTCCGCCGCCACCGACGGCTATCGTGCGGCCAAGGCCTGACATGGCCGGTCAGACGGCTTCTCAGGACGACGATTCCTGACGAAGCAGGAACAAAGGTGGAGAACACGATGAAGGTGTCCGTCGATTTCGATGTCTGTGCGTCCACGGGTGCGTGCATGCAGGTGGCCCCAGAGGTGTTCGAGGTCCGCAGCGACGGGTATCTCTACGTGCTTCTGGAAGAGCCCGGCGAGGAGCTGCGCGACAAGGTGCAGCAGGCCGCGGACATGTGCCCAACGGCTGCGATCACCGTCGAGGGCTGAACCCTCGCATCGACGTCCACCACAGGGAGCGGTCGGCGTCTTGAGACCGTCTCAAGACCACTCAACCCGGGGGGCCTGATCTCCGATGGATTGCCATGCACACGATGCCCGGTGATGACGAGCAACGTGTCGGCGGGCGGTCGCCACATGGGAACGAAGTCGGAGGTCGTCGGATGAACCGTCGTGTCGCGCTCGTGACAACGCTCAGCATCGTGGGAACCATCACGGCTGCGACCGTGTCCCTCGTCGTCGTGTATGAGCCGACCGATGTGCGATCGACCGGCGTGCCGCTTCTCGACAGCGCGATCGCGCTGGCCGAGGCCTCCGCCAGTACACCCACGACGGTCGTCCCCAACGGCGCAAGCACGCTGGCTCCCACTCAGCCCGACCCAGCGGCGCGGGTCGTCACGGGCACGCCTCTGACCGCCGCTCCCGCCGACACGGACGCAGCGATCGGCCCGACTGCGACGGACGCGGCGTCAGGCTCTGGATCCGGAAGTCGCGTGCCACCTCCGGCCGCGCCGTCCCCTGCCGGCGCGGCCCCGGGCCCAGCGGCCCTCGAACCCACCACCCCGACGACCTCGCCCCCCCAGGCGCCGGCTACGAACGCCACGACTGCCACGACTGCCGCCCCTGGCAACCCGGCGAGCCAGACGACCGCCGCTCCGGCGACCACCGCTGCACCAGCGCCGCCTGTCACGACGGTCGTCCCCCGTCCCGAAGGCGTGCCCGCCGACTGGCCGGCGAACAAGCCGATCCCGCCGATGCCGGCGAACTGCGTGGCGCCGCAACTCGAGGACAGCGGGGTCTGGAACTGCCAGCGCTGAACGCCTGACAGTGATGTCGAACGTTCGGCCACGAGCCTCGGGCAGCCAAGACCGTCACGGCCCTGCCTGAGTAGTGTCGGCGGCAACATGGGCCTCCACGATCTGCTCCGCTCCTCCTGGCATCGCAGCGATTCGATGCTGTGCGTGGGGCTCGACCCCGACACCGCCAAGATGCCGTTCCCACTCGACGGCGCAGCGAACGCGATCGAGCGCTTCTGCATCGACATCGTCGATGCGACCGCCGACGTGGTGTGTGCGTTCAAGCCGCAGATCGCCTACTTCCATGCTCATCGGGCCGAAGCCCAGCTGGAGCGGATCTGTCACCACATCCGCGAGCAGCATCCCGATGTCGTGCTCGTGCTCGACGCCAAACGTGGTGACATCGGCCCCACCGCCGAGCAGTACGCCCGCGAAGCGTTCCATCGCTACGGAGCTCATGCGGTGACCGTGAACCCGTACCTCGGCACCGACTCGGTCGAGCCCTTCCTGCGCCACGCCGGCCATGGTGTGTTCGTGCTCTGCCGCACGTCGAACCCCGGTTCGGGCGACTTCCAGATGCTCCAGACCGGCGGGGAACCGCTGTACCTGCACGTCGCCCGTCGCGTGGCCGAGGAGTGGACGCAGATCGGTGACTGCGGACTGGTGGTGGGCGCCACCTATCCCGACGAGCTGGGCGAGGTGCGTCGACTGGTCGGCGATCTGCCGCTGCTGGTGCCCGGCATCGGCGCGCAAGGTGGCGATGTGGGCAGCACCGTCGCCGCAGGTGCCGACAGCCAAGGCTTCGGCATGGTGATCAACTCCTCACGGGCCATCCTGTACGCCTCGAGCGGCGAGGACTATGCCCAGGCCGCACGGGCCGCGGCGATCGCCACCCGCGACGAGATCCGCGCCGCCAGCTCGCGCTGACCCCACAACCCCACCGCGGTGAGAGATGAGTGGGCGGGTGTCAGCCAGCGAGGGTGTCGACCGAGATGATGCCCGGGGCGCGTCGCAGCGATTCGACCACCTGGGCGGGCACCGCAGCGGTCGGGGCGATCAGCATGACCGCGGTGCCGGGCTCGGCTGCGCGGCCCACGTCCATGTCGGCGATGTTGATGCCGGCGTCGCCGAGCAACGTGCCGACCGTGCCGATCACGCCGGGGCGATCGTCGTTCTTCACCATCAGCATGTTCGCCGCAGGCGGCACGTCGAACACGTGCTCGTCGATCACCACGATGCGCTGCTCGCCTCGTCGTCCGACGATCGCACCCGAGATCGAATGTCCGCCGCCGCGAATCGTGATCAGGTTGACGAAGTCGGCAGCGGTGGCGCAGTTGGTCTCGCGCACCTCGAGACCGGCGTCCTTGGCGAGCTGTGGGGCGTTGACGTAGGTGACCGGCTCGTCGCTGATCAGCCCGAAGAAGCCCTTCAACGCCGCCAGCGTGACGATGCGCGTGTCGTAGCCGGCGATGTCGCCATCGCAGCACACCTCGAGGGTGCCGGGCGACGTCGCCGACAACGACGCGAACAGCCGACCGAGGCGCTCGGCGAGCGGCAGGTACGGCCTCAGCGTCTCGTTGGCCTCCGCAGCGTTCACGTTCACCGCGAACGGCACGAACTCGCCGGCAAGGGCGAGTTGCACCATGTCGGAGATCGTGTCGCCGGCTTTGTCCTGGGCTTCGCGGGTGGAAGCGCCGAGGTGGGGCGTCACGACGACGCTGTCGAGTCCGAACAGGGGAGATTCGGTCGTCGGCTCGGTGGCGAACACGTCGATCGCGGCGCCGGCGATGATGCCTTCACGGATCGCGTCGGCAAGATCCTGTTCGACCACGATGCCACCGCGCGCCACGTTGATCACTCGCAGGCTCGGCTTTGCCTTCATCAGCAGATCGCGATCGATGAGACCGGTGGTCTCCTTGGTCTTCGGCAGGTGGATGGTGACGAAGTCGGCTTCGCTGATCAGTTGGTCGAGCCCGAGCAGGTCGACCCCCATCTGGCGGGCGCGATCGGCCGACACGAAGGGGTCGTAGGCCACGAGGCGCATCCCGAACGCCTTTGCCCGGTCGGCGACGAGCTTGCCGATGCGGCCGAGGCCCACGATGCCGAGCACCTTGTCGGCCAGCTCGACACCCTCCCAACGGCTGCGCTCCCATCGACCCTGCGTGAGGGCGGCGTGCGCCTGCGGCACGTTGCGCGCTTGCGCCAGCAGCAGTGCCATGGTGTGCTCGGCGGCCGAGATGATGTTGCTCTGCGGCGCGTTCACCACCATCACGCCGCGCCGGGTGGCGGCTTCGACGTCGACGTTGTCGAGGCCGATGCCCGCTCGACCGACCACCATCAGGTCGGTCCCGGCCTCGAGCAGCTCGGCCGTCACCTGGGTGGCCGACCGGATGATCAGAGCGTGAGCGCCGACGATGTGGGTGAACAGCTCAGACAGATCGAGCTGCACGTCGACGTGATGGCCGGCGGCGCGGAGTCGATCGAGGCCGCCCTCGGCGATCTCTTCGGTGACGAGGATTCGTGCCATTGCAGTTCATCGTTACCCGCTCGATCGAAGCATCGGAACCGCGGTGAACAATTCGTTCAGCCCGACCGCGAGGTCGTCGGACACGCCGTCCACCGGTGACGGACCTGGCGTTCCTAGGCTGCGCCCCGATGGGAGCGCGCAACACCGAGATCGAACAATGGTTCATCCGCCGCGGTGTACCGCACTTCATCGACGACTACGCCCCCACCACCGACATCTGGAACCGCAGCCTGCCGATGCTGTTCATCGCCTACATCGCAGGCGGACTGAACGCCCTGAACCTGGGCGACTGGACATGGCAGCGAAACATCGTGACCGCGCTGGTGGTCGTCGTGGTGCTCGTCGCAGGGTGGGCGGTCACCAACCTCGCCAGGCATCGGCAGGCGTTCGACGTGCCTGAGGTGGTGGGTACCCCCGAGCTCGGCCTGTTCCTCATCGGTCCCACGATCCCGTCGCTCGTGTTCGGCCAGGTCGGCGACGCGTTCCAAGCCCTGGTCGAAGGTGCTGCGATCCTGGTGATCATCTACCTGGCCACCAGCTACGCCGTGATCGCACTGGTCGGCTGGGCCATCCGACGGAGCGCTGCGCAGCTCCCCACGCTGGCGAGCCTGGTGGTGCGGGCCCTTCCATTGCTGTTGCTGTTCACCACGTTCTTGTTCATCAACGCTGAGGTGTGGCAGCTCGCCGGCAGGCTCACCGGCTTGCCCTACGCGGCCACGTTGGCCATCTTCTTCGTCCTCGGTGCCGTGTTCGTGCTGTCGCGAGTACCAGGCATCATGCGCGGTCTCGCGACGTTCGACACGTGGGAAGCGGTGCGCGTCGCAGCGATGGGCACCCCCGCCGACATCGTCGGGATGCCACGTGAGGGAACCCCGCCGACCTTCGTTCTGTCCCGTCGGCAGAGGATCAACGCAGCCCTGGTGACGGTGTTCAGCCAGGCACTCCAGATCACGTTCGTCGCCCTGCTGCTCACCATGTTCTTCGTCCTGTTCGGCTTCCTCGCGATTCCCGAGGAGACAGCGCGGGCATGGACCCAGTTGACGGAAGTGCACGTGCTCGCAACCTTCGAAGTCAGCGGGCAGGCGCTCGTGATCAGCGAACCGCTGCTCCGCGTGGCCGGGTTCCTCGGCGCCTTCACCGGGATGTACTTCACCGTGGTGCTCTCCACCGACAGCACCTACCGGGACGAGTTCGCGGATGACGTCGGGCCACAGATCCGCCAAGCGCTCGCCGTGCGGGTCGCGTATCTGCATCACCGGATACGCTCCGACGCCTCCTGAGCAACCCATCGACGCCGTCGGCCGGGTAGGTTGCGATCCAACTGGTCGCCACCGTGGACGGCCAGGTCACATGCCATTCCCCGGAGGTCCCCATGTCGCACGAGTTCTTGTCTCCCGCCTGGATGGAGGCAGCTCGCGAGATCCGCGAGAAGTACGCCGACCAGGCCGCCAAGGTCACCACCAGCATCCGCATGAACCAGGTGATCACCGAGGTGCCCGAGACGGTGAATGGCGAACTCACACTCAAGACCTTCATGGACACCTCGTCGGGCACCGTGGTGATGGACCTGGGTGAGCTCGAGGCAGCCGACCTCACCGTCACCACCGACTACGCCACGGCCTACAAGCTCTTCGTCGAGCAGGATCAAGCGGCCGGCATGCAAGCGTTCATGGCCGGCAAGATCAAGGTGCAGGGCGACATGATGAAGATGATGGCGATGCAGACCTCGATGCCCAACGACGAGATCGCGAAGACCATTGCCCAGGAGATCAAGGACATCACCGCCTGATCCGCCCGGCGAGAGCCTCTCTCGGTCGCTCGTCGGCATCGGTCGCATCCCTGGTCGGCCCGTAGTCGATCGGCGAGTAGTCGATCGGCGAGTGGTCGATCGGCGAGTGGTCATCAATCGGTCATCTGTTGGGTACTCGTTGTTCAGACGGCGTTGAGATCGGTTTCCTACGGTTGGGAGGTCCCGTTCCCACGCCCAAGGAGTCCTCATGGATCTCGACGACACGATCAGCAACAACTCATCCAACCGCAGTTTCGACGACGTCCTCGCGGCGCGTCTCACCCGCCGCACGGTGATGGCCGGCGGCCTCGCAACCGCCGCCGCCACCCTGTTCGGCGGTGCGACGGTCGGCGCAGGGTCGACACTCGGATCCCGACCGGTCGACGTCCGCACGTCCTCGCTGCCGCGTCGCGGTCGCGACGATGGTGGGATCGGGTTCACGTCGATCCCGCTGCAGAACGGTCCGTGGCCGACGATCGCCCCCGAGTACCAGTGGAGCGTGCTGATCCCGTGGCGCGAGAAGCTCGACGGCAGCGGTACCTCGTTCGACTACGGCCTCACCGCCGACCAGCAGGCGGACTCGATCGGTATCGGCCACGACGGCATGTGGTACTTCGGCAACAGCAGGGGCGGCATGTTGTGCATCAACCACGAATTCGGAACGACGCCGCACGTGATCGGCAAGGCAACGCCAGCGTCGCTCGACGATGTCCGAGTGATGCAGCACGCCCACGGTGTGAGCGTCGTGAAGATCGAACGCTCCGACGACGTCGGCCCTGAGAGTTGGAAGCTGAAGGGCGACAAGCGCAACCGTCGTATCCACGTGAACACGCCCGTCGTGTTCAGCGGACCGGCCGCATCGAGCGCACTCCTGCAGACCCCTGCCGGCAATCCCACGCTCGGCACGTTGAACAACTGTGCCAACGGGTACACGCCGTGGGGCACGTACCTCACCTGCGAGGAGAACTTCAACGGGTACTTCGGCCGCACCGTCGCCGGAACCAACACACCTGAGCGAGCTCGCTATGGCCTCTCGGCCAACGGATTCGGATACGGCTGGCACCTGTTCGATCCGCGGTTCGACCTGTCGAACCCGGCGTACGCGAACGAGGAGAACCGTTTCGGTTGGGTCGTCGAAATCGACCCGGAGCGCCCGAACGAGGCTCCCGTGAAGCGCACCGCGCTCGGCCGGACCAAGCACGAGGGCGCCACGTTCGTCGAGGGCAAGGGCGGCCGCGCAGTCGTCTACACCGGCGACGACGAGCGCTTCGACTACATCTACCGCTACGTGTCCGCCAAGAACTGGCGCTCGATGCGAGCCAAGGGCATCAGCCCGCTCGACGAGGGCACCCTGTACGTCGCACGGTTCGACGATGACGGCACGGGCCAGTGGCTCGAGCTGAGCCCGTCGAACCCGGCACTCGCCGGCTGGACGCTCGACCGCATCCTCGTGCACACCCGTCTCGCAGCCGACGCAGTCGGCGCCACGAAGATGGACCGGCCAGAGTGGATCGCCCAGGGTTCCGACGACCAGATGTACTGCACCCTCACCAACAACACGAACCGGGGCGTCGGCACCAACCCCGGCACGAACGCGGCCAACCCGACCGTGAACAATCAGTGGGGCCACATCATCCGCTGGCGCGACAGCGAGCGCTACACCGGCAGCTCCTTCACATGGGACATCTTCGTGCTTGCGAAGGACGTCGCGGATGCCGGCGGTCAGATGTTCGGTTCGCCTGACGGCATCTGGGCAGACCCGGACGGTCGCGTGTTCATCCAGACCGATGGAGCGCAGCCCGGGGGCAGCAACGACCAGATGCTGGTGGCCGACAGCGCCACCAGGGAGATCCGTCGCCTGTTCACGGGCGTCAAGGGCTGCGAGGTCACCGGCGTCGCCGTCACGCCCGACCGTCGGACGATGTTCATCAACCTCCAGCACCCGGGCGACGGCAACCCGGCAGCGACGAACTTCCCGGTCGGCGGACCCAGCATCCCCGCCAACCCTGCCGGCCCGATCCCTCGCGACGCCACGATCGTGATCACGCGGATCGACGGCAAGGTCATCGGCAGCTGATCCGAACCCATCCGAACCCATCCGAACCGATCGGCGCAGGCGGCCCGACCCCTCCCCCCCGGGGTCGCGGCCGCCCGTGTCCGCGTCCGAGGTCAGCTGCGTGGTGTGGACCGACAGAAGGATGCGGCAAGGGTGCCGAGCACTGCGACACCTGCGGCGACCCAGAAGGCGCGCTGATACGGCCCGAGATCGCCTGCCCCGCCCGAGGCGCTGATGGTGGTGAGCACCACCGTGCCCACCACGGCGCCGAGTTGTGACATCAGCTGCTGCATGGCACCGGCGACACCGAGATCGCGCTCGTCGACGGCATTGGCGGTCAACGACGTCATCGCCGGTGAGGCGATGCCCAGTCCCGCCCCCGACAGCGCGAGCGCCACCACGACGAACCACAACGCCGTGTCGGCACCGACCGTCGCCCAGCACATCATCGATCCGACCACCCCGACCGCCCCGACCACCCCCGAGATCCGCTCGCCCACCCGGATCGTCACGAGACCGGCGAGCGGGGCGATGAGCGAGAACGTCAGCGGTCGAGCGATCACCAGCAGTCCGGTCGTCGACGTCGACAACCCGAGCCCCCGCTCCAGCACCTGCGGTGCCAGGATGAACCCACCCATGTAGGCGAAGTTCGTCAACGTCTGGCTCAGCACCGGGAACGCGATGTTGCGGGTGCGGAACCAGTCGAGCCGCACGAGCGGATCAGTGACGGTCGACTCGATCCGAACGAACGCGACGAGGCTGGCGACGCCCAGCACGATGCACCCGATCACCGCGGCGCTTGCCCATCCCCACTTGGGTCCCTGACTGATGCCCGCCAGCAGCGCCGTCGCACCGACCCCCAGGGCGAACGAGCCCTTCACGTCGAATCGAACCCCGGTGAGACGATCGGTATCGGGCAACAGCCACAGCGCCACCACGACACCGACCATGCAGAGCGGGGCCTGGACGGCGAAGATCGCCCGCCATCCGATCGACTCGACCAGCGGACCACCCGCCACCACGCCGAGCACCGGCGCGCCCGCAGTGACGAAGCTCCAATACCCCAACGGCTTGACGCGGACCTCGGCGGCGAACAGCCGGTTGATGTACGCCATCGCCGACGGTCCGCACGCCGATCCAGCCGATGCCGACAGGATGCGGAACGCGATCATCGCCGGTGCGCTCCACGCGACCGCCGTGAGCGCGGCGAAGACGCCGGCGAGGAGCAGGCCCATGCAGAACACGCGCTTGTGCCCCCACAGGTCGCCCGCCTTGCCGAAGGCGGGTCCCACCACCCCGAACGCGAGCATCGGGCCGGTGATCGCCCAGTTGAGGACGTTCACCGAGCTGTCGAGGTCGTCGGCGATGTCCTGCAACGACACCACGAGGATCGTGATCGTGAAGCTGACGGTGAACAGGCCGCCGAGAACGACCCAGAGCACCGCCCAGCGACGATCGATGCCGATCGTCGCGGCCAGACGTCGTCGCAGCAGGATCGGCCACGGCAGCACACCCAGCTCGTCGACTCCGGCGGGGTCGAACGACAGCGTGCGATCCGAGCGGGTGTGCAGGTTCTCGCGCTGTCCCCGTGGCTCGTGCTCGACCAGGCCGGGCTGGCCGGGCTGGCCGGGCTGGCCGACCTGCGCGGCGTTCGGCGGCTCGGGGCGCCCCGCCGGCTCGGGGGCGGGTTCGCCGGGCGCTTCGTGCGCGCCGGTCACGCTCAGAGCGGACGGGCGAGAGGAGCCAGAGCGGTGGTGAGCTCGGCCACGGTCCAACGCGAGTCCCGATCGACACCATCGCCTCGCGACCAGCTCTCGATCATCGTCACGTTGCCTCCCTGGACGAGGAAGGTCTCCCCTGTGAAGGCGCACGCGTCGCTCGCCAGGTACGCGACGAGGGGAGAGATGTTCGCCGGATCCCACTGGTCGAAGGCATCAGCTTTCGGGGTCATGATGTCTTCGAGGCCCGGAGTGGCCAGCGTCAGCCGGGTGCGAGCACCGGGCGCGATCGTGTTGCTCTTGACGTGGTATCGGACGAGCTCTTTCGCCACGATCTGGCTGAACGTCGCGATACCCGTCTTGGCAGCGCCGTAGTTGCTCTGCCCCGGGTTGGCGAACAGACCAGAGGTCGACGACGTGTGAACGATGTTGCGCGGCTTGACGACGCCCGCCTTGAACTGCTCGCGCCAGTAGGCGGCGGCCCATCGAGTGGGAGCGAAGTGACCCTTCATGTGGACGGCCACGACGACGTCCCACTCCTCCTCGGTCATGTTCACCAGAACACGGTCACGAAGGATTCCTGCGTTGTTGACCAGGATGTCGAGGTCGCCGAAGTGCTCGATCGCAGCGTTGATCATCCGTTGGGCACCTTGCCAATCGGCGACGTTCTCACCGTTCACGATCGCCTCGCCACCCATGGCTTCGATCTCTTCGACCACCAACTGGGCCGGGGAGATGTCGGCACCGGTGCCGTCGTTGGTCGCGCCGAGATCGTTGACCACGACCTTGGCCCCCTCCGCAGCGAAGAGCAATGCGTGCTCTCGTCCGATGCCGCGCCCGGCACCGGTGATGATCGCGACGCGGCCGTCGAGTGCGCCCATGTGCGGAACCCCTGTCTGCAGTGTGTCTGTGTTGATCGAGTGGTGTGACCTTGACTGTGGCGTCACGCCACTCGGTGGCGATCAGCGTCGGCCAGTGGCGACACGGAATGACCTGGGCCGCACGCTAGCGAGAACAGCTCGACCGACGCGATTCGAGGGTCATCGCCCGGTCGGCATCGACGGCTGTGCTCGATGGCCTCGACCTCGATGGCCTCGACCTCGATGGCCTCGACCTGGATGGCCTCGACCTGGATGGCCTCGACCTGGATGGCCTCACCGGATGGTGCCCCCGGATGGCCTCACCGGTTGGTGCCCCGAACACCCACGGCGCGTCGGGCTACGGCACCTCGGCGGCGACCGTCGCTGCAACGGCGAAGGTGAGATCGATCAACGTGCCGCGGGGGAACGTCGCTCCTCCGCCGATCGAGGTACCGCCCACTTCGGCCAGTACGTTCACCCCTGCCGGATCGCCCTTGACCTGACCGATCCCCAGACCAGCAGCGGTGAGCACATCGGTCGCCGCCTGCACACCCAGGCCAGCGAGCGGCGGGACGGCCACGAAGTCGGGGCCCTTCGACACGACGATCGACACGGTGCTGCCCGGCGGCAGTTCGGTGCCGGCCGCGGGGTTCTGGGCGACGACCGCACCGATGGGAACGTCGGCGCTGAACTCCTCCGACGCATCCACCACCAGGTCGACCGACTGCAGCGCGGCGTTGGCATCGGCGGCAGCCAGCCCGACCGTCTCCGGCACCACGCGGGGCGCCGGTCCGGCGGAGACGACAACCACGATCGGCGTCCCCGGGAGCACGGTGTCGCCCGCCCGGACCGCCGGTTGGTCCGTGACGCTCCAGGACAGGATCTCGTCGACGGGCACGTCGTCGCTGAACGATCGATCGCCCACCTCGAGCACGAGGCCGAGCTCCAACAGGTCGGCAGCGGCCTGATCGACGGTGAGGCCGACGATCTCGGGCAACACCCTGGGCGCGGGTCCGGAGCTCACCACGAGCGTGAGATCGTCGCCCTCGTCGAGCGTCGTACCGCTCGGCGGGTCGGTACGGATCACCAGGCCGGCAGCGATGCCGTCGTTGGACTCGGGGACGACCAGCACGTTCCAACCGAACTCGCTGATCATGTTCAGTGCTTCACCCTGCGCGACGAGGGCGAGATCGGGAACGTCGTTCGACACGGTGCGTGCCGACCACCACACGGCGCCGGCGGCCGCGACGACAGCGACCACGACGATGGCGAGCGCCACGAACGGGGCGCGACGCCGTCGGCCGTTCGCTCCCAACTCGGTCTCGACCGATTCGGACGGGGACAGATCTCCATCTCGATCGGCTGGCGCGTTCGGCTCGTCGGGCGCGTCGGGCTGGCTGGGCGCGTCGAGCGCGTCGAGCGCGTCGGACGCGTCGGACGCGTCGGACGCGTCGGCCGATTCGATCGACCGCTCCAGGCCGACGTCGGCGCCTGCCAGTGCCGACGGCCCTTCGGTCAGATCGGTCAGATCGGTCAGATCGGTCAGGTCGGTCGCGTCGGTCGGACCGTCGAGGATGCCATCGACGCGGACACCGGAGACGACTCCCGGTGGGGTGACGGGGGGTGCATCCGTTGGAGCGACGTTCACCGCCGATGACGCCGATGACGACGACGGCGAGGACGCGCCGCGGGCAGGGTCGGGCAGCCATGGCTTCAGTGCGACACCATCGGACACGTCCGACTGATCGGCTTCGGACCCACCGTCAGCGTCACCCGCCTCGCTGACCGGTACCTCGCTGACCGGTACCACGCTGACCGGTACCTCGGTGACCGGTACCTCGGTGACCGGCGTGACCGGTCGACGGAGCATCCCGGTCGGCGACGTCTGGTCGGGGCCCGCGGGAGCCGATGCGAACAGACCTCCACCGACCAGAGCCAACGGCGCCGGGCGCGGCAACTTCTCCGCCGCCTGGTGCAGCGCCCGTCCGAACTCGGCCGCCGACGAACGATCGTCGCCGTCGGGACGGCCCGCACGCTCCAGCACCGCGGCGAGCGGGCCGAGGTCGGCCGACACCGGCATGAGCTTGTCGACCCGGTTCGACAGCGTTGCCACCGACGAGTCCCCGACGAACGGGAGTTGGCCGGTCACGGCCTCGAGCAAGCACAAGCACAGGGCGTACACGTCGCTCTTCGTCGTCGGTTCGAGCCCCTTCGCCTGCTCCTGCGACGCGAACTTCGCCTTCTCGATGTTCACCCCGGTTGGTTCGACCCACCATGCATCACTGACCAACTGCGCCAGGCCGACATCGGCAAGGCGGAGCCGACCGTCGACACCGAACACGAGGTTCGCGGGCCGAATGTCGCCGTGCACCAGACCGAGCCGATGGGCGGCGTCGAGCCCTCGGCAGGCATCGAGGCCGATCATCACCACCTGAGAGGGGCTGAGTTGGCGGCCACGGTCGCGGAGGTCGCGAAGGCTTCCTCCGGCGAGGTTCTCGCACACCACGAAGTGCACCTTCCGACCACTCCACGTCGCGGTGCCCGTCTCGATGACCTCGGTGAGGTTCGGGTGCCGCGCCGTCAGGACCTGTGCCATGGTCTCGCGGAACCGCTCCTCGAATCCAGGTCGAGCGCAGATGTCGGGATGGATGATCTTCACGGCGACTGCTCGGTCGGTCACGATGTCGTGCGCCTCGAACAACGCAACGTCGGTGGCGGTGCCGCGCCTGCCGAGGAGCTGGAAGCGCTGCGCGAACACCCGCCCACCGGCGGAGCGTTCGATCGGCCCGGTGGCATCGATGGCCCCGCTTGCGTCCGACGTGGCCTGTCCGTCCTGGCCGGCCGGGTGATCGGACGGATCGACGTCGGGCAGATTCCTCGGAGACCCGTCCTCATCGCTCATGGGAACCGCGACGCTAGCGGCTCCGATGCACGCTCCGGGCGCGTCGCTGCGCTCGCTCGCCCGCCTCGTGCAACCGGTCGCCGAGTGCCGGCGACGGTGGAAACGCGCCCAGGAGGCGCGAGACTGGGGGTCGTGCCGAGCACGATCGCACCGACCGACCAACCGCCCGATGACCATGATCCCGCCGGTGGACATGACCCCGTGGGCGGACCGACGTCGCCGTCGGCAGGGGCAACCCTGGAGCGTTCAGCGCTCGAGCGCTCCACCGACCTGCTGGCCGATCCCGAGCGCGATCCCGAGAGCGACGGTGCAGCGCGGTCGACCGTTCAGGGTCGCCGCCGCCTCGACGTGAAGATGCTGGTCGCCAGCTTCGGCATCGCCGTCGGCCTCGTCGTGATCGTCCTCGGCGTGCTCCGGTCGGTGACCGGCCGGGAACAGCAGGCTCTCCCCGACGCGATCGAGAACATCGACCCCATCCGCGGCGCCGCCCAGGTTCCGCAGCAGACCCGTGTGTTCGTCGACCTGGTGAACGGCTACGAGGCGGTCATGATCGTCGACGGTGTCGAGCTCGACGTGTTCTCCCTCGACGGCGAGGTGGGTCAGAAGCCACCAGCGCTGGGCGGCGAGCAGGAAGAGGTCATCGTTCCGCCTGGCGCGATCTACGAGCCCGGCAACAACACGCTCACCTTCGTGCCCGGTGCGTCACAACCGATCGAAGCCTTCGACACCGGCGTGCACTCGGTGACGATCCGCTACTGGCTCACCGCCGACGGGCCGGATCGGTCGCGCACCTTCACGTGGACCTTCTACGTGGTCTGACGTCACGTGGTCTGACGTCACGTGGTCTGAGGCAGCTCACCGGATTCGAGCAGGGCCACGAATCCTGCCTCGTCCAGCACGGGGATGTCGAGGTCGGTTGCCTTGGTGACCTTGCTGGCGCCTGGTTCGGCACCGACCACCACGGCGAACGTCTTCGCGCTGACGCTCCCAGGGCTCTTGCCGCCGCGGCCCTTGATCGCCGCCTCGGCTTCGTCTCGCGAGAACCCCGCCAACGACCCGGTGACCACCACGGCCTTGCCCGCGAGCACCTGCGGGAGCCGGCTCACCTCGACGTTGCCGAACTCGACGCCGGCGATCCGGAGCTTGTCGATCATCGCCCGGTTGATGTCGTTCGCGAACCAGCGGACGATCGATGCTGCGATCGTGGGACCCACGCCATCGGTGGTGGCCAGATCGGCCTCCGACGCAGCCATCACCGCATCGAGGGTGCCGAATGCGACGCTGATGACTTCCGATGCTGACGGCCCGAGCCCTTTGATCCCAAGAGCCGTGAGCACTCGGGGAAGTGGTCGGGTACGCGACGCTGCGATCGACGCCACGAGCTTCTGGGCGCTCATTCGGGCAAAACCGTCGAGCTGCAGCAGTTGGTCGACGGTGACGCCGTAGATGTCGGCAGGGTCTCGCACCAGACCGGCCTCGCTGAGCTGCAGGACCGTGCGGTCACCGAGACCCTCGATGTCCATCGCTCCACGCGACGCGAAGTAGATGATGCGCTGGACGCGCTGATAGGGACACGACGGCTCGACACATCGAGTGTCGGCTTCGCCCTCTGGGCGCACGAGCTCACTGTGGATCGAGCACGGACACGTGGTGGGAAAGCGCCACTCGGGCAGTCCCGCAGGTCGCAGAGCGAGCACCGGTCCGACGACTTCGGGGATCACATCACCGGCCTTGCGCACGATGACCGTGTCGCCAGGGCGGACATCCTTGGCACGCACCTGATCCTGGTTGTGGAGGGTGGCCATCCCCACCGTGGAACCTCCGACGAACACCGGTTCCAACACGGCGAACGGTGTCGCCCGGCCAGTGCGGCCGATCGACACCTGGATGTCGCGAAGGATCGTCGTCCGTTCCTCCGGTGGGAACTTGTACGCGATGGCCCAACGGGGAGCTCGCGAGGTGAACCCCAGCTGCTCGCGCTGTCCGAGATCGTCGATCTTGACCACCGCCCCGTCGATCTCGTACGGGAGATCGTGACGGTGCTCCTGCCAGTGCTGGCAGAACTCGTCGACCCCGGCGAGATCGTCGACGACACGGATCTCGGGATTCACCGGGAACCCGAGCGAATCGAGGAAGTCGAGGGTCTGTCGATGCGTCTCGAACGCAGGACCGCCCACGACCTCACCGAGTTGGTAGCACCAGAAGCTGAGCTCACGCGAGGCCGTGACCTTCGGATCCTTCTGTCGCAGGCTGCCCGCCGCCGCGTTGCGCGGATTGGCGAAGCGCGGCTGGCCCGCAGCCATCGTGCGCTCGTTGAGCGCTTCGAAGCTGGCGAGCGACATGTAGACCTCACCGCGCACCTCGACCACTTCCGGAGCGCCGGCCGGCAATCTGCGCGGCAACCCCGCGATCGTTGCCACGTTGGCCGTGACGTCTTCGCCCACGCGACCGTCGCCGCGCGTGGCGGCCTGGACGAACTGCCCACCTTCGAACCTGAGGCTCATGGCGAGCCCGTCGATCTTCAACTCGCAGACGAACCGGGCCGACGGGGGCACGATCGGATCAGGCGATCCTGACTCGTCCGGCCGACCAGGCCGATGAGACGCACCAGCACCATCGAGTGCACCGTCTGCTTCGGAGCGTGGACCGAGTTGGCCGAGTTGGCCGAGTTGACCGAGTTGGCCGGACGCAGTCTGACGCGCCGCGGCACCGAGTCCCTTGGCAACCCGCTCGCCCCACGCGGTGAGCTCGTCGATGTCCATCGCATTGTCGAGACTGGTCATCGGCACACGGTGCGAGACCGGAGCGAAGGTGGCCCCGAGGGTGGCTGCACCGACCCGTTCGGTGGGCGAATCAGGCCGGACCAGGTCGGGATGGAGGTCCTCGAGCCGCCGCAGGGAGCGGACCAACTCGTCGTACTCGGAGTCGCTGACCTCGGGGTCGTCGAAGCCGTAGTAGCGCTCGTCGTGATGGTGGATGAGGCCGATCAGCTCGGCGATCTGCGCCGCCGGGTCACCTGAAGTCGTCACAGAGGCGAGTGTAGGCAACGGGTGTCACGGCGGATTCGGCGATGCCGGGGCGAGCGTCACGCACCGAGGACGAAACGCGAGGCGGTGGCCTGATCGCGGACGCGCCGGCCCACCTCGCCCGTGACCCGATGCACCCGTTCGGCAACCGACGGCGTGTGCATGCCGAGTCCGCACTCTGGCGTCACGAGGCACTGCGTGCGCAGGAGCACCGGGTCGCAGCCTCGCTCCACCAGTTGACACCACAGCTGTGTCAGCTGACGCCACGGCCGCTCCGCGGTGGTCGAGATCGGGCCGCCGGTGTCCACGGCACCCCACGCGACGACGCCGCCCCTCACCAGGAACTGCTGCAGATACCCCGCGGCCTCGACGATGGAGGTGTCGACCGGGATCGACAGGATCTGCGGCCCGGCCGAGATCAACGACGACCAATCGGCGTCACCGCACACGTGCAGCCCTGACAGGCCCCGCGACTCGACCGCCGCCAGTGCTCCCGACACGAGGTCGATCGCGGTGTCGGGAGCGATCGGGAAGTTCGCGTCGGTGAGGTCGACCATGTCCGGTTCGTCGATGAAGACGATCTGACGACATCCCGGCAGCGCCAGTTCGACGGCATCGAGGAGGTGTTGCACGTGGGCCCGCACGGCCCGGACCGACACGTCGAACGCCTCGTGAACGGACACCCCGGCGCGAAGGAGCGCCATGCCGAGCGTGACGGGACCGACGAGCTGCCACTTGATCGCATCGATCGGGGCGCCGTGAGGGTCGATGTGTCGCGCAGCCGCGAGTTCGAGGAACCGGCGGAAGCCGGCGAAGGCGTCGTGTTGGAGGTCGGTCGACACGTCGGCGAGCGGGTCGATCGAGTTCAGATCGACCGAGATCGCTCCGTACTGACCGACGGTCACGCCGACGATCCCGAGCATGGCCTGGACGATGATCCCTTCTGCGGGCGACCGCCGAGGGAGTGACGGCACCGTCGGGATCGACGTCGCGTCGAGCGCGAATCGAACGCCGGCATCGAGATCGCGGTGCGGGAGACTTCCGATGCCGACCGTTGCGCCGTTGGCGATCTGCACTCCAGCCATCGTGTTGTCCTCCTTCCCGTTGCCTGAGATCCGCTGTCCTGAGATCCGCTGTCCTGAGATCCGCTGTCCTGAGATCCGTTGTCCTGAGATCCGCTGTCCTGAGATCCGCTGTCCGGCCTGAACCGCTCGACGCTCCTGCGAGGAAGATGGTGGCACGCCGGTCCGCCCTTCAGCGAGACGGATTCACGATCATCCAACGCCACGACGACGAACGAGCCGATCCGACCCCCGGCGGTGAATCGGTCACCGACGGACCACGGGCCCTCTTGCGTCAGGTGGATACCCTGTCGCCTCGTGCGGTGGCCGACCAAATCCCCCCATCTCCTGGTGCTCTGGCTGGCGCGCGCAGTGTGGCTCGTCGTCGCCGTGATCGGCGGCGGTGGATTCGGCGAGGCGCTCGCCCGCCACAGCCGGGAGGTGCAGCTCACCGGCACGACGTTGCTGTGGATCGGGTGGGCGACCGTCGCGGTCGCGCTCGCTGTCCCGGCGGTCATGGGCCTCACCATCTCGCGTATGACGGTGCCGATGGGCACGGTCGCCGCTGCGGCCGCCGTCGTCCACGCCGGTGCGTCGGCGGCGACCATCCTCGCCATCGTCTCGACGGCGCTCGCATCGCTCGTGATCGCCAGCGGCGAGTTCGGACAAGCGATGGCTCAGGCATCGGCGTACGGTGACGAGGAGCGCTTTCCGCTGCGTCCTCCCGCAACGTTCTACGTGCCGAGCGCGGTCTCGTGGTCGGTGCTCTGTGCCTGTGCGCTGATCGGTCCGCTCGCGCTCGCGGGTCGGGGCTGGTTCGTGGGGACGTCGCTCACCGTGATCGCAGCCGCGCTCGCCTGGTTCCTGATACCCCGATTCCACCGCTTGTCCCGGCGATGGGTGGTGCTCGTGCCGGCCGGTCTCGTGTTCCACGACCACGTGGTGCTCGCCGAGACCGTCATGTTCCCTGCGCGCATCGTCAGGGGAGCACGCCTCGCACTCGTCGACACCGAGGCGGCCGATCTCACCGGTCCCGCGGGAGGCCACGCCGTCGAGATCTCGCTGTCGGAATCGACGACGGCCGTGCTGGCCGGCAGCCGAGCCAATCCCGGGGGCCGCGCACTCCACGTCATGGCATTCCTGCTGGCACCTACTCGACCTGGCCGCCTGCTCCGCTCGATGGGCGAGCGGTCGATCGCGGTGGGGTGACCACCGCGTTCAGAGGGCGATGCCCCCGCCGAGCACCCGCCGATCGGTGATGTCGTACAGCACCACGCTCTGTCCGGGGGCGACACGCCGCTCGTCGTCGCGCCACACGAGCACCAGTTCCCGACCATCGAACCGGGCATCGGCTCGACGCGGTGCACCGTGGGCACTGCACTGAACGAGGAGCTCGCCCTCCACCTCGCCTGCTGCCCACGTCATCGCGCCGACCCGCATGGTCTTCAGATGCAGATGTTCGTCACCGCCCACGGTCACACGGCCCGCATCGACATCGACGTCGACGACGTACCGCTTCGGGCCGCCGCCGGGTAGACCGATGCCGCGGCGCTGACCGATCGTGACCAACTCGACGGCTGCGACCGATCCCACGTCGACGCCCTCCATGTCGACCACACGTGCAGAACGGAACCCGATGCGGTTGCCGAGGAACTGCTCTCGGCCTCCCGTGTGCGTGATGAAGCACACGTCCTGGCTGTCCGGCTTGTGCGCGGTGCGAAGTCCGGCGTCTTCAGCACGGCGGCGAACATCGGCCTTGGTCATGTGTCCGACGGGGAACAACGTGCGCGCCAGGTCGCGCTGCGACAGCATGTGGACGACGTAGCTCTGGTCCTTGGCCGTATCGGCGCCACGGGCGATGAATCGATGCCCGTCGTGCTCGACGATCCTGGCGTGATGACCGGTGGCGATCGCGTCGAACCCCAACAGGTCGGCACGCTCGCTCAACCGCTCGAACTTGAGGTGTCTGTTGCACTCGATACACGGGTTGGGCGTCACGCCTCGAGTGTGCGCATCGACGTAGGGCTCGACGACGTGGCGGTCGAAGTCCTCCGTGAAGTTGAACACGAGGTGATCGATCCCCAGCTGCTGAGCCACACGGCGGGCGTCGTCGACATCGGCGACGGAACAGCATCCGGTGTCGCTGTCTCCGCCCCACAGTCGCATCGTGACCCCCACCACCTCATGGCCGGCAGCGAGCAGCTCGGACGCGGCCACCGACGAATCGACGCCGCCGCTCATCGCACACAGCACCTTCACGAACGCGTTCCTGTCGGTGTGGGTCGGACGAATGGCACGCCTGCGGCAGTGGAGGCGTGCGACCTGATCCTGGTGACCGCGTCGATCACTGCCGTGATCGCACGATCGACGTCGGCCTCGGTGGTGGTGCGCCCCAGCGTGAGACGTAACGCTCCGATGGCCCAGTCGCGCTCGACACCCATCCCGGCGAGCACGTGCGACGGCTCCATCGCGCCGGCGGCGCACGCCGAAGCAGCGCTCGCACAGACTCCGGCCTCGTCGAGCAAGAACAGCAACGCCTCGTTCTCGACACCGTGCAGGCAGAGGTGAGCCGAGCCGGCCACCTTGTGGTCGCGATCGACCGTCTCCATCACACCGTCCAGCCGAGCGACGAGCGAATCGACCAATCGATCTCGCAACGGTCCGATCCGATCTCGTTCGGCGTCTCGCTCGGCGTCAGCGCACCGAAGCGCCTCGGTCATGGCGATGATGCCGGCCACGTTCTGCGTGCCGCTCCGCCGATCGCGCTCTTGTCCTCCGCCGATCAGCATCGGCGCGAACTGCGCCGTGCCCCGCGCCACCAGGACGCCGACTCCCTTCGGGCCACCGAACTTGTGCGCCGACAACGAGAGCAGATCGACGTGTGGGGTGACGGTGCGCAGGTCGAGCCACGACACCGCTTGCACCGCGTCGGTGTGCACCATCACACCGGGGTTCCCTCGTCGTGCAACCGCAGCAGCTGCGGCCACATCGGTGATCGAGCCGACTTCGTTGTTGACCGTCATCACCGACACGACCGAGACGTCGGCGTCGACTGCAGCTGCCAGTCGTTCGAGATCGACTCGACCACTGCGGTCGACGGCGACGATGCGACCTCGCACGTGCTCGACGGCGTGTAGGACGGCGTGGTGCTCGACCGCGGGACACACGGCGAGGCCTCCCCGTGCGGCGACCACGCCGAGGACGGCGGTGTTGTCGCTCTCGGTGCCCCCGCCGGTGAAGATCACCTCGCCCGGCGCACAGCCGACGACGTCGGCCACCGTCTCGCGCGCGTCGTCGAGCGCACCGCGCGCCCGACGCGCGAAGCGGTGAGAGCCGTTCGGGTTCGCATACTGCTCGTCGAGGAACGGCAGCATCGCGTCGATCGCCTCACGCCGCATGGGTGTGGTGGCGGCGTGGTCGAGGTAGGTGAGCTCGGTCTCGCCCGACGTGGACCGAGCCGAGGGCCGCTCCGAACGATCTCCTGACATGTGCGTCACGCTACCGACAGGCGATGATGGAGGTGTGCGGGGCTTCCGAAGCGATTCCTATGGCGATGCGTTCGCCGACGTGTACGACGACTGGTACGCCGAGGTCACGGATCTGGAGACCACCGTGGAGTTCGTGGCGCAACTCGCCACGGCAGACGGCACCCGCGCCGGTTCGCTGCTCGAGCTGGGTGTGGGCACCGGCCGGCTGGCGCTGCCCCTGGCGAGGCGCGTGGCGAGCGTCACGGGCATCGACAGCAGCAAGAAGATGCTCGAGCGACTTGCGTCCGCCGACCCGAACGGGACGGTCACGGTGGTGTTGGGCGACATGGTCGACGACGTGCCCTCCGGGCAGCACGAGGTGGTCCTCGCCGCGTACAACACACTGTTCAACCTGACGAGCGAACCACGCCAGCAAGCGTGCTTCGATCGGGTCGCCGAGGTCCTGGCACCGGGGGGCTCGTTCGTGGTGGAGGCGTTCGTCCCGCAGCACGACGCCGAACGGCCCCGCGGGTCTCAGGTGACGGTGCGGTCGATGACCGCCGACACCGTCGTGCTGAGCGCGAGCGTGCACGACACGGTCGCGCAACTCGCCGAAGGTCAGTTCATCGAGATCTCCGACACCGCAGGGATCAGGCTGCGGCCCTGGTCGATCCGCTGGGCCGATCCGGGGCAGCTCGACGCGATGGCCGCGCACAGTGGGCTGCACGTCACCCAACGGTGGGCCGACTACGACCGGACGCCCTTCTCCAGCACCAGCGACCGCCATGTGACGGTGTACACGTCGGCCGGAATTCCGGCTTGGGTTCGTACATGACGAGAACAATCGCTCTAGGGTAGATGCTGTTGTGAGTCAACTTCGCCTGAACCCTCTCACCGGTCGATGGGTCACCATCGTTGCCGAGCGGGCCGACCGGCCCAGCGACTTCGCGCCTCGTGTCGCAGAAGTCGAAGCCGGGCCCGACCGTCCGTGCCCGTTCTGCCCCGGAAACGAAGAGGCCACCACGCCGTCGTTGGAGCAACTCGACGCCGGTGGCAGCTGGAAGATGCGGGTCATGCCGAACCTCTATCCGGCGTTCTCCGGTGATGAGCCGTTCTCGGTCCATCACCTCGGCCCGGTGCACGTGGAGGCCGAAGCCAGCGGCATCCACGAGGTCTTCGTCTACAGCCCCCATCACAACGACGGGCTGCACAGCCTCAGCGATGTGGATGCTGCCGACATGATGCGCATCCTGCAGCGCCGCTTCCAAGAGCACGCCAACGCGGCCAACTTGCGTTTCACCCAAGCGATCATCAATCACGGCCGTGAAGCCGGAGCGTCGCTCGCCCACCCGCACGGCCAGTTGCTCGGTCTGCCGTTCGTGCCCGGTGAGGTGCTCGAAGAACAGCGCGGTTTCAGCCGGTTCGAGGGCGGCTGCATCCTGTGTGCCACGGTCGAAGCCGAACTGGTCGATGGCAAGCGAGTCGTGTTCGCGAACGAAGATGTCGTGTGCATCTGCCCCTTCTGGAGCGGTTCGCCGTTCGAGATGATGATCATCCCGCGCAGCCACGATCTGCACCTGACCGACTCCAACGACGCCACCCTGGTGGCCATGGGCATCGCCATTCGCGATTCGATCGCGCACCTGCGCGAGGCCGTCGGCGACGTGAGCTTCAACCTCGTGTTCCGCACGGCGCCTCATCACTACACCGGTGCGTTCCACTGGTACGTCAGCATCTGGCCGAAGCTGGTCACCACGGCGGGATTCGAGCGAGGGACGGGCGTGCTCATCAACATCGTGCCCCCCGAGACCGCTGCTGCACATCTGCGCGACGTCGCCGTCCACGCCTGATACCGACCGGCAGTCTCTCCACGATGGCTCAGATCTCGGTGTCGATCGAGATCGACGCAACACCGCAGCAGGTCTGGGACGTTGTGGAGCCGATCGAACGGCACGTCGACTGGATGCACGACGCCGTGGCCATCCGCTTCGTCACCGATCAGTCCCGGGGCCTCGGCACTCGGTTCGAGTGCGACACGAAGGTCGGCCCGATCACCCTGGTCGACGTGATGGAGATCACCGAGTGGCGTCCCGGCGAGGCGATGGGTGTGCGCCACACCGGGGTGGTCACCGGTTCCGGCACGTTCTCACTCACGCCGATCGATCTCGGCCGCCGCACTCGTTTCAACTGGACCGAGGAACTGATCTTCCCGTGGTGGCTCGGCGGTCCGGTCGGAGCATGGGTGGGCGGAAAGCTCGTGATGGGCGCGATCTGGCGGCGGAACCTCCGCGGTCTCGCGCGCATCGTCGAACAGATCTGACCCGAGCGCCGATGCGGTCGGCCGCGGTCAACCCCAGCCGAGCTGACGAGCTCCGGCCGTGACCCCAGCCGCGAGCACCACCACCACGACGAACGGCGCACGTCGCCACACCGCGACCACGGAGACGCCGACGCCGGCCACACGCGGGTCGATCTCCAGGTGCTGCCCTGCGGCAAAGGTGTCCTTTGCCACCAGTGCCGCAATGACCGCCGCAGGGATGAGCGCGAGACATCGCTCCACGACAGCAGGCAGCTGTCGGCCAGCGAGCAGGAAGAACCCGACGGCCTTGCACGCGAATGCGCCCGCCGCGAGCACGAGCACGAAGGTCCAGCTCACGACGGCTCTCCATCGTTGTGTTCGCTGCTGCGCTCTCGGGTGCGGCGCGGTGCGGCCGTCGGGATGCGAGGGTCGGGAGGAACGCCGACCAACACCGCGAGTGCCGCACACAGGATCGGCACGCCAACGGGCAGGATGGGCACGAGCACCAGACACGTCGCCGAACCGAGGAACGCCGCCGTGCGTCCGCGAGCGGTTCGCAACTGTGGCCACACCATCGCGACATAGGCAGCAGGGAACGCTGCATCGAGCCCGAACGTCACCGGATCGATCGCACTGCCCAGCAGGGCGCCGATCAACGTGCCGGCGTTCCAGAACAGGTACACGCTGAGGCCCGTGATCCAGAACGCAGCACGCTGAGCCGTCGGATCGTCCTGTCCCATCGACATCGCGGTGGATTCGTCGATCGTCAGCTGCGCCGCCACGAGCCGGACCGGGAGCCGACCCTCGATCCGCCGGCCCATCGACAGGGCGTACACGCCGTTGCGGGCGGCGAGCACGAGGGCACCGCCGAGGGCCGAGACAGGCGAACCGCCGGCGCCGAGCACGCTGACGGCAGACAGCTGTGACGCTCCGGTGAACACGAGCAACGACATCACACACGTCTGCGCCACCGACGCTCCCGCACTCACGGAGCCCACGCCGAACGAGATCGCGAACACGCCGACTGCAGCGCCGAGGGTCACGCTCGCCGTCACGACCGGCCGCAACGTCCGCGATCGCCAGATGTGTCGATCAGCGCTCATGTGGCAATGATGCGATGCGGCCGGGCCGGCGCGTCGCACGTCACCAGCTGCGTCGCGCGCACCCGGCGGCCGTCAGTGGCCGTCATTCGTCGCAGGACGATGCGCGGCCAGCCACAACGTCCCGAGCGGAGGCAGGTCGACGAGCGCAGAGCACGGCTGACCCTGCCACGGGATCGGCTCGGCGACGGTGCTGGTGCGGCCTGCGTTGAATCCGCTGCCACCGAAGGTGGCCGCGTCGGTGTCGACCACGATGTCCCACGTCCCCGTCCACGGCAGGCCGACGCGGTATCCACTGCGCGGTACCGGGGTGAAGTCGACCACACAGGCCACCGCGTGGTTGCCCCCCTTGGCCCACCGCAAGAACCCGTAGATCGACGATTCGCCATCGTCTGCGTCCAGCCACTGGAAGCTCGTCGCATCGGCGTCGCGTTCCCAGACCGCCGGCCACGTGTCAGATGCGGCGTTCAGCGCCGCGATCAGGTCGCGCACGCCGCGGTGAGGCGCGTGGTCGAGCAGATGCCACGGCAGACCCGCCGCGTCGTTCCACTCGGTCCATGAGGCCAGTTCGGCCCCCATGAACACCAGCGGCGCACCCGGCAGCGCCCACATCCACGCGTACAGGGCGCGCACGTTGGAGAAGCGCTGCCAGTCGTCGCCCGCCATCTTCGCGATCATGCTCCCCTTGCCGTGCACCACCTCGTCATGGCTGAGGGGCAACACGAAGCGCTCGCTGAAGGCGTACAACAAGCCGAAGGTGAGCTCGTGATGATGCCAGCGGCGATGCACGGGGTCGTTCTTCAGGTACCCGAGCGTGTCGTGCATCCAACCCATGTTCCACTTGTGAGTGAATCCGAGCCCGCCGTGTTCGACGGCATGGGTGACCTTCGGCCACGACGTGCTCTCCTCGGCGATCATCATCGTGCCAGGGCACTCCGCGGCGACCGCGCCGGTGAGCTGTCGCAGGAACTCGATCGCGGCCAGGTTCTCGCGACCACCGAATTCGTTCGGCACCCACTCGCCCTCCTTGCGGGAGTAGTCGAGGTAGAGCATGCTCGCCACCGCATCGACGCGCAGGCCATCGACGTGGAACTCCTGCAGCCAGTAGAGGGCGTTGGCGACGAGGAAGTTGCGCACCTCGGTGCGCCCGTAGTTGAACACGTACGTGCCCCAATCGGGGTGTTCTCCTTGGCGGGGATCGGCGTGTTCGTAGAGCGCGGTGCCATCGAATCGAGCGAGGCTCCATCGGTCCTTCGGGAAGTGCGCCGGCACCCAGTCGAGGATCACCCCGATGCCGCGTTGGTGGAGGATGTCGACGAAGGCACGGAAGTCGTCCGGAGCGCCGTACCGGGCGGTCGGGGCGTAGTAGCCGGTCACCTGATATCCCCATGATCCACCGAAGGGGTGCTCCGCGACGGGGAGCAACTCGACGTGCGAGAAACCGAGCGCACTCACGTGGTCGGCAAGCGCCTCGGCCATCGAGCGGTAGTCGGTGAGCCCGTGGCGCCACGAGCCGAGGTGCACCTCATAGATCCGCAGCGCCCGCGACGCCCCGGTCTGACGGTTCGCCATCCAGGCCTGGTCACCCCACCGAAATCCGCTGCGACCGGCGACGACGCTGGCATCCGACGGCGGGCACTCGGCCGACATGGCCATCGGATCGGCCTTGACGACCGTCTCGCCTGCGGCTCCGTGGACGAGGTACTTGTAGCGATGGCCTTGACGCGCCGTCGGACACACGACCGACCACACGCCGGTGGCCCCCTGCGGCGAGAGCGTCTCGGGCGTCCAACCGTTCCAGTCTCCGACCACGTCGACACCGTGAGCGTTGGGAGCCCAGACGGCGAAACGGATGGATCCATCGTCGAGTTGGACGGCGCCGAGGACATCCCAGAGGCGACGATGGGTTCCTTCGCCGAGCAGGTACATGTCGAGGTCAGAGAGAAGCACGACTGCGAGCGTACGCGATCGCGGCGGGCAGGTTCCCGAGAGTGTCCGGCACACCGGCAGGGCACTACGGTCGCGGCAATGCGTGTGCTCATGCTCTCGTGGGAGTATCCCCCCTTCGTCATCGGCGGCATCGCAGCTCACGTCGACGGATTGGCGAGAGCGATGGTCCGGGGCGGCCATGACGTCGTGGTCTTCAGCCTTCAGCGTCACGAGCCGGGAACGCCTGACGTCGCCGACGACGAGGTGATCGAAGGTGTGCGCGTGGTTCGCGCTGTGGCCGATCTGCCATGGCTGCCCGACGGCGATCTCGTGGCACGGATGGCCTCGGCGAATCATCAGCTGGTGGGCCTTGCCGCCCGACTGGGCGAATGGCGACCAGAGGTCGTGCACGCTCACGATTGGCTGGTGGCCTGGGCGGGCGACACGTTGAAGACCTTGTGGGGCGTGCCCCTGGTGGCCACGATCCACGCGACCGAGCGTGGTCGGCACGGTGGCCATGTTCCACCTGGCATGCCGGCCGCGGTCAACGCCGTCGAGTGGTGGCTGACCTATCAAGCGCGCGAGGTGATCGCCTGCTCACGGTTCATGGTGCGCGAGGTCGTGGGCGGCTTCGAGCTGCCGATCGAGAAGGTCCACCTCGTGCCCAACGGTGTGGACCCCCGGTTGTGGAAGCTGCCCGACGCCGCAGTCGAACGTGGGCCGTTGGTGGTGGCGTGGGGAAGGGTGCAGTACGAGAAGGGCTTCCAAGTGCTCGTCCGCGCGATCGCCGAGCTGCGCAGCCGGATTCCCGATGTGCGGTGCGTGATCGCAGGGCGTGGGAGCTATCTGCCCGAGCTGCAGACTCAGATCGACGTCGAAGGCGTGACCGACATCGTCGACCTGGCCGGCTTCGTGCCCGATGACGAACTCCGGCGGATCCTCACGCGCGCCGGCTGTGTGATCATCCCGTCCCTGTACGAGCCGTTCGGAATCGTGGCGCTCGAAGGAATGGCGGCGGGGGCACCCACGATCGTGGCGCGCACCGGCGGCCTGGCGGAGATCCTCGACGGCACGCAGGCCGGGCTGTTGTTCGAACCCGGCGATCATCACGATCTCGCCGATCGGATCGAACAGGTCCTGTCCGACCCCGACAAGGGGGCCGCGATGTCGGATGCCGCGGCGACCTTGATCGAACATCGCTACACGTGGGATGCGATCGCCGTCGCGACCATCGAGGTGTACGCGACCGCAGGTCGCTGACCCGACGACGCTCGCGTCGCGCCGGCGGCCGACGCGTCCCGAGATGGGGCCGACACGTTGTGTTCGTCACCTCGGTCACGCAGAGTGGGCGATCGACACCGAAATGACCAGGGTCTCCTCACCGTGCGGGCGGACACGACTCGCGCTCTTCACGCGGTCTTGACGATCGCCGGCGGCGTGGTCCAGTACCCTCGTGGGCCATGCGTGCCGTCCGCCACTTCACCGTCGTGCCCGCGATTCCCCGGGCACTCGAGTCGCTTCGCGAGCTCGCGACCAACTTGCACTGGACCTGGGATCGTGACACCAAGCGCCTCTTCGAGCGCCTCGATCCCGCCGGCTGGGTCGCGTCGGGTCGCGATCCGCTCCGGCTGCTCGCGGCGATCGAGCCCGAGCGTTGGGCAGCGCTCGCCGCTGATCAAGCGGTCGTCCAGGCCACCGCCGATGCCACGGCCCGGCTCGTCGCGGCGACCCAGGAACCCCGTTGGTTCCAGGGTCGCGTCGACTCGCCGCTGCATCTCGTGGCGTACTTCTCACCCGAGTTCGGCATCAGCGAGACCCTGCCGCAGTACAGCGGGGGCCTCGGCATTCTGGCCGGCGACCATCTGAAGGCCACGAGCGATCTCGGCGTACCGCTGGTCGCGATCGGGCTGCTGTATGCCGAGGGCTACTTCCGCCAACGACTGAACGCCGACGGTTACCAGGAGGAGCGCTTCCCTCGCCTCGACACCAGCGGACTCGCCCTGTCCGACACCGGCATCCAGGTCGAGGTCGACATCGCGGGCGACGCGGTCAAGGTGCGCGCCTGGGAGGTCGAGGTCGGCCGGGTGAAGCTGTACCTGCTCGACACGGCCGTCGACGGCAACAGCCCCGATGGCTTCGGCATCACCAACCGTCTCTACGGCGGCGACGCGGAGCACCGGCTGCGTCAGGAGATCGTTCTCGGCATCGCGGGCGTGCGGGTCCTTCGTGCCCTCGGCCTGCATCCGGAGGTGTTCCACACCAACGAAGGCCATGCCGGCTTCCTCTCGCTCGAGCGGATCCGTGAGCTCGTCTCCGGCGCCGGAGGCCAGCAGCCGCTCAGCTTCGCCGAAGCGGTCGAGGCAGTTCGCGCTGGCGGGGTCTTCACCACCCACACCCCCGTGCCCGCCGGCATCGACCGTTTCGAACGCTCCGTGATGGAACGCTACTTCGGTCGGTTCGCAACCGAGTGTGGCACCGACTTCGACACGCTGATGAACCTCGGCCATCGCGACGACGAGCCCGACGACACGCGCTTCAACATGGCCGTGATGGGCCTCCACCTCGGCGGCCGTTCGAATGGTGTCGCCCAACTGCACGGCGAGGTGAGCCGTGAGATGTTCGGCGGTCTGTGGCCCGACATCCCGACCGACGAGGTGCCGATCGGCGCGATCACCAACGGTGTGCACGCTCACACCTGGGTGAGCGATCCGATCGATGCGATCCTTCGGCAGTCGGTCGGCGGTGTGTGGGACGGTGCCGATGAGGCATCGTGGAAAGGTGTTCAATCGGTGCCCGCCGCTGAGATCTGGGCCGCGCGGCGCGTGGGTCGCGCCCAGCTGGTGGAGTTCGTCCGCTCACGCCTCGGCGACGCCCTGCTCGATCCCGACGCGCTCACGATCGGCTTCGCTCGTCGATTCGCGACGTACAAGCGCGCCACGCTCCTGCTGTCCCAGCCCGACCGCCTTCGCGAGATGCTGCTCCATGCCGACCGCCCGGTGCAGTTCGTCTTCGCAGGCAAGGCCCACCCGGCCGATCAGCCCGGCAAGGACATGATCCGAGAGATCGAGTTGTTCGCCCGTCACCTCGATGTCGGCCATCGATTCCTCTTCATCCCCGACTACGACATGGCGGTCGCACGCCTGATGTACCACGGCTGCGACGTGTGGTTGAACAACCCACGGCGCCCGCTCGAGGCCTGCGGCACCAGCGGCATGAAGGCAGCGCTGAACGGGGCCTTGAACTGCAGCGTTCTCGACGGATGGTGGGACGAATGCTTCGATGGCCAGAACGGCTGGGCGATCACCTCGGCCGACGACGACCCCGACACCGCTCGGCGCGATCTCCGCGAAGCGACCAGCCTGTTCGGTCTGCTCGAACGCGAGATCGTGCCGCTGTTCTATCAGCGCACTGGTGACGGTGTTCCCCACGGCTGGGTCGATGCCATGAAGCACAACTGGACCTCGCTCGGGCCGTTCGTCACGGCGGCGAGGATGGTCCGCGACTATGTGACCGAGCTCTACGAGCCGGCCGCTGCCAGTGCCGCGGCCACGTCCGCCGACCAATGGGCCCAAGCCCGATCGCTCGCATCGTGGAAGCAGTCGATCGAGGCGAACTGGCAGAACATCAGGGTGTCCAGCGTCGAAGGCGACACGGGTCCCGCGCACGAAGGTGACGAGCGTGCGGCTCGCGCCCATCTCTACCTGAACGGGCTGAACGCAAGCGATGTGAACGTGCAGTTGCTCCACGGCTCGATCGACTCGACGGGCGAGTTCGTCGGCCGCCCAGAGGCGATCTCGATGACCCCGGCCGACGGCGACATGTACGAGTGCACCTACCAGGTGCACGCCGCCGGCCCCTATGGATTCACCGTTCGGGTGCTGCCCACCCACCCCGCCCTCATCTCCACCGTCGAGATGGGCAAGGCCGCCTGGGCCGGCTGACGGGCGCGCATCGCCAGTCGTGGGTGACGAGGTTCACCACGCCTGGATCGATCACGGGTACTACTCTCCGGCCATGGGGAAGATCGTCGTTGCGGGCGGGGGCATCTGTGGGTTGGCGACAGCGATGATGCTGGCTGACGACGGCCACGAGGTGACGGTGTTGGAGCGAGACGCAATGGCGCCGCCCGCCGATCCGGATGCGGCGTTTCGCGACTGGGATCGTGCGAGCATCGGCCAGTTCGGCCTCGCCCACTGGCTGCTCCCGAGAGGGTCGTCGATCCTCAAGACACAGCTGCCGAGTGCATACCGATTCCTCGACGATCATGGCGGCCTGCACATCAACATCATCAAGTACCTCCTGAGCATGCAGCCAGACGCGAGCGTCGAGCCCGACGACGACCGCTTCGATCAGATCACCGGCCGTCGCGCGGCGATCGAGTGGGCGATGGCCACGGCCGCGCAGGCCCATCCCGGCGTGACCGTTCGCCGCGGCGAGGCCATCGCCGGTTTCGGCACGGGTGCCTCGGTACTGAACGGGGTGCCGCACGTGAGCGGCCTGCGCTTGGCGAGCGGCGAGGTGGTCGACGCAGATGTGGTGATCGACGCGACCGGGCGTCGCTCGTCGACACCCTCTTGGCTGGCCGACATCGGTGCGACCCCGCCGATCGAGCACAGCGAGGACAGCGGCTTTGCGTACTACGGCCGCTACTTCCGCTCGGACGATGGCACCACTCCGCCCGTGTTCGGACCGTTGCTGGGCCCGATCGGGTCGTTCTCGATCCTCACCCTTCCTGCCGACAACGGAACGTGGGCGATCACCTTGTACGGCCGCAGCGACGACAAGCCGCTGCGCCGCTTCCGCGATCTCGACGTGTTCGAACGGGTGGTGAAGGCGTGTCCGCTCTACGCGCACTGGCTGAACGGCACACCCATCAGCGACCTCTCGTCGATGGCCGGCGTGGTCGATCGCTACCGGCGCTTCGTCGTGGACGGGACGCCCTGCGCCACCGGGGTCCTCGTCGTCGGCGATGCCAGCTCGTGCACGAACCCATCGCTCGGCCGCGGCATCAGCCTCGGGATGATGCACGTCGAGGAGTTGCGTGCCGCGGTCGCGGAGCACTGGAGCGACCCCGTACAGCTGGCGCTCGACTTCGATGCTCGCACCGAAGCAGTGCTGCGGCCGTGGCACGATGCCACCGCGACGGCCGATCGCCGGCGTCAACGCGACATGGTCGCGTTCGCCGAGGGGCGTGAGTCCGACGTGGAACCGGCCACATCGGCCGAGGCCGTGCTGAGCGCGGCAGCCGGCAGCGACCCCGTGTCGGCGCGGGCGTTCGGTGACATCATCGGATTGATGGCCACCGAAGACGAAGTCCTCGCTCGGCCAGGCATGCGCGACCATGTCACGTCGCTGTCCGGAGCTGCGGATCCGTCACCGATCCCAGGCCCCGATCGCGCCCAGCTGCTCGATCTCGTGTCCGCCTGAGCAGTCGCACCACCCCCGCGATCGGTCAGCGATCGGTCAGCGACCGGTGAAGACCGCCTTGCCAGGTCCGTTCTCGAGGAAGCTGGCCACTCCGATGCGGCTGTCGTCGGAGTTGAACACCTCGGTGAAGAGATGGCGCTCCAACGTCAGCCCGTCGGCGAGGGTCTGTCCGAGTCCGCGGTCGACGGCCTGCTTGACGAGCGCCTGAGCGACGAGCGCGCCCTTCGCGATCTCTGCGGCCAAGGCGTATGCCCGGTCGTGCAGTTGTTCGTTGGCCACCACTTCGTCGGCGAGACCGATGCGCAACGCCTCGTCGCTGCGCACCTGACGGCCGGTGATCATCAACTCCTTCGCCCGGCTCGCACCGACCAGGCGAGGGAGGCGTTGCGTGCCGCCACCGCCAGGGATGATCCCCAGCAGGATCTCGGGCTGCCCGAAGACCGCCTTCTCGCCTGCGATGCGGTAGTCGCATGCCATCGCCAGTTCGCAACCACCACCGAGCGCGAAGCCGCTCACCGCGGCGATCACGAAGCAGGGCAGTGCGGCCAACGCGTCGAGGGTCGAGTGAAAGCCGATGGTGATGCGATGGCCCTCAGCAGGTCCCCCGAACTGGGAGATGTCGGCGCCAGCGGCGAAGATCCGCTCACCTCCGGTGACCACGACCGCACCGGGCAGATCGGCGGCCAGGTCGGCCACGACCTCGCGCAGGTCGGCGAGCACCTCCTGCGACAGGGCATTCACCTTGGGGTTGTTGAGGGTGACGACCGCGACACCGTCGTCGCGTCGTTCGAGGAGCACCAGTTCGGCCATGTGACGGACGCTACCGCGTCACGACGATGGAGCTACTGGCCGCGCTCGCGTCCGCGAAGCGCACACGATTCGCGACCGGAACGGATCGGGCGGTCAGGCGCCGATGCCGTCGAGCATGGCATCGGCCGCGCCCCAGGGGTCGAGGTGCCGTTCGAGCACCTGCTGCTGCAGGTCCTCCCAGCGTTCGCCCGTGGCGATCTGACGGGCCTTCTGCTCGAGGCGCCGGGCCACGATCTCGCGCAGCTCCTCACGCAGACGAAAGGCTCGACGACGCTCGAGTTCTCCCGAGGCGGTGATGGCCTCGCGGTGAGCGAGCACGGTGTCCCACAGTTCCACCACGCCCTTGCCCTCGGTGGCGACGACGGACATGATCGGCGGGCGCCACGAGTCGTGGGGCAGGTCACCGAGGTCGAGCATCTGTTCGAGGTCGCGTCGAGTCTCGTCGGCGCCCTTCCGGTCGGCTTTGTTGATGACGAACACATCGGCGATCTCCATCAGACCGGCCTTGTTGGCCTGCACGCTGTCGCCCCACCCGGGGTTCACGACAACGACGGTGGTGTCTGCCTTGCCGGCGATCTCGACCTCCACCTGGCCGACGCCGACGGTCTCGACGAGGAGCCAGCGTCGACCGATCGCGTCGAGCAACCGCACCGCCTCTGGTGTCGCGAGGGACAGACCGCCCAGGTGACCGCGCGTTGCCATCGACCGGATGAACACCCCGGGGTCGGTGGCGTGGTCCTGCATCCTCACCCGATCGCCCAGGATCGCGCCACCCGTGAACGGTGAGGACGGATCGATGGCCAGCACCGCCACCTCGATCTCCTGCTTGCGCAGATGGCTGATGATCGAGCTCGTGAGCGTGCTCTTCCCGGCACCCGGCGCACCGGTGAGACCGACCGTGTACCCGGTGCCGCCGAGTGGTGACGAGAGCCTGCCGATCTCACGGGCTTCGTCGCCACCCCGCTCGACGAGCGAGAGCAGACGGGCGATCGCGGCCCGATCGCCCGTGCGGGCATCGGCGAACAGTTCGGCGGTGGGACGGAAACGGCGGCTCATGGTGGTCGAATCGATCGGGGCCGTGAGGCCGGGGTTGCAAGGCGGTGGGTGTGCGCGGGACGAACGGCAGCGGGGGTCGCCCCGGACCCATCGGTGACGCAGTCGATGCCGCCCGCGAGGGTGCGCTCGGTGTGCGCTGACCGGCCGGACAGGGCACCGTCCATTCAACCAGGAGCGGCCCTACGATGGCGATTCATGAGAACACGTCCGACAGCCTGCCGCGCGTCGCTGCTCGCCATGGCCCTCACGCTCCCACTCGCGTTGTCACTCGCCTCGTGCGGAGGCGACGACGAGAGCACTCCCGTCACGTCGATCGACCTGGCGACGGCTGCCCCGGCACCGACCACCGGTTCCTCAGCGGCAACCAGCTCGATGCCCGGTCTCCCGGTGGGTACGGGTGACATCCCGCTCCCGGTGGGCACGGGCGACATCCCCTTCCCCGTCGGCACGGGCGACATCCCGTCGCCACCCGACACCGCGGACCTCCCCTACTCGCTGAGCGTCACGATCGGCCTCGACTCGAACCCGCAGCGCATCGAGCGCATCCCCCGGGGCACCACGATCGCACTCTCGGTCACCAACCCCGACGCCGACGACGAGTTCCACCTCCACGGCTACGACGTGGGAGATGGTCAGGAGATGCCAGCGGGGCAGACGGCCACGTTCACCTTCGTCGCAGACCAGCCCGGGTCGTTCGAACTCGAGAGCCACAGCTCGGGTGCTGTGTTGATGGTGCTGGAGGTCGTATGAACTCGACGCTCGCCGTCGTGCTGGCCCATCAGGGCGGTTGGGACGAGATCTTGCTGATCGTCGGCCCGATGCTCGTGGTCGTGCTGCTGTTGTGGCTCGCCAAGCGTCGCGTCGATCGATCGGCCACTCAGCCGTCGCCCTCGTCGTCGAATCCCGCCACCCCGACCGGCGGCCCCGGCGGTGGAGGCCCTGGAACGGACCGGTCACCCACGCCCTGAGCTGCGGCCGCCGGGCACGCTCAGCGGGCCGGACGTCGTTCGATCGAGGCGCCGACGGCAGAAAGACGACCGACGAGATCGTCGTAGCCACGGTCGATGTGGTGCACGCCGCTGATCGTCGTCGTGCCCTCGGCGACGAGACCTGCGACGACGAGCGCAGCCCCGGCGCGAATGTCGGGAGCGCGGACCGGTGCACCGCTGAGCGACGGCCGGCCTCGAACGACGGCGTGATGACCATCGGTGCGGATGTCGGCGCCGAGCCGGGCGAGCTCCTCGACGTACCGGAATCGACCCGGGTACAGATTCTCGGTCACGATGCCCACGCCGTCGGCAACGGCGAGCATGGTGACGATGAGCGGCTTGTAGTCGGTCGCGATGCCGGGGTAGGGCAGCGTGGCGACATCGATCGCTCTCATGCGATCGGGGGCGAAGACCATCAGGCCGTCATGTTGGGGCACCAGCTGGAGCCCCATGTCGGTGAACCTCCGCAACAGCATGTCCATGTGATCGGCCCGCGCACCACGCAGGAACAACTCGCCACCGGTGACGGCAGCGGCAGCGAGATACGTCGCTGCTTGGATGCGATCGGGAACGGTCTCGTGGCTCGTCGCCCTCAGCGTTCCTGGTTCCACACCGTGGACCACCAGTCGAGAGCTGCCGATGCCCTCGATGTCGGCGCCCATCGACACGAGCATCGAACACAGGTCGGAGATCTCGGGCTCGCGAGCGGCGTTGTCGATCACCGTGGTGCCCTTCGCGTGGACGGCCGCCGTCAGGATGTTCTCGGTCGCACCAACGCTGGGGAACTCGAACGTCACGTCGGCACCGTGGAGCCGTTCGGCCACCGCGACCACATCACCGTGGTCGAACGTGATCGTGGCGCCCATCGCCTCGAGCCCGCCGAGATGCATGTCGATCGGGCGCGAACCGAAGTCGTCACCACCGGGGAGCGACAGGCGGACGTGGCCGAACCGGCCGAGCAACGGCCCGAGCACGTTGATGGAGGCCCGGATGCGTTCCACCAGCTCGTACGGCGCGACCGGCGTGATCTCGCCGGTGTTCACCATCACGAGATGGCCAGGAGCGGGCCGGCTGGTGGTGACGCCGATCGCGGCGAGCAGATCGCTCATGATCGTGACGTCGGCGATGTCGGGCACGTTGGTGATGTGGTGTTCGCCGTCGGCCAACAGCGTGGCAGCCATCAGCTTCAGCACGGAATTCTTCGCTCCAGGAACGACCACCTCGCCACGCAGCGGTCCCGACCGGCCCACCACGATCACGGCGTCGGAGTTGCGTCGTTCCAATGCGCCGCCGTCACCGGGTTGACCGGGTTGGTCGGGCGGGCTCGGCGACATGGCTGACAAGTATGCCTGGTATTACTCTCGGCACGTGCTCAGGTCCCCCCGCCGAGTCGTCCGGCTGTGGGCGGCGTCCGACCTCGAGCGCGCCCGCACGCCTCGCAACGGCCTGGTGGCCGAACGGGCGCTCGTCTCGAGCGCGGAGGCCTCTCCGATCGAGGTGTTCGAGCAGGTCGAGGGTCCCTTCGTCGAGTACCGGCGAACGGTCGAGGTGGTCGGCGAGCGGGTGCACGACACCACGACCTATCGGCTCGACATCCCGTGGTTCGGCTGGTTGTTCCGCTGGCCGGTTCGGGCGTCGCTGAAGCGCCACGGCGCGGGTACCGGCGCCCAGCCGAAGTGGGCGCCGCCCGACCGCCTGGAACCGCGACACGTCCTGGTGCTGGGGCTGCTGGCGGCCGTGTCGATGCCGTCGGCATTCGTGAACACGTTGTTCACCCAGACGGTGAACTTCGCTGCCGACGACTTCGGCATCACCGAGCAGGGGCAGGGCTACGCAGGGGTCGTCGTGCGATGTGGGATCGTGCTGGCGTTGCCGTTCGCCGTGCTGGCGGACCGACTCGGGCGGCGGCGCATGATCATCGTGCTCGCGTGGCTGGCCCCGACCCTCGCCTCCCTCGGTGCGTTGGCCCCGAACTTCTGGGTGCTCACCGCGTCGCAGACGATCGCACGCCCGCTCGGCATCGCGCTCGATCTCCTCATCGCCGTCGCAGCGGCCGAAGAGATGCCGCGCAACAGCCGCGCCTACGCAGTGAGCGTGCTGGCGATGGCGAGCGGGTTGGGGGCAGGGATCGCCGTGATGGCCCTTCCCCTCGCCGACCTGGGCGACCACGGCTGGCGGTTCGTCTACGTGCTCGCGCTCGTGTGGTTGGTCGTGGCCGTCACCACCACCCGTCGCCTCACCGAGACACCACGGTTCGAACACATCGTCGAGACCCACCATGTGGGCCAGGCTCACATCGACAAGAAGCGCTTCGCGATCATCTCGTCGGTCGCCTTCCTCGCCAATCTGTTCATCGCCCCGGCGTCGTACTTCCAGAACCGCTACCTCGACGACGTCCGCGGCTACAACGCAGCGACGATCGCGATCTTCACGCTGGCCACGGCCACACCCGCGTCGATCGGGTTCGTCCTCGGCGGCCGCCTGGCCGACACAGCGGGTCGACGACGCGTGCTGGCGGTGTCGATCCCGTTCGCGACCTTCGGTCTGGTGCTGTCGTTCATGGTCGGCGGCGTGGTGATGTGGATCGCCGCCTTCGTCGGTGGCTTGCTGGCAGGGATCGCGTACCCGGCGTTCTCGGTGTACCGGACCGAGCTGTTCCCCACCGCTCGGCGAGGGCAGGCCGGCGGCTTCATCGTTGCCATGGCTCTCGTGGGCGGCAGCATCGGACTGCTCGTCGCCGGCCACCTCCTCGATCGAGGATGGAGCTACGGCGCGACCATGGGCCTGCTCGCATGTGCCCAGCTGGTGACGGCGGTCGTGGTGTTCACCACCTATCCGGAAACTGCTCACCGCACGCTCGAAGAGATCAACCCCGAAGACGCAGATCCGATCTCGATCGCGCCATGACTCGACAGGTCACGACAGGTCACGCGTCGCGGTCGACCCCCGCCCGGCCGAGCCAGCTGGTGATGGCATCGATGATCTGCTCGTCGGCTCGCTTCAGGTCGTGACCCTTGCCGTCGACCCACACGTGGGTGACGGTGCCCGGCGCACCGGCGATCGTCGCCGTCCACTGTTGCAACTCCTCGGGTGTGCCGAACGTGTCCTTGGTGCCGTGGATGAAGAGGCACGGGACATCGATGTCGGGCAGGTGATCGACGCGGAGCTTGTCGGGCTTGCCGGGTGGGTGCAGCGGGTAGCTGATGAGCACCAGGCCCACAGCGTTCGGCACGAGCCCTTCGGCCACGGCCATCGAGCACATCCGTCCACCCATCGAACGTCCGCCGAGCACCACGGCAGGGGCATCCATTGCAGCGGCATCCATTGCAGCTGCTTCGTCGACCACGGCCTGGATCAGTACCGGGGCGCGATCGGGCAGCTTCTTCCCGGCCCGGCGATACGGGAAGTCGGCGCGGACACACATTCGGGGCGCGACGGCCTGCTCGATCGCCACCAACGTCGGGTGGTCACGGTTCGAACCGGCTCCGGGGAACAGCAGCATCGACGCCTGATGGCCGTTGCTCCCGACGCTCGTCGCGCTCATGTGAGGATCTTCCGTGCCTCGCCGAGGTCGGCGATCGCCTTGCTCGCCGCTGCGTCGCTCCCACCGTGGTCGGGGTGCACTCGGCGCAGGCCGTCGCGGTAGCGCATGGTCACTTCACGCTTGGTCACCTTGACGGTGCCGAGCGGGAAGCCGAGCAACTCGAGTGCCCATGCCCGAGGATCGGCCATGGCCGACAGGGATGTCGCCGCGGTGCCGGCGAGGTTGGAGATGAACGAGGGCCCGATCGGCCCGCGCCATCGCATCGCACGATGCAACACCGGGACCAGAAGACGTCGCGATGCGTCGTCGAGTCGTTCGACTGCGTACGCGGCGCCCAACACCTGGGCCAATGGGCTTCCCTGAGCGCGCAGATCGAAGTGAACGTTGTCGCCGTCGCCGACGAGGCGGTGGACACTGACCGCCAGCCCATGTCGGTCGACCTGGTACCGATGACGCAATCGGGGCTGTGTCACCCTGGCGCCGTTCTCGATCTGGTGCAACAACCTGCTCAGATCGGCCACCAGATCGGGTTCGACCTCGGGCAGGTGCGTGGCGATGACCGCGCCGAGCAGCAGGCCACCGAAGCCGGGGGCCGGGTCGGTCGGCAACACCAGGTGGCCGAGTGCCACTCGGCGCGTCGGGGTCGTCGGACGCGAGTGCCACACCTCCAGCTCAGCGAGCAACATGGTGACGACCCGTCCGCGTCTCTCGCGAGGTCAGACGTGGGGCCGGAGCAGCTCGTGGAGCTGGGCGGCCGAGTCCATCGCTGCGTCGTGGTCGGGCTCGTCGCCTTCGACGAGTGCGTCGACGAGCTCTTCGGCCAGTTCGACGGTGCGGTGCCACAGCTTGGGTGTGATGCCGAACGGGGCGACGTCGAGATCGGCCACGTCGGTCGCCCGGCGGAGATGGTCGAGGCCGTCAGGATCGCGAGGATCACGGCGCAAGCGCTCGGCGGCGAGGAAGAACGTGGTGAGCACCTCGGCCGAGACCTCGTCAGCGGCGGGCGGGTTGGCGCCGCCGACGTCGACGTACTCGCCGCTCTCGATGTCGTCGAGCAACGCCTCGGCCACCTCTTCGTCGGCGGTGCCCACGAGCAGCACCTGGCCTTCCCATCGAAACGGGATGCCGGCGTCGGCGAGCGCGATCGACACCGTGTCGATCTCGGTCACCGACCAGTCGACGAGGTCGTACTCGGTGGTGGGTTCGCCATCGGCCAGCGCGATCGGCGCCGGGCGATCGTCGC
>JANNQK010000279.1:0-5982 GCA_031400715.1 Actinomycetes bacterium | reverse complement strand
TCGACGGTGCCACGTACATCGCCGTGAAGGCGGGCGTTCCGATCATCCCCGTGGCCATCGCCGGCAGCGAGCGGGCGATGCCGAAGGGAGCGAAGTTCATCTACCCCAAGAAGGTGCACGTGATCGTGGGCCCGCCGATCGGGGTGCCGATCGGCGAGACGGGCAAGGCGCAGCGAATTGCGTTTCGTGAGCTGTCGGGAACGCTCCACATCGAGCTGCAGCGCCTCCTCGATGCTGCCAACGCCAAGCTCTGACCCGAGGGGTGCGGGTGTGGGACTCGGGTGCGGGTCAGGGGGCTTCGAGCCAGCTGGTTGCGGCGTTGGTGAGATGGATGGGGTCCTCGACACCGCACAGCTCGCGGGCGGAATGCATCGACAGTTGCGGCACGCCCACGTCGACCGTGTCGATGCCGAGTCGCGTCGCAGTGATCGGCCCGATCGTCGAGCCGCACGGCATGTTGTTGCGGCTGACGAACACCTGCCACGGGACGCCCGCTGACTCGCACGCTCGCTGGAACGCCCGAGCCGTCGCCGCACCCGTCGCGTAGCGCTGGTTCGAGTTGATCTTGAGCGCCGGGCCCTGGTTCACGATCGGTCGGTGGCCAGGCTCGTGCCGTTCGGCATAGTTGGGGTGCACGGCGTGAGCGTTGTCGGTCGACAGGCACGATGAGCCGGCCAGCGCGGCGAGGTGAGCCGACCGCGAGACGCCCCGGGCGAGCGAGATCCGCTCGAGGACGTGCTCGAGCATCGGGCCGGCCGCTCCGGTGGTGCTCTCGCTGCCCACCTCCTCGTGATCGAACAGCGCGATCACCTGGTGATGGCTCGCGGCAGCCGTCGACCGGACGAGCGCCTCGGTCGCCGCCCAACACGAGAGCTGATTGTCGAGTCGGCCGCTCGCGAGCAGCGACGAGTCTGCGCCGAGCATGGCAGCGGGGGTGCGGTCGAACAGGCACAACTCCCACCAGCCGATGTCGGTCGTGTGAACGTCGAGTTGGTGCGCCAGCCACTCGCGGAACTCGCCCTGCCGAGGTGCGCCCGTGCCCCACACGGGCGTGAGGTGCTGTTGCTTGTCGAGGACCACGCCCTTGTCGTTGACGTCGCGATCGAGGTGGATCGCGAGCTGAGGGATGCGGCACACGGCGTCGTCGACGGTGATGTCGGCCACGGACCCGTCGCTCAGCACGACCCGGCCGGAGATCCCGAGGTCGCGGTCGAGCCAGGAGTTCAGGAGCGCACCGCCGTACACCTCGACTCCGAGCTGCTTCCATCCGAGCTGGCCCGTGTCGGGTCTGGGTTTGATGCGCAGGCACGGTGAGTCGGTGTGCGCGCCCACGATCCGAAACGGCGCTGCTGCAGGCTCGCCCGCGAGACGGAACGCGACGAGGGTGGCCCCCGACAGGACGAAGCCGGCCGATGGGAGCTCGGACCAGTCGTCTGCGATGGAGACCGGCTGGAAGCCGGCGTTCATCAACGCTGCGGCGGTCGACCCTGCTGCATGCCACGGCGAGCGCGAGGCGTCGAGGTACGTGATGAGGTCGTCGATGGTGTTCATCGGGTCGGTCAGGCGCCTTGGAAGAGGCCCATCGGCAAGCCGGTGCTGCGCAGATGCGACGTCTCGTTGACCGTGACGATCGAACGTTCGCCGCTCCGGGCCGCGGCGACCCGATGGATCGAGGTGTAGTTGGGATAGAAGAACCCTTGCTGAAACCCGTTCTCGGTCTCTGCGAGACCCAGGATGTGGCTCAGGTAGCCATTGATCACGCCACCGTGGCAGACCACCGCGATGCGGTGCCCGGAGTGAGCTGCGATCAGCTCTTCCACCGCGTCGACGACGCGGGTGCGGAACTCCTGTGGCGACTCCTCGTGCACCGTCCACTCGCCTTTCAGCATCGCCTGCCAACGGGGATCGTTGGACGCCCGGAGCTCTTCGATGGGAACGTACTCATTGGAGTTCCGATCCCATTCGGCGACCGCGTCGACGACCTTGATCTCATGACCCTGCGAGGCGGCCAGCGGCACTGCGGTCTGGAACGCTCTCCGCAACGGGCTGGCGTACACGGCATCGAGCCGCTCGCTGCTGAGGTATTCGGCCATGTGTTGCGCCTGGGCGTGGCCGGCTTCGGAGAGCTCGGGGTCGGCGATGCCGGTCTCGAGCTCGCGTCGAATGGGAAGACCGTGCCGGATGAGTAGAAGCTCCATTCCATCTGACTAGCAGGCCAGGCGAGAAGCCACGGAGTCAAGCGAAGCGGTCGAGGAGGAAATCCCTGGCTGGACCCCGGACCAAACGCCTCCTCGTCTCTGTGTGCGACTGTCACGCCCGCGTGGTTCCCGGCAGATGAGCCGAGCGGCACCTTCGTGCACAGGCTTGAATGGTGACATGGAGTCCAGAACGAAGATCGTCGCGACGCTCGGTCCTGCGAGCGAGAGCCCCGAAATGCTCGATCGGCTCCTGCTCGCCGGGGTCGACGTCGTGCGGCTCAACCTGTCGCACGGCACGGTCGAAGACCATGTTCTGCGTCTGCACGCCGTGCGTGCTGCGGCCGACCGTGTGGGCAAGGTCGTGGCGGTGTTGGCCGATCTCCCTGGCCCGAAGGTCCGGGCGGGTCAGTTGCCGCCCGAGGGGGTGCAGTTGGTCGGTGGACAGACGCTGCGGCTCGTCGCCGGCGACCTCCCGAGCGATGCCACCTGCTTCCACATCGAATACGAAACGCTGTTGTCCGACCTGAGCGAGGGCGACCGAGTGGTGATCGGCGACGGCGCGATCTCCTTGCGAGTGGAAGCGGTCGGTCCCCACGAGGTGATCACCCGGGTCGTGACCGGTGGGACCACGCAGGGTCGGCCAGGAGTGCACATTCCCGCCGAACGGCTTCGTCTGCACACGCCCACCGACGACGACCTCCGCCTCGCCAAGATCATGGCTGCAGAAGGCGTCGACTTCCTGGCGGTGTCGTTCGTGCGCGCTGCGGCCGATCTCGTGAAGGTGCGCGAGGCGGTTGCTCCGCTGCGCCCCCACCTCGTGGCCAAGATCGAGACCCTGCCCGCGGTCGCTGCGCTGGAAGAGATCGCCTCCGAGGCCGATGCGGTGATGGTCGCCCGCGGAGATCTCGGGATCGAGTGTCCACTCGAGGACGTCCCCCACCTGCAGAAGCGGATCGTCCGCCACTGTGTGGAGATGGGCGTACCCGTCATCACGGCCACGCAGATGCTCGAGAGCATGATCACCGCCCCGTCACCGACACGTGCCGAGGTGAGCGACATCGCCAACGCCGTGTTCGACGGCACCGACGCCCTGATGCTGTCGGCGGAGACCGCGATCGGTCACGACCCGGTCGCCGTGGTCGAATCGATGCGGCGCATCGCCGAACGAGCCGAGATGGAAGCCAGCTACAGCGCATGGGGTACCCGGCTCGGCCGCATGCAACGCCGCCAATGGCCAGACGGCCCGGACCGGATCACGATGGCGATCACGCATGCTGCGGGCCTCGCCGCGGTCGACGCCGGGGCCGATGCCATCCTGTGCTGCAGCCGGAGTGGACGCACGACCCGTGCGATGGCGCGCTTCAGGCCCACGCCGGCGCTGATCGGACTCTCGCCCGACCCGCGGACGGTGCGCACGATGGCACTGTCGTGGGGCGTCACGCCGATGATCGTCGACACCTACACATCGACCGACGAACTGGTGTGGTTCGCCGTCGAGTCGGCGGTGAAGGCCGGATACGTGCAGCGAGGTCAGGTCGTGCTGGTGCTCGCCGGCGCACCGGACCGCGCCGGCGGCGCAGCGACCGACGTGCTGCGCATCGTCCAAGTGACATGACCGCCGATGCAGTCGGCTCCGTCAACCCAGCCGACCCAGCCGCCCGGGAGACGCCGCCGATCTGGGCCGACGAAGCCGGGCCTGCCGATGGGCCGCTCGTGGTGCTCGTGCATGGATCGATGGATCGCTCCACCGGGATGCTCAAGCTGAGCAGGCAGCTCGATCGTGCCTACCGAGTGGTTCGGTACGATCGTCGCGGCTACGGTCGCTCGGTGGCCCACCATGGCGCTCGACATGGCGCCCATCCCGGCCCGTTCCACATGGAACAGCAGGTGCACGACCTCGCCGACCTGCTCGCCGGCAGACCTGCGGTGCTCGTCGGTCACAGCTATGGCGGCAACGTGGCGCTGGCCCTGGCCGCGCGGCGTCCCCATCTGGTGAGGGCGATCGCCGTCTACGAGACCCCTCTGTCGTGGGAACCATGGTGGCCCGCACACACGGCGGGTGCAGCCGCCGTCGCATCGGCCGCAGATCCCGAGGCAGCTGCCGAACAGTTCATGCGGCGCATGGTCGGCGATGCGCGTTGGGACGGTCTGCCCGAACGCACGCGGGCGACACGCCGACTCGAGGGCGCAACGATGGTGGCGGAGTTGGCCGATCTGCGCGAGAACGCGCCCTGGTCAGCCGACAGCATCCACGTGCCGGTCATCACCGGTTTCGGTTCGCTCGGATCCCCGCACCACCGGCAGGGCATGCACCTGGTCGCCGAGCAGATCGACGGGGCCAGGGTGGTCGAGCTGCCGGGCTGCCGTCACGACGCACCACTCAGCCACGCCGCGCTGTTCGCAGACCGCCTCGTGCACCCGCTGTTCGACTCACTGTTCGACTCGATGGGTGCGGCGGGGCGATGACCTGATCCCTCGCCGGGCAGCCTCGGTCGCCACGCCGTCGACGACGCCCGTGCCCCGTTGCCCTCGCCGCTTCAGGCCGGGCTGGTGGTATCGGAGCCCGGGATGTCGACGTCGGGGATGCCGGGGATGTCGACCTCGACGCCGAAGAACGTGCACGTGGTCGCGCTCGTGTCTCCGACGGAGGCCTTCGCCCTGGCCTGGTCGCTGCACTCCATGACGTTGGTGCGCTGCGTCCATGCCCCGAGCGCGAAGGCGACCATCAGCAGCATCGAGATGATCTTCGTGGTGACGTTCGAGATCACCGTTGCCGACACGACCGCCAACACCGCGAACACGACGATGATCCCGACGCCGAGGTGGCGGGCGCTGCCGAGGGCAAGAGCGAGCATGAGCGCGAGAGTAGGGCCTAACGTGGTCGATCATGAGTGACCCCACCGCCGACGCCAGCCGACCGATCAGTCTCAGCAGCACAGGTCTCCCGAGCACGGTGCTGCCACCTGCCGACCCCACGCAGCGCCGTGAGTTGGTGCAAGCGATCGCCGCAGCGGACGACGTTCGCCACGCACGGGTGAGCGACGTCGTTGCGTCGTACCCGCGGTACCTCGAGGCGTGGGCCACGATCGGCGACCTCGGTCGCAACCCGATCGAGCGATACGCGGCGTACCGAGTCGGCTATCACCGCGGTCTCGACGCGCTGCGCGCCAACGGGTGGCGAGGCTCGGGCTACGTCCGCTGGGCCGAGCCGACGAATCGCGGATTCCTGCGCGCCCTGCGCGGGCTCGGCCAGATGGCCGCACTGATCGGCGAGGTGGACGAGGCCGAGCGCATCGCGCTGTTCATGGCTCAACTCGACCCAGGCGGCATCCCCGAGTCGGGTGACTGACGGTCCGGCACCGGCGTCGGAACCGGCAGCGCCGGCCCGTGCCCCGGCGCGGGGTGTCGCCGGTGCCGTGTTGACCGGAGGGGCGAGCCGCCGCATGGGGCGCGACAAGGCACTCGTCGAGGTCGACGGGATCGCGATGGTGCGGCGCGTCGCCGAGTCGTTGGCGGCCGCCGCACCGAAGCCCGCCCCGGCCCCCGCGCAACCGATCCGCCGCAAGCCACCGGCGGAGAAGGTGGTGCGCGCGAACATGCCCGACGTGTTCGTCTCGAGCACCATCTGGCATCCGCAGCGGGATCGCCGCCTCGCGAAGGTCACCCTGGAGGGCGGCGCGTCGCGCGAGCTCCACGAAGGCGATGCGATCGGCCCGCTCGTGGTCTCGAAGATCGAGCCCTCGGGCGTGATCTTCCTGCACGACGGCGTCGAGCTGCGCCGCAG
>JANNQK010000278.1:0-9844 GCA_031400715.1 Actinomycetes bacterium | reverse complement strand
CGTCATGGCGCGACGCTGGTTGCGAAGTAGCCCTGGCGCGTGCGGAGCTGCAGACGCTCCGAGGTGGACCGCGTGAGGCGAATGTCCACCTTGCGCCACTTGCCATCCCGGGCGGTGTTGGTCGGCACGTAGCCGACCGTGTACTGGGCGTGGGGGGTACTGCCTTTTTTGTGTGGCGGGCGCCCTTCCGGGGGGGCCGTCGCCACTTTTCTCAGCTGAGTCGCCTCGACAAACTCGCCCTCGGCGTGATGGTGGGAGTGCCTGCCTTCTTGCACGTGATGCTCGTGTGGATCCCGGCGATCCTGACCGGGATCCTGTCGTTCGCCGCGTGGGACAACCTCCAACCGGTGAGCACGGTCGAGTTTCTCGGGTTCCGGAACTACTGGCAGGTGTTCACGATCTTCGACAACAAGCTGTTCCCGGCGCTGTTCAACAACTTCGTGCTGGTGTTCTGGCTGTTCTTCTGTTCGGCCATCGGCATCGGGTTCGCCTATCTGCTCGACAAGAACGTGAAAGGGACGAGCTTCTACCAGAGCGTCTACTACTTCCCGGTCGTACTGTCGGTCGCCGTCGTCGGGTTCATCTGGAAAGCGGTCATGTTCAACCGTGACAGCGGACTGCTGAACATCGTCTGGCCGGGAGGCCCGATCGACTTCGTCGGCGATCAGAGCAAGATCTTCTCGATCGACCTCCCGTTGCTCGATTTCCCACTCGGGCTGTCGAAGAACTTCGCTGCCCTGTTGCTCGCCATGGCGTGGCGTCACATCGGGTACATCATGGTGCTCTATCTCGCTGGTCTGAAGAGCTTCGACCCTTCGCTGCGAGAGGCGGCGTCGATCGATGGCTGCAACGAGTGGCAGTCGTTCCGTCAGGTGATCTTCCCGGCGCTGAAGCCGATCAATGTCGTCGTGGCGGTGATCACCGTGATCGAAGCGCTCCGGGCCTACGACATCGTGGCCGCGCTGAGCGAGCCCCGAGGGACGGAGGTGATGGGCACCCTCGTCACCAACAGCCTGACCGGTGAAGGTGGAGGGCGAGTAGGCATCGGCTCCTCGTACGGCATGGTGCTGTTCGTGCTGTGCATCGGCTTCATCATCTGGTACGTGATCAACAACTTCCGGGAGAACGAGTCATGAGCGGCACCGGCACCCCGATGGTCGGTGTCCGGCGCGGTCCGCGCATGCTGCTGCACGGTGTGATGATCACCATCGCCGTGTTGTGGTTGATCCCGATGGTGGCGGCGTTCTACGCGTCGTTCCGGTACTTCGAGAGCGACAGCAACGTCAACGGCGTGTTCTCGCTGCCCGAGACGCTCACGCTCGACAACTATCGCGAAGCGTGGAACGTCGGCGAGATCCCCCGCCACTTCTGGAACACGATGTTCGTCACGATCCCGTCGCTGGTGCAGATCCTGTTCCTGTCGAGCATGGTGGCGTTCGCCTGCAGTCGCTTCACGTGGCGCTTCAACATCTTCTTCCTCGTGCTGTTCACCGCCGGCAACCTGATGCCCCAGCAGGTGATCTTCCAGCCGTTGTTCCAGATCTACAAGAATGTGCCATGGCCCGATCTCCTGAGCGACACCAACACCGGAAACCTGCTCGGCACCAAGGTCGCGGTGATCTTCATCCACGTCGCGTTCCAGACGGGCTTCTGCACGTTCGTGCTGTCCAACTACATGAAGACCATCCCGAGGGAGCTCGGTGAAGCAGCGCTCGTGGATGGCGCAAGCGTGCCGCGCCAGTACTTCCAGATCATCCTCCCACTGTGCCGACCCGCGTTCGCGGCGCTGGCGACCCTCGAGTTCACGTGGCTGTACAACGACTTCTTCTGGGGCAACGTGTTGCTGAACCAGGGCATCGAGAAGCCGATCACCTCGTCGATCGCAGTGCTCAACGGTCAGTACGCGAGCGACTACAACCTGATCGCTGCAGCATCGATGATGATCGCCTTGCCCACGCTCGCGGTCTACCTGGCACTGCAGAAACAGTTCATCAGCGGTCTCACGCTGGGCGCCAACAAGGGGTAGCTCGTCCTCGATGACCCTCCACCATCTCCACGGCGTCGGCTCAGACGTCGTCGTCGACACGTCGACCGGTGTGCCGACCCTCGTGCACTGGGGTGCGCCGCTCGGTGACGTCGATCTCGACTCGTTGCTCGCGGCCATCGCCCGGCCGATCAACCAGGGCTCGCTCGACGTGATCGCGCCGGTGTCGGTGGTCCCTGAGCACGGCAGCGGCTGGCAGGGCCGTCCTGGTCTCGCTGGTCATCGTCGCGGCGGCACGGCATGGGCGCCACGCTTCACGCCCACGTCGGTGGAGCGCACGGCGCACGGCCTCGTCGTCACTGCCAGCGATCCGATGGCCGAGCTCCGGCTCGTCACCCGCATCGACGTGGATGACGCACTCGTGGTGCAGTGTTCGCTCACCAACACCGGAGACACGCGCTACCTGCTCGATCAGTTGTCGGTCACGCTGCCATTGCCGATCCACGCGTCCGATCTCCTCACGTTCAGCGGACGGTGGACGCGCGAGCTCCATCCGGTGCGCTCGAGCTGGGGAGTGGGTTCGGTGGTGATCGAGAACCGCCGCGGCCGCACATCCCACGAGCACGTGCCGCTGGCCTTCGCGGGCAGCGCTGGGTTCGGCGAGTGGCAGGGCGAGGTCTGGGGCGCACACCTGGCGTGGAGCGGCAACCATTCGCTGCTCGCCGAGTGCCTCCCCGACGGTCGTCGTCTCCTGCAGCTCGGCGAACTGCTCCACCCGGGCGAGATCGTGTTGGAGGCCGGTGCCACGTACACGACGCCCGAGGTGGTGGCGGTGTACTCGGACGGCGGCGCCACACCGGCCAGCTGGTGCTACCACCGTTTCGTGCGCAGACGTCCCGGCCATCCCGCCCGGCCGCGACCGGTGTTGGTGAACACCTGGGAGGCGGTGTACTTCGACCACGACAACGACCGGCTGCGCGACCTGGCCACGGCGGCTGCTGCTGTCGGCATCGAACGGTTCGTGCTCGACGACGGTTGGTTCGGCTCGCGCCGGAACGATCGGAGTGGGCTCGGCGACTGGACCGTCTCGGCGGAGGTGTACCCCAACGGGCTCGCGCCGATCATCGACCACGTCCGATCGCTCGGCATGGAGTTCGGCATCTGGGTGGAGCCCGAGATGGTGAACCCGGACAGCGACCTGTTCCGGGCACATCCTGAGTGGGCGCTCACCACGCCGGGGTACGCGCCCATCACCGGGCGCCACCAACTCGTGCTGAACCTCGCGATCGAAGGTGCGTACCAGCACGTCCTCGGCCAGTTGGATGATCTGTTGCGCGACCACGACATCGCCTACGTGAAGTGGGACATGAACCGCGACCACGTACAGGGAAGCGGTGCCGACGGCGCTGCTGGAACGCATGCGCAGACGCTCGCCGTGTATCGCCTGCTCGACGAACTCCAGGCACGACATCCCACCGTGGAGATCGAGACCTGCTCCAGCGGAGGCGCTCGCATCGACCTCGAGATCCTCCGGCGCACGCGGCGCGTGTGGACGAGCGACTGCAACGACGCGCTCGAGCGCCAGACGATCCAGCGCGGTGCGTCGATGTTCATCCCGCCCGAACTGATGGGTGCCCACATCGGCCCGCCGCGTTCACACACCACAGGTCGCACCCATTCGCTGTCGTTCCGGGCCATCACTGCGCTGTTCGGCCACCTCGGTGTGGAGTGGAACGTCTTGTCGCTCGACGATCGAGAGCGCGAGCGGTTGGCGGCATTCATTGCGTTGCACCAGCGGTTCCGACCGCTGCTGCACGGCGGCGACGTGGTGCGGTTCGATCCGCAGTGCAACGGCACCGAGATCGCCTCCCACGCCCATGGCGTGTATGCCGCGGACCGGAGCGAGGCGCTCGTCGCCATCGTGCAGCTCCGTACCGGGATGAGCCTGACGCCGCCGCCCGTGCGGATGCCGGGTCTCGATCTCGACCGCCGGTACCGCGTGTCCGTCGTCGACACCGGCAACCGCGACGGGGGACCGGGGCGAGTCCAGCCGGGGTGGACGGCCGATCATGTGGAGCTCACTGGCCGTCAGCTCGGCGTGCACGGTCTCCAACCTCCGACCATGCACCCGGAGACGGCGATCATCCTCCACCTCCAGGCGATCGACTGAACCGAGGCGCGAATTCGTTCGATCTGTTCGCAGATCCCAGCCGAATCTCGATGGCCGGGGCTCTGCGTCCCTCACTCGTCTCGACAAGGGGACCCATGTCAACTCCGACAGCGATGGACGACTACGAGTTCGACCTGCGTGGGTTCCTCGTCATCCGCGACGCGCTCGGCTCCGATCAGGTCCTGTCGCTCAACGAGGCCTACGACCGCTTCCCCGATCTGGCCAACGGCGAGTGGTACGGGAACGCTCAGCGGCGTGACTACACCAGGGACACCGGATTCGAGCTCCACAACGTGCTCGATTGCGGCGATCCGGCCTTCGACGTCCTCATCGATCATCCATCGTGGATCGATCACGTCTCGCGCTACGCGGGTGAACAGGGCACCTACGTGCAAGGCATCATGATCGATGAATGCATCGCCACCAGTCGCAGCTCGGGCGGTCACCATCCGGTGCACTCCGGTGGGCACGACGCCTCGACTCGAACGCAGTACGCGTACCGGAATGGTGCGTTCCGCTGCGGACAGCTGAACGTGCTCGTGGCGCTGCGCGACATCGGACCTGGCGACGGCGCCACGATGGTGGTGCCCGGCAGCCACAAGTCGAACTTCATGCACCCGCTGGCGGGTGACTACGCCCGCGGCGACCGCATGGATGCGCTTCCGTTCGCGATCGAGGCACACCTGAACGCAGGTGACGCGCTCGTCTTCGTCGACTCGTGCATGCATGGTGGGGGTACCCGGGTGAACGACGGTGAGCGGCGGGTCGTGATCCTCAGATACGGGCCGCCGTGGGCGCGCTCGCGGTTCGGCTACACGATCTCCGATTCGTTGCTCGCACGCCTCACGCCGGCTCGGCGGCAGATCATGCAACCGATGCCGCCGTTGCACACGGGCGATTCGAACGTGCGCCTCGACCTCCACTCCACCTATCAGTTCCTCGATCAGGCTTCGGTGCCGGCCGAGTAGGTTCGTTGCCGGCGGACACCATGCTCGGCTGTCCGACGACTTCGCGAAGCTCTCTGGGAGGGGTGACGATGCGTTCTCGCGCGTGGGGATGGCTGTTGCTCGTGCCCCTGACCTTGTCGTTGCTGGTCATCGCGTCCGCCCCCTTCCGCTCGTTCCACCAACACCTGGCTCTGGCAGGCACCCCCGATCGGTTCGCAGCCACGGTCGTTCGAGCGGGCAGGTCCGATGCCCGAGCCGCATTGTGGCTCGACAACGTGTTCGTCTTGTCGTGGGTCCTCATCGTGCCGAGTCTGTTGACGGCTGGTCTGCGGCGCTGGGCTCCCGAGCGGAGGCGGCTGGCGACGATCTGGATGCGCGCGCCGAGGGTGGCGCTCTTCGCTGCCGCGTGCGACCTCGCGCAGAACGTGCTCGCTCTGGCGATGGTGGGCAAGCGTCAACCGGCGACGGGTCTCACGCTGACGCTGGTGTCGGTCACGTGGGTGATGTGGCTGCTGTTCATCTGGTCGTTCCTGGCATTGTTGGCGCTCGTGGTCGGGCCCTTGGTCGCCCCCGTGCTGCGACCAGCACTTCGACGGGTGTTCGCCACGTTGGATGGAATGGCCGGCTCCCATCCGCCGATCGACACGATGCCCGCCGAAGCGATGAGCGCCGGCGCTGAGGCGGTCGGACCGACGATCGGGGTGTGCGTCTCGGGGGGAGGCATCCGCGCTTCGAGCGTGTCGCTGGGTGCGCTGCGGGCGATGGACGCACCGCGTGCCGATGGCCCGTCGATGTTCCTGCGCAGCCGATGGCTGGTGGCGGTCTCCGGGGGCGCCTACACCGCGGGCGGATGGCGCATCAGCCGCCGTCCGGGGAACACGATGGTCCCGGCGCCGACCGCCACGGGCGATGGCGCGTTCGATGCGGGCCATCCATGGGCGGCCACGGTGCGCGAACGGCGGCGTTTCCTCGACAACGGCGTGTTGTCGATCCTCGGTGGCGTGCTCAACGTGATCGTGCGCAGCGTGTCCGTGCTCGGAGGACTGGCAGCGTCGGTGTACCTCCTGGGCCGCGTCCTCGGGCGCGCCATCCGGACTCGTTCGATCCACCCGTCGTTTCCGTTCACCGACGCCGCGCTCGATCAGACCCTCGATTGGCGCCATCTCGTGCCGGCTCGCCTCGTGGCACCAGGCGCCGTCCTCCTGATGATCGCGTTCGGGCTGGCCGTGGTGTCGGCCACGCAGGGTCCCCAATCGGGTCGGCGTCGGTGGTCCCGACCTGCTCAGCTCGCCGCCGTGGCAGGCGGTGGCCTGATCGTGCTCCTGGTGGGCGTGCCCACGGGCATCGTGTACGGAAGACGGCTGCTCACCGACCTCCCGCTCGGCGGCTCGGCCGAGGCATCGGCGGGTGTGCTGGGCGCGCTGACGAGTCTCGGCTTCGCGTCGGCGGTGGTGGGCGTGCTGGTCGCTCAACTGAAGCGGAGGTGGATGCATCTGGGTGGTGTGCTCCTGGCGGTCGCGTCGGTGCTCTTCGCCGGGAAGGTGGCTGACACGTTCGCGTACGGCTACGCCGGCATCTGGAGCCATGGGTTGTTCACGATCATCGCCGTGGTGTGGCTGCTCGTGCTCGAGGGCGTCGCGGCCCACCGGCTGACGCTCGGCGGCCTGTATCGAAAGCGGCTGGCTGCCACGTTCGCAACGGGCGGAGGTGACTCGCCCCCGCTACCGCCCTTGCCGTACGGCGATGAGCCCCACTGGGCGGCCTACGCATCACCGTCCGGCCCGGAGCTGATCGTGTGCGCCACGGCGCACGCAACGGCGCCGACGTTCTGCGGGCTGCCGGCCTATGGGTTCACGTTCCGCGCCGACCGGATCACGCTCCACGACCGCACGGATGGCTCGTCGGCTCGGGCGGCATCGGCTGACTACCCGCGGGGTTCGTGGTGGGACGGATACCCACGCGGCTGGATCGTCAGCCGTTCGATGGCGCTCAGCGGGGCTGCGTTCGCGTCGGCGATGGGCCGTCAAGCGCTCGGCACCACCAACGCGCTGCTGGTGGCGCTGAACCTCCGCCTCGGTGCATGGGTTCCCAACCCCCGGTTCACCCATTGGTTCGCCGATCCGCACACGTCGCCACGCGTGCACCTCGGCTATCTGGTGAAGGAGCTGTTCAATCGCTACGACCCCGAGCGCGACGCCTTCGTGTACGTGGCCGACGGAGGTCACCGCGAGAACCTCGGACTCGTCGAACTGTTGCGTGAACGGCCCGACGTGGTGTTCTGCGTGGACGCCAGCGGCGACCCGCCGCAGTCGTTCCAGACCCTCGCCGAGGCCATCGAGCTGGCACGGGTCGAGCTCGACGTCGATGTGAACATCGACCTGCGTCCGGTCACCGTGTCCGATCGAGCTGCGCTGCCGTTGGACTGCGCGGTCGAGGGTCTGATCGAGTACCCGGCGTCGCTCGGTGGTGGCACCGGCCGCCTGATCTACGGCAGATCACAACTGAGCGAGGAAGCCGATCCGGCGTTGCTGCGCCACCGCGCCGTCGACGAACGGTTCCCCGACTACTCGACCCTCGACCAGTTCCTGACGGAGGTGGAGTACGACAACCTCGTGGCTCTCGGCCACCACGTCGGGGAACGGATGGTCCAGCTGTACGAGACGGGCAATAGCATCCAAGGCTGTGTCTGACCGGATCACCACCACCGATGTCGTGAAGGTGGCCAAGCTGGCCCGTCTCGACCTCACACCCGACGAGATCGAGCGGATGACGGCCCAGCTCGACGGCATGCTCGAGCACTTCGCCGACATGAACGCCCTCGATCTCTCGCACGTCGTCGCGATGACCCAGCCGTATCCGCTGCGCAACGTGTTCCGCGAGGACGTGGTGCTGCCCGGCCTCGATCGAGACGAGGTGCTGGCCGCCGCTCCCCGCGTCGAGGAAGGCCGGTTCCACGTGCCGCCCGTCATCGGACTCGACTCGTGAGCGCTCCGACCGCGGCGTCCGCGTCCACTCCGACCACGGCCGCGATGATCGCCGATCAGGTGCGTTCGGGTGCGTTGACCGCTGTCGACGTGGTCGAGCAGCACCTCGCCCGCATCGATGCTCGCGAGGGTGAGATCCATGCGTTCAACTTCGTCATGGCCGACCAGGCCAGGTCCGCGGCGGCGGCCATCGACGCGATGGTCGCAGCCGGCCAGCCGGTCGGACCGTTGGCGGGTGTGCCCGTGGCGCTCAAGGACAACATGTGCACGCGTGGGGTGCCCACCACGTGCTCGTCGAAGATCCTGGCCGGGTGGAAGCCGCCCTACGACGCAACCGTCGTCGCCAAGTTGACCGCCGCAGGTGCGATCGTGATCGGCAAGACCAACCTCGACGAGTTCGCGATGGGTTCGAGCACCGAGAACAGCGGCTTCGGTCCCACGCGCAACCCGCACGACACCAGCCGCGTTCCGGGTGGATCCAGCGGCGGCAGCGCCGCTGCGGTGGCCGCGGGATTCACCCCGGTCAGCCTGGGCAGTGACACCGGCGGATCGATCCGTCAACCCGCTGCACTGTGCGGTGTGGTGGGCGTGAAGCCCACGTACGGCTACGTCAGCCGCTACGGCCTGATCGCGTTCGCCAGTTCGCTCGATCAGATCGGTCCGTTCGCCACCACCGTGCACGACGCGGCGCTGGTGCTCGACGCGATCGGAGGGCACGATCCTCGCGACTCGACATCGATCCCCGAATCACATCCGTCGCTCGTGGACGTGCTCGATCGGGGCGTCGAGGGGATGCGGGTCGGGCGCATCACCGACCTACCCGAAGGTGCCGATCCCGACGTGGTCGAGCGGCTCGAAGCGGCATTCGACGCGCTGCGCGCTGCGGGTGCCACCATCGTCGACGTCGAGGTACCAGCCTTCGGGTACGCCCTCACGGCGTACTACCTCATCGCCCCGGCCGAGGCGAGCAGCAACCTCGCCCGCTTCGACGGTGTGCGGTTCGGCCTACGGGTCGAGTCGCCCGACACCAATGCGATGTACTCGGCAACCCGCGCCGCAGGCTTCGGCGACGAGGTGAAGCGCCGGATCATGCTCGGCACCTATGCGCTCAGCGCCGGGTACTACGACGCGTACTACGGCCGGGCGCTGAAGTTGCGCAAGCTCATCCACGACGACTTCGCCAGGGCGTACCAGTCGGCCGACGTGCTGCTCACGCCGACCTCGCCCTCGGTGGCCTTCCCGTTCGGCGCCAAGGGCGACAACCCGCTGCAGATGTACCTGTGCGATCTGTACACCATCCCGACCAACCTGGCCGGCCATCCGGGCATGAGCGTGCCGTTCGGCACCGGTGCCGACGGCCTCCCCGTCGGAGTGCAGGTGCTGGCCGGCACCCTCGACGAAGCGTCGATGTTCCGGGCGGGTGCCGCGCTCGAACGCGCTGCCGCCGGCACGTCGGCCGTCACGCCAGAGGGGAGCACGTCATGAGCGATGTCCAGGTGCGCACCGATCGTGAAGCCCACGACGATGCACTGCATGCCGATCGGCTGCTGGAAGGCGGCTGGGAGCTCATCGTCGGCCTCGAGGTGCACGTCGAGCTCGACACCGCCACGAAGTTGTTCAGCGCCAGCCCGAACCGCTTCGGCGACGAGCCGAACACCAACATCGACCCGGTCACACTCGGCCTGCCGGGAGCGCTGCCGGTGCTCAATAAGCACGCAGTGGAGCTGGCGATGCGCATCGGCGCGGCGTTGAACTGCAC
>JANNQK010000277.1:0-2688 GCA_031400715.1 Actinomycetes bacterium | reverse complement strand
CGTCACGAGCGTCTCGATCAGCTGGCGGCGCGACGGATCGGCCAGCACGCCGAACAACTGGTCGAGCAGTCGAGGATCGTCGGCGGCAGGCCGTGACGCGCTCACGTGCGCGCGAGCGCTGCTGTGGTGAGGCACAGCACCAGGAGGCGAACATCCCATCCGATGCCGGCGCGCATGGCCGCTGAGCGGCTCGATGCCGACGTCATCGAGGCGGACATCGAGGCGGAGCCTGGGAACACGAACGTCTCGGTGACCCGGAGCCCGGTTCGACCTCCGACGTGGACGATCTCCAGCTCGACGGTCGAGCGTTCGTCATCGGTCCACCAGTCGAAGGTCACCCGCTCGTTGGGCTCGACGGTGCGCACGTGCACATTCCGAAGCCGCTCCCCGTCGCGCACGACGCCGTCGGCACCGGGTTGCACCTCCACGCTCCCGCCGTCGGTGAGCCACTCCGGCCAGCGTTCGCCGTCACCGATCAGCGACCACAGTTCGTCGGTGGAGATGTCGAGATCGAGCTCGCGGGTGACGCTGGGTTCGTTCATGTCACGATCATAGAGCAACCACATGGTTGCACATCAACGCGCTCCCGCCGTATGGTAGTGCAACCATTGAGTTGCACATCCCCGTGCGCCGAGGAGGAACCAGTGCTCGTCCCCACCGTCATCGAATCGACCTCGAAGGGCGAGCGAGCCTTCGACATCTACTCACGCTTGCTCGCCAACCGCATCATCTTCCTCGGGCAAGCGATCGACGACCAGGTTGCCAACCTGGTGGTCGCCCAGCTGCTCCACCTCGAGTCGGAGGCCTCCGGCCAGGACATCCAGCTGTACATCATCTCGCCCGGCGGGGACATGACGGGGTTGTTCGCGATCCACGACACGATGCGCTTCGTCGCACCCGACATCGTCACGATCTGTGTGGGTCAGGCCGCGTCGGCGGCTGCGGTCCTGCTGGCTGCCGGTGCGCCCGGCAAACGCTACGCGCTGCCCAACTCCCGGGTGCTCATCCACCAACCCCATGGGGGCGCACAGGGCCAGTCGAGCGATCTCGAGATCCAGGTCGCCGAGGTCGTCGAGATGCGATCGCGGATGATCGACATCCTGCACGTGGCGACCGGTCAGACCCGTGAGCGACTCCTGGCCGATCTCGATCGCGACTACATCGTCCGTGGCGAGCAGGCGGTCGCCTATGGACTGGTCGACCACGTGATCGACCGGCGGGAGCTGTCGGATCCGATGGCGGCCATCGCCGCGCGCGTGCCGGGACGGGCGGAGGTCGCGGCCTGACCTCAGGCGTCGGGGGCGACCTGCAGCATCGTCGTCGCGAGCCGGGCCACGGTCTCGGGTGCACCGAACTCGTCGTGGCGCAGAGCGCCCGACATGATGCGCAGCAGCGTCTCACCGACGAGCTGTGACCGCACTGCAGCGCCGGTCACTCGTCGCATCGCGGAGGGTTGGCCGAGCAATCGGCCCCACAGACGAGCGAGCTTGTACTGCTCGGCGTAGGTGTCGGCCACCAGGCGCGGGTAGCTCTGCAAGGCGGTCGGTCCGGCGGTGGTGAGGGCTTCGTGCACCACGTCGGCAGCCATTCGTCCGGTCTCGTAGGCGGCATCGATGCCCGCACCGGTGAAGGGGCTCGCGACGCCGGCCGCGTCTCCGACCACCAGGAAGGTCGGGCCGGCGGTCGGCTGCACCGAACCTCCCATGGGCACCCTTCCGACACGGACGACGCCGGTTGCTTCCGACGGTTCGATCTGCCATCGCTCTGCGATGTCGGCCACGTACGAATCGAGGAGGTGGGCGACGTTGATGCCCCTGAAGTCGCGCGCCGTGCTGAGCAGTCCGACCCCGATGTTCACCGTACCGTCACCGACCGGGGAGACCCATCCGTATCCCGGCAGGGCCTGACCGACGCGGTCGGTGAGATCGAGGCCGATCTCCAGATGGTCGTCGCCGGTCCGCGGCGACGGCCAGTACGAGCGAATCGCTGCAGCGAAGGGCCAGTGGCGGGTCCGGAACGTGCCGAGGGTGCGGCCGAACGGGCTGTTGGCGCCGTCTGCCACGATCACGTATCGGGCCGCGATCGCCTGCATGGTGCCGCTCGGAGTGCGCACGACAGCGCCACGCACGAACCCGCGTTCCACGATCGGCTCGACCGCCTCGTGCCCGTAGCGCACGGTGGCGCCGCGGGACGCCGCATGTTCGAGCACGACGAGATCGAGATCGCGGCGCCGGACCGCGATCGCCTGGGGGTGCTCTCCTCGGTGCTCGGGCCACGGAAGGCTCAGTCGGTGGTCACGATGCACCACCGACACGCCGACGAGCGGGTGCCATTGGTCGAGCTGGTCGGCCAGGCCGAGATCGCACAGTTGGCGCACCGCCCGAGGCGTGAGCACATCGCCGCAGGCCTTGGAACGAGGGAAGACCCGTCGTTCCACCACCACGACATCGTGGCCGCAGGCAGCGAGCCACGCAGCGGCAGCCCCTCCTGCAGGGCCGCCTCCGATGACCAGCACATCGGCGGGCGATCCCATCGGAGCGACGACCGGTGCGGCGATCAGGGCTCCGCGTCGGGGGCGTTACCCGCGGCCGGCGCCGTGCCGACGACGAACGTGCCTTCGAGCTCGGTGGCGATGTTCTCGAACGTCAGCGAACCGTCTTCGAGACCGACCCACGCAGGCGCCTCGGG
>JANNQK010000276.1:0-4433 GCA_031400715.1 Actinomycetes bacterium | reverse complement strand
CTCCGGCCGAACAGAACGCTGGTGCCCACCTGCCCTGGCAACGGCGTGTCACGACGGTGACCGGGGCCGTCGAACAGCACCTCGGCAGTCGTGCCCTCTCCGACCACCTGTTCGAGCCCGATCGAGCGGATCTCCAGGTACGCGACCGGTCGACCGAGATCGAGCTCCACTCCTTCTGAATCGGCCGGGCCGATCGGCGCTGTGCCCCGAGCGAGCTCGGCTCGGAACGAGTCGTACGACCGACCCTGCGCAGCGCGCTGCTGCAGTGAGCTCACGAAACCGAGATGCAGCAACGACGACACCGACAGCACGACGGTGACGATCAGCACCGAACGCGCCAACTGCAGCCTGGGTCCCAGCGGCGGCACGGGATGCCCCTGAGGAGCCGATGCCCGCTGGCTCGGCACGTTGCCACCGCCGGGGCGGATCGACTTCGTGCGCAGCACGATCGCGCTCGCCGTCATCGAGAGTCCGCGGGCAACACCCGGATCGGACGGGCCATCAAGATCGCCATGCGTCCGAACACCAGCAACAGGATCGCCCACACCACGATCGCCACCGTCTTCTTCGGGCCGGTCACGGGGATGTTGCCGGTCGTGGTACCCCCGCCGGAGTTGAACCCGCCCGAGTTGAACCCGCCGGACGTGGATGCCAACGTGGTCGGGACGGCGCTCGCCACCAGTGTTGTCGTGGTCGTGCCGCCCGTAACCGTCGTGGTTGTGGCACCTGCGACCGTGGTGGTCGTCGGGCGCACCGTCGTGGTGGTGGTGGCTCCCGCGACCGTCGTGGTCGTGGCAGCTGCGACCGTCGTGGTGGTGGTGGCTCCCGCAACCGTCGTGGTGGTCGCAACGGCGCCCGTGGTCTCGGCCCAGTCGAACGTCGTTGCGTTCACCCAGTTGGTGACGGTGATCTGCGTCCGCCAGAAGCGCTCCGTCTGCCCAGGCTGACCGAGAGCGGGCGCTTTCGAGCAGGCATATCCGACGTTGTAGACACCGTTGCCAGGAACGGTGTTCGTCAAGAAGTCGACCGCAACGGTTCCGGTGATCTGTCCCGTCGTCACCGCGGTGTTCTTGCTCAGCTGAGGCGACCCGTTGCCCCTCGAGAACATGGTCTGCAGGAATGACGTGCTCGCCGGTACCAGAGTCGGAGCGCCTGCTGTCCCCGGCGTCCAGACGACCGTCGCTGCATCGACACCAGCCGCGGCGATGTACATGTTCCACCGATAGTTGTCCGTGGCGGTATCGCCTGGGCAGAGGTTGTTGGGCCCCACGAGTGCAAGCGTGATCTCCGTCGAGGCGGTGCCCGACGCCGGCGAGATCGTCTGCCCCGGCGTGGGTGCCGTGCCAGCGGGCAGCGCGTTGGCGGAGAGCGCGGTCATCACGCTCAGTCCCAGCATCACGGCCGACAGAGCGGCACCACCCCGGCACACGTCGCGCCAGGTTCGGCGAGCGGTTGGTGAGAGGTTGTTCATGATCGGTCCTTCGTGGAAGACGGGGAGGAAGACGGGGAGGTCGAGCTGGAGGCAGTCCGGCTCTGCCACAGCAGCACTGCGGCGGCGGCGAGCGCCAGGGCGATGCCGGCGATGGTCAGGTTCCGGGTCGTCGACCCGTCGCTCGGCGGTTCGAACGGGGCCGCGTCCGGCACCCGCCATGTGAGCTGAGCCGGCCGATCGTCAGCGTTCGCTTCGATCACGATCTCGGTGTCCCAGTACCAGGCGGTCTGCCGGTAGTACGTGCATGCGATGCCGACCGTGTAGTCCCCCGCCGGCACATCGCCGGGAGCGAAGACCGCGAAGTTGAACCCCGGCGACTGCGGGATCACGCCAGGGGCGTCTGGCGGCGAGCTGACACGTGTGTTCTGGTGTGCATAGGGCCGCGAGTCGAACGCGTACAAGGGGAACTGCGAGCCCTCCGGGCCGGCGACCCCATACTTGATGGCCCCTGGGTCGTCACCGGCCGGGATCAGGAAGCTCTGCACCAACCAGTTCCCCGACGCACTGTCGCCCGGGCACGAAGCCTGGTCGGGCAACCGCAGGCTGAACAGCGTGGTGCTCCCACCACTGGTCATCGGTTCGCCCTGAGGCGTGATGATCTCGGCTGCGCCTTCGTCGACGGGCGGGTCAGCCAGGGTCGGCACGGGCACCGTTTCGGGTACGGTTTCGGGCACCGTTTCGGGCACCGTTTCGGGCACGGACGACTGTTGTGTCGCGGCCACCGCGACACACCAAGGAGCGGCCAGGGCGACCCCACCGATGGCCGTGGCAACAATGCAACGTCCAAACATGCGACGACGAGGCATGATCGCTGCTGAGTCACGCATCGACGGTCTGCTTCGTGAGGGTGAGTTCCACCGGCGCGTGGGCGGGCTGCGGAGCCTCCGCCGCGTCGTCGTCCCCTGCGGGCATCCGACGTGTGCGCTTGGTGATCTCGAGCGCGAACAGGGCCGCGAGAAGCGCGAGGATGCCGAGGCCGACCACGATGTAGCGAGTACGGGCGACCGCAAATCCGGGGGTCAACGACGGCGCCGCAACCGTCGTCGGTGGTGCAGCCTCGACCACGACCGTGGTGGCCGGCACCTCCGAAGACGTGACCTCCACGGTACTCACTGGCACCTCCGTGCTCGGCGGTGTCTCGATCGGCTGGACGACACCGTTCCCACTGCTGGTCGGACGACTGCTCGAGCCGGTCGAGGTGGGACGCGAGGTGCTCGTCCCACCGTTCGAAACCACCTGGGGCGATGATGCCCCGCCTGCTGACGGTGTCGCCGAGCCGACCGGAGGTGCGGTCGTGGTCGGCGCCGTCGGGTCGGAGGCAAGCACGATCAGCGACGGCGTCCGGACGACCTTGGCGGTCTCCGCGGCCTGTTCGACGAGCGCTGTGGGAAGTGGGGCATAGCCAGGTGGAAGCTCACCGAAATCGAATCCGGGCACCTGGCCGGTCGTGCTCGCGTACTCGATGAACGAGGCGTACTCGCTTCGGGCGGACTCATCGAGCGACAGCGGCTTGATCGCGGCGTACGTGAGCGTCGCCAAGGGATAGGCGTTGGCGGCACGAGACGTCGGGTCGGGCTCCAGAAACTTCGGCGATGCCTTCGGCTTCATGGTGGCGACACCGGCAGTGAGCGTCTCGACGTTCGCAGCGATGAAGGTGCGGCTCGTCCCGTTGTCGCCGGCCTGACTGAGCGCAGCCGTCTGCAGACCGAACCTCGCCGCTGATGCCGTGTCGGTGATCGCGAGCATGCCTCGTTCGCCCGACGCCGCGGGTGGCTCCCGTTTCCAGTGGTCGGTCGCGGTTTGGGCGAACGGATTCGCTGCGAGTCGAGCGGGGTCGCTTCCGTTGCCCACGTTCGAGGCGGCCTCTGCAAAGTTGCGCGTGTAGGGCACCCAATCGGTGCCGCACAGCGCTGGGGGCACGACATTGTTCGCAAGCTTGGGTGCCTGATAGCAGAGAGGGTCCGACTTCGGGAACGAGTTCGGCAAGGGCTCGCCGAACGTGATGCCCAACGGGTTGATGCTCGGGTCGGCGGCGAAGACGGGGTTCACCCTCATGCCCCACTCGTCGGGAGCACCCTTCATCCACGCCGTCGCCTCCGGATCAGCGAAGATGTATGCCCAGACCTGCGATGCCGCATCGAAGCTGCCCGACGGGAGTTGCAGCCCGCCGGTACGACGTTCATCGGCACGGAGGTACTCGAATTCCGGATTGAAGCGCACGAAGTCCGGATCGTTCAGAAGGTTCTCGGAGTTCTTCGCCGCCCAGTCGTCCTTCGCCACCACACCGTTGATGTTCCGTTGCGATCGATACGACTGGGTGAGGAGCTTGGCGATCAACCGTGGCGTCAGGTTCAGCCGTTCGACGCGAAGTCCGGTGAGCAACTTCTCTTCGGCAGGAACTTCACGAATGGACACGACGATGCGTTCGAGGTTGAAGCCGATCACGAGGCCAGCAGCGCTCACTGGCGCGTACACAGCGGGGCTCTTGGGGTCCTCGGCCGCGGCAGACAGGGGTCGAGACACCAGCACCATGCCGGGGCCGCCGGGCACCGACGACGACAGTTGCTGGCGTGCAGCAGCGTCGCCCACCGGTGCGAACGAATACGGGGGCAAGGTGTCCGTCGAGCACAGCACGGGTTGCCAGCTCGACACGGCCGCCTGCGCGAGTTCGGACCCGACGATCCTGCGTTCGGAGGCGGCGAGGTCGCAGGGCGAGTCCAACGGCTTGAACTCGAGCGGCACTGCGATGCGGTTCTCCCATACGCCGGGCATCAAAGGCGAGGTCTGGACTCCGGCCTGGTCTGCACTCGTCTCGAACGGTGTTGCCCCGATGTTCTCATCGTCTGCATCGCCACGAGGCACGATCACCAGCCAGCACCGGGGCACGTTCTTCGAACCGTCGGCTTGCGTTTGCACTCGTTGCCCGCAACCGAGACCCGGC
>JANNQK010000275.1:0-5336 GCA_031400715.1 Actinomycetes bacterium | reverse complement strand
ATCGGCGACGGGCAGTCCGTTGTCGTCGACCACGGCCAGACGCGCTCCGGCCCAGCCCTCGCCGAGCGGTACGTCACTGGCGGTCACGTCGAGCTGGTCGCGGGTGAAGTTCCACACGGTGCACTGGTTCACCTCGGCAGGTCCGTACACGTTGGAGATGCGGACATCGGCCGGGAGCTGCTCGAGCAGCGCATCGAGGGCCGCGGGGCTGTACGCCTCGCCGCCGTACAGCAACCATCGCAGTGTGGACAGGTCGTGCTGATCGAGCGCGCCTCGTGATGCGACCTGCTGCAGGAAGTACGGAACGGTGTACCAGACGGACACGCGCTCGGCCGCGCACCGCTGGGAGAACGACGCCGGGAACTTCATGACCGCCTCGTCCATCACCACGACGGTCGCGCCCGCGAGCGGCGCCGCGTACAGCTCGAGCGTCGACATGTCGAAGTGGATCGGCGACATGCCGGCCACGCGGTCGGTCGGCGCCAACGAATAGGTGTCGACGACCAGCGCCGCGTAGGCGAGCGCGCTCGCATGGGTGTGCACGATCGCTTTGGGCACACCTGTCGACCCGGACGTGAAGATGAGGTACGCCGTGTCTGCGAGCGAGCGCGCCGTGCGCTGACCGATGGAAGCCGTGGCCGGTGCCGCGGCGACGAGGGCCGAGACGTCGAGCGAGGACATCCCCGTCGGCAGTCGCCTGCTGGTGCGTTGGTCGACCAGTGCGGCGACCACCTCGGCCCGCTCGAACATTTCTGCGGTGATGTCGGGTGCCAACTGCGCGTCGACGGGCACCACGACCGCTCCGGCATGCAGCACGCCCCAGACGGCGAGCAACGACTCGGCGGTCTTCGTCCGATGCACCGCCACGTGCTGTCCGGGGCTCACACCGGTGCGATGCAGTTCGGCGGCGATGTGCACCACCGCTGCATGTGCTTCGGCCCAGGTCCATCGGCGCGCAGATCCGACGACGGCCTCGGCCGATGGTCGAACCACGGCAGCTCGCTCGATGAGGGCCGGGAGGTCGGTCAGGTCGTTGGCGAGCAGCTCACGCACCGACGGTCTCCGCATCGCGATCGGGCACCTGCACGTCGACAAGCCTGTCGTCGGTGAACACGGGCAGCAGCCGGCCCTTCGACTTCTCGAAGTACTGATAGCCGGCGGCGAGCAAGGTGATCATGATCAGCGGCACGGCCGCCTTCTGCACGTCGAGCCACGGCGCGATCGCATCGTTGATGCCGAGGTCGTGCTCGAGCAACCGCTCGTACATCCATCCGAGGCTGACCACCACGAGACCGACCGATGCCACCTTGAACAGCGGCAAGTACGCACGGGTGCGACGGAGCAGGAACAGCACGGGGAACGCCGCCAGGATGACGATCACCTGTCCGATCTCGATGCCGATGTTGCGGCCCAGCAGCGAGATGAGCTGCACGCTGCGGCTCGTCTCGAGTCCACCGACCAGCGACGCGAATCCCATGCCGTGGAACAGACCGAAGCCGAACGCGATCGCCCACTCCTTGTTGATCAACACGGGCGTGAGGTTGTGGATCGCGGCTGCGGCGATCGACAGGGCGATCATGCCCTCGATCAGCTTCGACGGAGGCAACGGCAGCAGGTCGAGGCCCGCCAGCGTGAAGGTGATCGTGTGGGCCAGGGTGAACATCGACGCGACCTTCATGATGCGCCACAGCGCGGCCTTGAACGACACCGCAGGCTGCCAACGGCGGGCACCGAAGACGAGCACTGCGGGGAGCAACAGCACGAAGATGAACAGGATGTGGTCGGGACCGGTCTTGATGTGGTCGACCCCGAGCTCGATCGACGCGTTGAGGTTCTTCGTCCACGATGTGTCGTCGAGCGACACCTGCTGCGATCGGGAGTCGGCCGTGAAGCGGACGAACACCTCCTCGACGTTGTCGACCACACCAGCCTGGACGTCGTTGGCGATCAGCAACAGACCGTCGCGGTCGCGGATGTCGTCGAAGAACGGGTCGAACGTCACGTCCAGCAAGCGAGGAACGGTCTCGAACTCGATGTCCACCACGAAGTTGATGAAGATGTAGTTCCGGTTCGGCTCGAGCGGGTCGTACGCCAACGGCTCGACCGTGGTGAAGGTGATCGGCCATGTCTCGCCGTTCGCCCCCAACGAGAGGTGATCGCCTGCGTACGCCTGCAGTGCCGGCGTCGCCGTTTCGATGTCGTCGAGGAGATCGCCGCCGCCTTCCAGGAGATCGATGCCCAGCACGTCCTTGACGTCCTGCATGGGCATCTCCACCCGCCCGCCGACCGCTCTGTCGGTGATGTCGAGATAGAGGTACGACTGGTTGCCCGCATGAGCCGACGCTCCGGTCGGCGCAACTGCGGCGACGCCGATCACGGCGAGGGCGACGGCGATGCAGCGTCGGAACCAGACGCCTCGGTGTTGAACTGAATGGGTCATGGTGTGCTCCGTCGTGACGGGCGGTCTGCGCCGAGCAGCCGCACGATGATGTTTCGCTGGATGTCTGATGTGCCCGAGTAGGCCATGCCTCCCACCGCATCGCGGAGGTAGGTGTGGAGTCCTGCTGCGGTGGTGTAGCCCTCGGCGCCGAAGAGCTGGAACGCTCGCAGGGCTGCCTGGATGGCGGTCTCGCTCACCTGCACCTTGGCCATGGCCGCGGTGAGGGTGACGGATCGATCGGTGTCGGCGAGAGCGCCCGCCTTGTAGATCAAGAGTCGCGCCATCTCGAGTTGGATGGCAAGGTCGGCCAACGGATGGCTGACGGCCTGGTTCGCGCCGATGGGCTGGCCGAACTGGCGGCGTGTGCGCGCTCGTTCGACGCAGTGCTCGAGCAGCCGCTGCGTGGCGCCCACCTGAGCGGCGTACAGGTAGGCGCGTTCGGCCTCGACCGCCGACGAGAACAACGTTGCGCCGGCCCCTTCGGGCCCGAGACGGTTCGCCTCCGGAACGACACAGCCGGCGAGCTCCAACATGCCGAATGGCGACGAGATGAGGCCGAACTTGTCGATCGGTGCGGATGCGGTGACCCCGGGCTGGTCTGTCTCGACGAGGAAGGCGGTGATGCCCCAGCGACCCTTCGCCGGGTCGGTGGTGGCGAACACGATCGCGAGATCGCACACTGGGCCGAGGGTCACCCACGTCTTCACGCCGTCCAGTCGATAGCCGCCGTCGACACGGGTCGCGGTGGTCGTGATCGCCGAGGAGTCGGATCCCGCGTCGATCTCGCTCATCGCGAACGACGCGAACGTGGTGCCTGCCAGGATGCCGGGCAGGAACCGGGAGCGTTGATCATCGTTCGCGCCGCTGTTGAAGGCCGGGCCGAACGCGAACACTTGGCTTGCGAGCGCGAACACGAGTCCTGCGTCTTCGCAGCCGTAGCCGAGCCCCTCGAAGGTCAGCAAGGCCTCGACCGCGGTACAACCGCATCCCCCGTTGTGTTCGGGCACGAGGAGCCCGAACAGTCCGGCATCGCCACAACGCGCCCACGTCGTCCGATCGACGCTTCCCACTGCAAGGTGATCGCGAGCCCATGCCGACGCAGCAACCCTGCGGGGATGGGCTGCATCGAGGATCGCGTCGAGAGCGTCGGCGGGCGGGAAGCGGAAGGTGTACTCGGTCATCGCGTCGTCCGATCAGCTTGCTGACCCGGTGAGTACGTTGCCGAGCGAGGCAGCGGATGTCGGAATCCGAACGTTCTCGTCCCTCGTGCTGCTGTCGACCCCGATGCACCAGCTCGAACGGCGGCCATGCAGGTCGGTGGTGACGCAGTTCGGTGGTGACGGCCTCCGAGCGCTCATGCGAGGAGTGAACCATCGGATGTCGCACGGCGACCGACCGCAACGACGAGATGGGCTGAATGGACCAGTCGCGTTCGCGCGGAGCATAGGGCCACGCTCACTGTACGTGACCACGGGAGCCATCTGTCCGGATCGCGGCCGGATCGCGGCCGGATCGCTGCGGGATCGCTGCGGGGTCAGGCCTGCGGGGTGATCAGCTGATCGACGGGTGCCCGCTCGTCGGTGAGGGTCCTCGCGTCGCCGACGAACTCGTCGAGCCCGGCCGCATCGCCGAGCACGGTGTCGTCGTCGCCGCGTGAGGTGTTTCGGGCCTGGATCGCGGCGAGCGGCAGCGGGTCGTCGCTGGCGACGAGCACGAAGTTGCCGCCCGCGGAACCCTCCAGGCGGCCGTGCGGAGCGATCACGGCAACGTGTTCGAACACCGCCCGCAACGTGGCGGCCTCGGCTCGAGCGAAGCCACGATCACCGAAGTCGATCAGGTTGAGGGCGTACACACCACCGGGCCGCAGCACCTGACGGATCTGACGGACGAACTCGGCCGTGGTGAGGTGCCACGGCACGGCCTCGCCTCCGAACGCGTCGCCGATCACGAGGTCGCGTGAACCTGCCCGCAACGTACGCAGGTTCACGCGGGCGTCCCCCGTGCGCACGGTGAGCGCAGCGGTCAGCACGAGCCCCAGTTCGTCTTCTGCCAGTTCGACGATCGTCGGGTCGAGCTCGAACACCACGTTCGTCGAACCGGGCCGGGTCGCGTCGATGTAGCGCGGCATCGTGAAGCCGCCACCGCCGATGTGCGCCGCGGCGATGGAGTCCGTTCCTGGGGCGATCGACTCGATCACGTCGCCCATGATCTGGGCGTACGAGAACTCGAGGTACGTGGGGTCGTCGAGGTCGACGTAGGAGTTCCTCAGGTCGTCCAGCACGAGCACCCTCCCCGTCGGGCGATCCGGGTCCACCTGCACGACTGCGCAGAAGTAGGTGCTCTCCACGTCGCACGGAGTGCCGGCGGTCACGGCCAACCCCGCGGAGCCGACCAAAGCGATCACCAGCCCGATTGCTGCATCGGACGATGTCGGCCTGTCCAACACGAACCACAGCACCCCACCCATGGCGACGAGCGCAACGCCGAGACCGATGATCACGGGCGTGGTGGGGAACGCAGCCACGAACACGAACCCGGTGACGAACACCGCAACCAGCGATCCGGCGGTGCCCATGGCCGACAGGCGGCCGACGACCTGTCCGGTGTGCTCGACCGAGTCGAGGCAGATCTTCACGACCATCGGCGACACCGAGCTCAGGACCGCCGAGGGCAACAGGAACGACACGCCGGCGAGGAACACGATCGAGGCGATGCCACCGTCGAGACCCGGGCCGAACAGCCGGATGAGTGGAACCGTGGCCACCGCGAGCACGCCACCGATCGCAAGGGCCACGGGCAGCATGCCTCGCGGGTCGCGGGGGGAGGCCAACCCACCCCCCAGGAAGGTGGCCGCCCCCCTGCCAACCACCACCACCACCAATATTACGGTGGAAGT